>JAKITT010000035.1 GCA_021647945.1 Candidatus Polarisedimenticolaceae bacterium
TAAAATCGATACCCCTGCCTTATGCAGAATATTATTCTTGGTCATCTCCGAAGTTTCCTGAGCAATGTCGGCATCCAGGATCCGGGAACGGGCGGCAGAGAGATTCTCCGCTACGTTCTGCAGGTTTGAAATCGTTGAGACCATTCGGTTTTGGGCCGCACCCAGGTCACCACGCATAATGTCTATATCTGAAATAGCTTCGTCCATTATGGTGATTGCGCTGTTCGCCGCCGCATTGGTAAGAACATCCTGGCCGGCAACCGATCCGGTTGTGCCCAGAGCACCGGCCGATGCGCCGGCAATTGTAATGCTGATCACCTGGTTGGCGTTTGCTCCGACATGAAAAATAAAGCCGCTGCCCGGGTTGGCATAAGATCCGGTGAGCATGGTTTTGCCGTTAAAGGCGGTGGAGGTGGCAATTCGATTAATCTCTTCAATCAGGCTCTGGAATTCAGCATCCAGAGAAGATCTGTCTGCCGCGGTATTGGTATCATTTGCCGCCTGAACGGCAAGTTCACGCATCCGCTGCAGCATATTGGTTGTTTCCTGCAGGGCACCTTCCGCAGTCTGGGAAAGAGAAATTCCGTCATTTGCATTACGGGCCGCCTGATTGAGACCACGGATCTGAGAGGTCATTCGGTCGGAGATAGCCAGTCCTGCAGCGTCATCTTTTGCGCTGTTGATTCGTAAACCAGAAGAGAGTCTCTGTAGAGAGGTTTGTAGTGCAGATTGAGATTTGTTGAGATTGCGTTGCGCGGTTAAGGATGCAACATTAGTATTGATTGTTTGTGCCATGATCTTACTCCGTATTCCCCTTTAGCTACCACTTATGGGTGTGCCCTCGGGGTCAGGTTTATATTTAGCGGATATACCTGAAAATTTCTGGTATTTACCGCCTCCGATATACGTAGCGGCAGCATCATTATGAAACTTTAGCCATCTTGGGAAATAAATTCATATGATGTTTGACGCTCATTTTATTTGCTTCTTTTTAGGTTGTTCACCTCCTAATTTCATTGGAGTTTACTCCTAAAGAAAAAAGGTACTGCCCTCTTTTCTCTCTTATCTACAGCCATGTAGTAGACTGCGTGGGCAAAAGAAGCACGCCCACCCTTGTATCTCTCTCAATACTACCTCAACTTATAGATAGTCAAACAGCGAGTTGCCTTGCACTTGGATATAGGTCTTCTGTGCCGCTTCAAGCGCCATCATCTGCTGGCTCAGTCGGCTAATCGCTTCGGTAAGATCCAGATCTTCTATCTCGGCACGGTAGCTCTCCAAAATAAGTTGCGAACCTGAATTCACCTCATCCTGCTCATCCACCGCATTCCGGCGTGCTCCAACCGTTGCTTGTGTGTTGAGTATGTTCTCCATTGCCAACTGCACATCGGCAATGTAGCGATCAACGGAGTTATCATTCTCCAGCTCTGTTGCTAACTCATAGAGCGTCTCAAAGATGTTTCTCTGCCGATCATTTACCGCCAGTGTTGTACCCGATATTAGCCCGGTATCTGTCGCTGTAACCGTGCTGACGGTAATGTCACTGCTAGAGGATATCAGCTGTACTTGATCTGTGCCGACAAGCTCTGCACGCACATTTGTAGTACCAAACACGGCATTGACGGCATCACGAATCTGCACCGCTCTTGTCGCTGCATCTGCTGCGATGGGTATAGCACCCACACTGGTGCCATTAATCGTCAAGTCACCCGCATTGATGGCGGCAAAGGTGGTTGCAGCAGCCCCTGTTACACTCGCTGAACGGGTGGTTGCTGGAATCACACTGGTAGCCAAACCGGTATCCGGTGTTGAGAGTGAATTTATGGTGATATCACTATACGAAGATGAGAGTGACACCCTATCGGGCTGTATCACCTCTGCAAAAACATGCGTGACACCTTTAATATCATTAATAGCTGCAGTAATCTGATAGGCCCGTTCGGTGGCATCAGCCGCTGCGGGAATGGCACCAACACTGATGCCATTGATAGTGAGATCACCATCATTGATGGCTAAGAACGATGTGGCTGCCACACCACTACCGATAGCAAATGGCCCTGTTTCAACATCAACAAAGAGGTCATAACCACTATCACCATCGGCCACTTGACGAGTGGAGGAGATCTGCAACTGGCGTTGCCCCTGATCGCCACTATATATAAAGTCATTCAGCGCAGGTCGGCTAAAAGGCTGGGTATCACGCTGATAACCAGAAAAGAGGTACTCGCCATTGGCATCTTTACTATTGGCTAAACCCAGCATGCCATCAAGCAAGTGATGCATCTCAGCGGCGATCGCGCCTCGATCATTAGCAGACATTGAGTCATTATTACCTTGAATAGCGAGATCATTGGCTCGCTGTAGGATATCAACCATGCCCTCCAGCGCTCCCTCCTCAAGCTCTAACCGACTCGTCGCTACACTGGCATTCTCTTGGTACTGTTTAACCGTCTCAATTGAACGGTTAAACTCCATAATTCTTGATGTGCCCATCGGATCATCTGAGGGACGCAAAATACGCTTACCTGAAGAGAGCTGCAGTTGCGTCTGTGACACCTGCGCTTGCTGCGCCAACATGGCATCCGTGGAGCGTTTATAGAATAGTGAGGTTGATATACGCATAACTAGCCCCTAACCGCATTTAGCAGCGTATCAAAAAGGGTATTTGATGCTGCGATAACTTGAGCTGAGGCCTGGTAGGCCTGCTGAAATCTGATTAAATTAGCCGCCTCTTCATCTAGGTTGACACCACCCACTGATGAGAGTGCAGCCTCATTTGCATCCAATAGCCCCGATTGTGACTGCAGATTGATATCAATCCCTCTGGCCTGTGCACCTACTGAAGAGACCAATTGTGAGTAGCTCTCCTGTAGACTGGTCGTCCCCCCTGATAGAAAACGACTCTCTTGAAGGGCAACCATCGACAGTGCATTGCGGTTATCACCTGTTGCATTGCTGTTGTTGGTGATTTGAAACTGATCACCAACCACCGGGGTGCCTGCAAACTGGAAACTCAACCCACCAAAGTTATCAAACTGTGTCGGATTGCCACTCTCTGGAAAGGTTTTGCCATAGATATCATTCGTCGTGGGGTCATAAAGCACATAGTTATCCGGTGCAGCCGCTGGGCCACCTACAATGGTAAATCCTGAATTACCTAAACCATCAGCATCATTGGAGAAGGTGAAGGTGATATCAGTGGCCAACGGCATGCCTGTCACACTATTTGTGCTGGCCTGCGTAATGGTGCCATCACCCGTGTTGATCGGATTGCCACTGGTGTCTGTCGCCTCCGCTGAACGCAGCCCTCCTGCTGCGGCAATACGCACCGGATCTGTGATCACAAAACGGATGCTCTCTGCCGCATCACGCGTTGGCTGAATAAGAAATGAGTCCCCTGCATCGGCACCCGCTGTCACCGTCAGATTAAGACCATCTACCGTCAATTGAGGTGAAGGTAGTGAGCCATCTACCGCCCAAGTCGTCCCATCTGAAAGACGTGTCAACGTATAGGCATCAGCACCATCATCACTGACCAGCCGATAATCACTGGTGGTCACATCACCAATCGCAGAATCAACAAAACTTAAACTGACATCACCTGCACCACTGTTTGTTAGGTCGCCTTTACCAACAATATTGAAGTCCTGGAAAAAATTGCCGCCCATCGTTCCTGTTAGATCTAGCCCCAGCTCATGCTGCTGATTGACCTGTGTCACCAAACCAATGGCAGCTAAACCTAGCTCATTTTGTCCGGGATCAATATAGTCTCGACGGAACTCAAGCAGACCACCCAGCCTGCCACCCGTCACCTCTTCAGTGATCACCACGGTGCCACTGGCCGTCACCATCGAAATATCGGGTGAGAGGGTATTGCTTGGATTGGTGGTCGCCACAAATGTGGTCGGTGTTGCTCCGATAACCAGCGCCTGCCCTTGGCCAACAAAAAGATTGAGCGCGCCATCTTCCTGCTCTACACCATTGACGTCGATCAGTTTGGCAATCTCTTTAACCAAACGTTCACGTTGATCAAGCAGATCATTGGGTGCTTGACCACCCGAGGCACCGCGTGCGCTAACGATCACTTTATTTAGATTGGCTACCGCATCGGCAAGCCCATTTAAAACGGTTAAATTATTTTTTAGCTCTTGGTTCACATCCTGGCGCATGGAGCTATATTCACCGCCCAGAAAGTGAAATCGATCCACCAATGTCTCTGTATCTGAAAGCACCATGTGACGCGCAGCGATTGAAGAGGGGTCATTGCTCAGTGCCTGCATGGAGCCGAAGAACTCCTGCATCGGTGCATCCAATCCGGACTCTGGGCGCGCCAATAGCGTATCAATACGCGAGACCTGTTCACCGAGCACCTCCAGTCTGGAGGTGGCAGACTGGCTGGTGATCACTTGCCCAGCAAGAAAGTCATCATACATCCGTTCAATTTTCGATACTTGAACCCCAGAACCCATCCAGTTACCACCCTCAAGCTGCGGCTCTCTGGTGGAAAAACTAACACGCTGGCGGTTGTAGCCCTCGGTACTGGAGTTGGCGATATTATGGCCCGTCGTGGCCAGTGCACGCTGAAATGCAAGTAGCGCATTGGTACCTATATTTTGAATTGATGCCATTTTCTTACCTCACCACCAAGCATATGCGACTAGCACACGCCCAGTTATATCTGTTTCGGCTGATTCAGTTCAGTCTTGAATTGATTCACCGCACCCAACATTTCAGGACCACGCATCACGCGCATTACCTTTTCGGAATAAGCGGGATCAGTCGCATAACCAGCATGCTGCAATTTACGGAAATAGGTATCTGGGCTATTTGAGGATCTCTGTGCATCCACATACCGGGGACTCGTTTTAACAAAATCGGCATAGTCACTAAAGCTCGCTTCAAATGAGTCATAGGCACGGAAGAAGGCTTTTTTACGCACCGCGATACCCTGTTCATACTCAAGCGTCGAGACTGCAACACGCTCACCTTCCCAACGACTATCCGCCTTGATACCAAATAAGTTATGGCTGTTATCACCATTGGCATGGCGGATCATCTGGCCGCCCCAGCCACTCTCTAGTGCTGCTTGAGCCAACAGTGCCTCAACAGGCAGGCCCAGTTCGGCCGCCGCCTTCTCTGCCTGTGGCCAGAGTTGCTGGACAAAGCTCTCTGGCCCATCAATAGCGGCTGTTTCAGCCACATCTGCCTGCGGCTCAGGTTGGGGTTGATCCATAGGGCTGATGTACGCACGACTCACGGGGCGTTGATGATAGTCATCAATCCCTCGATGACTATCAAAGGTGAGACCTTCGGCAGGTGTAAGTTGACGTTTAATCACCTCAGACAAGCCCATGCCATTCCCCTGTGACAGGTGCAGCGACAGCTGTTTGTCGTACATATCACGATAGAAGAGACTTTGGTCGCTATCCATATCGCTCTCAACAGCACTCGCCTCACGCATACTTTTGACCATCATCTGCGTCAGCAGTGACTCAAACTGACGTGCCACCTCATCAAGCGAACCCTCTTGATCCTGGCGCGCCGCTGCCTTGAGCTGGGTCAGCCCCTGGAAATCAGTGTAGACGTTGGCGGTGGTCAGAGTCATGTTAGATCACTAGCAGCTCGGCACGTAACGCACCCGCCTCTTTCAGTGCCTCTAAAATGGCGACCAGATCACTCGGTGCAGCACCCACCTCATTGACTGCCCGTACCACCTCATCAAGGGTGGCACCTGGGCTAAAGAGAAACATATGGCTCTCCCCCTCAGAGACCACAATGTCGCTCCGAGGCACGATTGCCGTCTGCCCGGAAGAGAGTGGACCTGGCTGAGAGACCTCTGTCTTTTCACTAATGGTCACTACCAAGTTGCCGTGTGACACCGCAGCAGGGGAGACTCTGACATGGCTATTGATCACCACCGTGCCAGTGCGAGAGTTGATAATCACCTTAGCGGCAGCCTCACCAGGAATAATCTCCAGCTCTTGCAAGAAGGCAACAAAGCTCACTTTCTGTCCAGAATCGATCGGTGAATTGACCTTGACTGATACCGCATCCATCGCTTTTGCAGTGCCTGGACCGATGGTTCTATTGATCGTCTCTGCCATACGTCGGGCTGTCGTAAAGTCTGCACTATGCAGATTAAGAGTGAGTGTGTTGCCTTTGCTAAAGGTGTTGGGCGAGGCGCGCTCTATGGATGCACCATTGGGCACACGACCCGTGGTTGGAATATTGACGGTAATTCTTGAGCCATCTTGGCCCGATGCGGTTAGACCACCCACCACCAAGTTGCCTTGTGCCACAGCGTAGACCTTGCCATCACCACCCCGCATGGGACTCATCAACAGGCTACCACCACGCAGGCTAGTGGCATTACCAAGCGAGGCGACCGTAATATCAATTTTCTGACCCGGCTTGGCAAAAGCCGGAAGATTGGCATGAATGATAACGGCGGCGGCATTTTTGGGTTTAATCTTTGCATCCGCTGGAATCTGCACACCCAACTGGGAGAGCATGCTCTTCAAGCTGTTTAGCGTGTAGGGGGAGTCGGTATCCTTATCACCGCTGCCATTGAGACCGACGATGATACCGTAGCCGATCAACTGGTTGCTCCGCACACCATCAATCCCAGCGAGGTCTTTAATCCGTTCTGCCAGGGCCAGCTGGCTAAGCAGCAGCATGACAAGCAGTAGCAGTAGACGACTGAGGTTATTCTGGACCTCTTTTTTATATAAAATAGTCACGATCTCAATCTCCTAAAAAGGGAACAACTCACCGCTAAAGAGTCGGCTGAGCCAACCCGGTGAACCTGAGTCAGCCACATGACCATCACCGTTGTAGATAATGGTGACATCGGCAATGCGTGAGGAGTCAATGGTGTTCTGCGGGGTGATATCTTGTGGCCGGATAATGCCAGAGAGCTTGACGTACTCATTGCCCTGATTGATACCCATCCGTTTCTCACCACGAATCACTAAGTTTCTATTGGCGAGCACCTCAATCACCGTCACCGTCACATTGCCGGTCAGATCATTGCTCTGTGTGGAGGAGCCTTCACCCTCAAAACTGTGATCTGAGGCGAGTGTAAAACCCAAATTGTTATTGGTATGGGAGGCGAGTGGCAGCACACCTGGGGCGCTAAAAGCAAGCCCTGAACCCAGGATGGTTGGGCTGGTGATATTGTTGTTGTTTGTTCTGCCGGTTGATGTTTTGGCTGACTTCTTGGCACTGGTGCTTTCACTCAGCACCACCGTCAAAATATCACCCACACGATGGGCTCTGATATCTTCAAACCAAGCAATTTTATGGCCTGACATGTAGATTGAACCGTTACTATCAACGATAGTCGTTGGCGCAGGTGCGCGTACGGGTGCATAGTTGATATCTCGCTTTGGTCCACTACTGCAACCACTCAGCAGGAGCAGGATCATCGCTAAAATCGGTGGCAATCTATTCATATCATCCTCCGATTAGAGCTGATTAGTGACAAAACTCAACATATCATCCGCCGCAGAGATCGCTTTTGAGTTCATCTCATAGGCGCGTTGGGTCTCAATCATGCTCACCAACTCTTCAACCACATTAACGTTTGAACTCTCCAAGGCACCTTGCAGCAAGGTGCCGAGGCTGTCTGATCCTGGGGTAGCAGTTTGTGGTGACCCACTGGCGGCACTCTCGCGATAAAGATTTCCTCCCGCCGCAGCCAACCCTTCTGGATTGGTGAAATTTGCTAGCTCAACCTGACCGAGTTGAGTCGGTGTTGAAGCACCTGCAAGCAGTGCAGAGACAACCCCATCTGAACCGATTGTGACACTGGTGGCATTATCTGGAATGGTAATGGCAGGTTGTAGCAGATAGCCATTTGGCGTCACCATCTCACCATCGGCACTCATGCTGAATGTGCCGTCACGGCTATAGGCGATCCCCCCGTCAGGATGCAGGATCTGGAAATATCCTTTGCCCTGTATGGCAATATCCAATGGGTTGCTGGTCTGGGTAATATTGCCCTGACTATGGTACTTCTGGGTGGCCACAGTTCTCACACCGGTACCCAGTGCCAACCCTGATGGTAGGGTGGTATTCTCGGTAGATTGTGCCCCCACCTGACGAACATTCTGATACATCAAATCTTGGAATACGGCACGATCACGTTTGAAAGCGGTGGTGTTTACATTGGCCAAGTTATTGGAGATAACGGACATATTGGTCTGCTGTGCATCGAGACCTGTCTTGGCAATCCATAGTGCTGGAAACATGGTGTACTCCTCTTCTTACTTCGCTTAACGCGCTTCTTCTAAATTACATTGCAATTGGCATGCCATTATTGACGTTAGCCCATACGCATAATGCTGGCGGCTGACTCATCAATCTCTTTGGCCGTCCTCATCATCTTGACCTGAGCCTCGTAACGACGAGAGAGTTCAATCATGGTCACCAGTGATTCAACAACATTGACATTACTGCTCTCTAGCATCCCTGAGACCACATTCACACTGGCATCAGGGTCTGCTTCGCTACCATCTTTCAGGCGCATCAGGCCATCATTCCCTTTGACCAACTCCTGCGTTGGCGGGTTGACCAGTTTGATACGATCCATTACGGCCAACGCCTCTGGCGTTGAGCCAACAGGCAGAATAGTAATCGTTCCATCACTGCCGATATCAATTTTGCCTTCAGGCGGCAATGCAATCGGCCCGGCATTGCCGATCACCGGCAAACCAGCGCCGTTAGTTAGAATGCCATTTGCATCAATCTGTAAATCACCACGACGGGTGTAGGCTTCACTACCATCGGGTGCCTGCACTGCAATCCAGCCCTGATCTCTCACGGCAATATCAAGATCATTACCGGTCTGCTGCATCTGCCCCTTCTCAAAATTGACTTCAGGGCGCTCATTCATCGCATAGACACGTGTGGGATGGCCATCACCAAATACCGGCATACTGCGGAACTGATTTAAATCCTGCAAAAAACCAGGGGTGTTGGCATTCGCCATATTGTTGTTATTGTTAGCCTGCGCCAGCATCGTCTCGGTGGCGCCACTCATTGCGACAAATAACATGCGGTCCATGGGATAACTCCTGCTTAGATGGGAAGTAGGAAGTAGGGAAGCCCCTACTCCACTTTCTACTTCCTACTATCTAAGATTAATGATGGTCTGCGTGACCGTATCGGCGGTGGTGATCACCTGGGCATTGGCTTGAAAGTTGCGCTGCGCAGTGATCAGGTTGACCAACTGCTCGGCAATATCAACATTTGAACTCTCCAGCGCACCCGACTGCATCAGACCAAAACTCGAGGTTCCAGCTTCACCAATGGCGGGATCACCTGAGGTGAAGGTCTCCGCCCAGCTGGTATCACCCAACTGACGCATCCCTTGGGGGTTGCTGAAACGAGCCATCGCCACTTTACCTAAAGCGGTTGACTGCCCATTGGTAAAACGAGCAAAAACCACACCTGTACCATCAATATCGATGCCGCTCAGACGTCCTGAAGAGAAGCCATCCTGGCTCAACTCATTAACATCAAAACTACCGCCAAACTGAGTGGAGCTACTGTAATCAAAACTCAAAGTGATTGGGTCTACGCCTGCTATCGCATGTGGTTGCAATGTCACACCTCCAGTGGCATTAATATCACCACTGCTCGGAATGATGACACCGGCATTATCAAAATTCATTACAACCGCGTTAACAGCAGGTACTGCAGGTGGTCCCACTACGGCAGCGGTAAAAGGCACAAATGAACCATCAACCGCAGTGTAGGCCTCCCAACTATTGGGTGCTATCTTACGAAAGTACATGGTCTGCGTATGGGCACCACCCTGCGAATCATAGATGGTCGTTGAGGTTGAGTGGTTGTAGCTATTTGCATTGGTTGCTGAGAACGCGATCGTCGGTACCGTCTCAGCAGAGTCAAGATTCAGCGCGGCCACCACACTAGTAGTCGGTGAAGGTGGCCCTGATAGGGAGGGCAACTGAAGGGCTGTTGTCGTACCTGTATTGAAACTGCCGGTAGTGCCAATAGGGGCAAAAACCTGCAACCGATCACCGGCATGGTTGACAACATAACCATCACGATCCGACCCAAAAGCACCCGCACGAGTATAGGAGGTGTTACCACTCGAATCTGCCATGATAAAAAAACCTTCACCATTGATAGCGAGATCAAGATTGTTGGCGGTAAAGTCGATACCCCCCTGGCTAAACTGCTGGGCAACACGAACAACACGCACACCACGACCTGCGGTGGTGGCACTCACATCTTGAATGGAGTTGGCGTAGATATCTGCAAACTCAGCACGTGACTGTTTAAAACCTGTGGTACTGGAATTGGCGATATTATGACCTGTCACTTCAAGGTCAGTGGAGGCGGCATCAAGTCCGCTAAGTGCTACACGAAAAGGCATAATCTATTCCCCTAATCAGTGAATCTGAATCACATCGTTTAAAGAGATTGCGCCCAACCCATTGAGGTTGAGCAGTATTGGTTGCCCAGGCGCACCTAGGCTCACACTTTCTACATCGGCATTGGTCAATACCTGCGGTGAAACAGCTTCACCGCCAACATCACCTTGTATACTCAGTTCATAGATGCCACTCGGCTGGTATTCACCCGCGTCATCAGCACCATCCCAATTGAAAGCAAACTCCCCATCTGCATGACTACCCAATCTCATCTCCCGCACCAACTCACCACTGCTGTTGGTCACACGCAGGGTGATGTTACTCATGGATTCGGAAAGAAAGATCGAGCCACCCACGGTACCGCCCGTTGTAAGGTAGGCTTTGTCACTAGGAATCATCACTTGGCGCCCTACCAAACCAGCCGCCTCAATGGCTTGACTGGATACAATATTGGTCGACAAACTTTCAAATGAAGTGTTTAGCTCTTCAATACCAGAGACGGCTGCAAACTGTGAGATCTGCGTCGCCATCTCAGAGTTTTCCATCGGTTTGAAGGGGTCTTGGTGAGTTAACTCTGTCACCAGCAGATTCATAAAATCCTGCATCTGCAAATCACTATCCGAGAGATTTTCATCCACTTCACGGGTGAGGCCTAAACTGCTATAGATATCACTTGTTGCATCAACTGTACTCATCATCTACCCCTTATTGACCAATACGCAGCGTTGCTACCAACAGCTGCTTAGCGGAATTCATCACCTCAACATTGCTCTGATAGGCACGTGAGGCAGAGATCATATTGGCCATCTCCTCGACCATATTGACGTTGGGGCGAAAGATGTACCCCTCTTCATTGGCTAGTGGATGTTCAGGCCGATACTCACTCACCAATGGTGCATCACTCTCAACTACCCCCATCATCTGCACCCCTGTAGAGGCGCTATTTGGGTTCAACTGGTCCAACATCGCTTTGAACACGGGCTGACGGGCCCGGTAGGTCTCACCAATGCTGCTGCTAACGGCATCCGCATTGGCCATATTGCTGGCGATTAAATTAAGCCGTGTACTCTGAGCAGTGAGCCCCGATGCGGCAGTATCAAAAATTTTAAACATAGACATTGTTAATCACCCCGGATGGCTGATTTAAGTGAATCAATTTTGCCAGTAAGGAATCTCAAGCTAGCCTGATACTCCAGAGCATTGCTGGAGAAGGCGGCATACTCCAATTGCGAATCAACCGTGTTCCCATCTAATGAGGGCTGAGAGGGGACGCGATAGAGCAGTTCAGCTGGCGAGATAAAACCGTTATCAACTTGAACATGGCGCTCATGGGTAACGGCCATCTTGACTGGCTGCCCCATCTCTTGTCTGAGAGCTTTCTGAAAATCGATATCACGCGCCTTATATCCTGGCGTATCAGCATTGGCGAGATTTCCAGCCAACAGCTCAGCTCTGCGCGCCCTAAGCTGTAATGCCTGTTCGTGAATACCAAATACTTGATCAAGTTTCATGTTGCCTCTCACTCCAGATGGAACGGTTCAAGCAAAGCATTGCACTTTGCATGCCACACATACAGATCGCTGAATATATTGAAGTTTTACAGACAACATCACTATGTATAAACACAAATGGCAATACAAAACGGCAAGAGCGGCAAGGATTGCCGCAAGCAAAGAGCACTCAATAACCACACCCCCAACAATGAAATGACAGCATGCCAACATTATTGTTGACAACATATTGTTTGACGCTATACTAACCATCACTTGAAGATTTAAAGGCCACCGTTTCAATTAAGGAGAGTAGATATGCCAAAGATCAATCGTTATGAAGATATCGAACAGGTAGAGAAAGAGGCAAAAAAGGATTACATCGACCGCCACTCACCTTTTATATCCTGCGCCTCCTCCGCTAAGAAAGGAGAGAAACTGGCGGTGACTGTGACCATGGGCAATGAGTATTCACACCCAGATGATGGTGACCACTACATTCGCTCCATTCAACTCTATAACAGAGAGACACTATTGGCTGAGGTGAGCTTCCCAGCAGGTACATTGGGGGGTGATGGTGCCAAGGGACAGGCTGAGGTTACTTTTAACATCGTCCCGACGGGTACCTCTTTGAAGTTGACCGCACTAGCTTACTGTACCAAACACGGCTTATGGGAGAGTGTACCCAGCACCGTCACTGTTGAGGGTTAGTAATTGCTAAGAAGGCCGTTGATATTGCGACCTTCTTAGTATGATCGACGAGCCACCCTCCATCCTCCTGCTCGTCCATCTGTTCTACCCATTCTGAAGGCCAGTAAATACTGGCCTTTTTTTTTGCCTATTGGGCACCTCTATTAATTCTGGGTGAGGCAGATTGAGATTCATAATTTTCAAGAGCAAGGCGCTTAGTGCTTGTAATAGTTGTTCTATTGCAAGCACTAAGCAACGCTGCCATTGGAGATTATGGGTTCAAGCTGCTCATCCATGAATTAATAGAGGTGGCCTATATACTAAGCAGTGCCAAAGTGGAGGCAGACCGGCAATATCTGCCGCAACAACCAATAACAGATGTTCCTACATAGTTATCAGCGGCCTAATTCACACTATACTGCAACATCTGCAACCTATCATCGACCCGTTAAGAAGGTGATCATCTCATTATGCTGAACTACGATATGCCACTCTACCGCCCACCCAGCGAAGGCAATAATCTCATCATTCAGGCAACGCTGGGCTGTAGCTACAACCAGTGCAGTTTCTGCTCGATGTATCACAGTAAGCGCTACCAAGAGCGGCCTTTTGAAATGGTCGCCAATGAGATTAGAGAGGCCGTCTCACTTTGGCCAAAAACACGACGTGTTTTTTTGGCCGATGGTGATGCACTGGCACTGCCGTCTGAACAGCTGCTGGCCATTCTGCTGTTACTAAAAAGCAGCTTTCCTCAGCTGACGCGCGTCTCCTGTTATGCCACCCCTATCAATCTGCTGCGTAAATCTGCCGAGGAGTTGCAACAACTGCAACAAGCGGGATTGACCTTGCTCTACTTTGGTATTGAGTCGGGGTCCAATCTCATCCTGAAAAAGATCACGAAAGGGGCAACACAGCGCGGCATGGTGACGGCACTCACCAAAGCGCAGAGATGTGGTTTCAAAGTCTCCGCTACTGTGGTGCTAGGTCTGGGTGGTACCACCCACTGGCAGAGGCATATCGATGGCACGATTGAGCTGCTCAACCAAGCCCCCGTTAACTACCTATCAACGCTTCAACTCTATCTTGAGGAGTCTGCCAGTGAAACATTCCGGCAGAGGTTCGGTGAGCCTTTCATCATGCAAAATGATCAGGCGATACTGCAAGAACAGCGGCGACTGCTGAGCGGCTTAGAGCCACCTCAAGCCACTATTTTTCGATCTAATCACGCATCCAATGCGTTAGCACTTGCGGGAAATCTACCCAAAGATAGAGCGATGCTTCTGCAACAACTAGAGCAGGCGATAGAGGGTGAGAGGGCGTTACGCCGCACTGAGCTGCGGGGACTTTGAGAGCGGTAGCGTGTACAGAACGTTACCAGGAGATCTTTGCACGAAAAACAGGCGGATGTGCAAAGATCTCGCAGGGTGATTAACGCCTTGCTAAGCGGTTTGGGTGAGATGGCTGCTTTTTTGCGTGTTTTTGCAAAAAAGAAGACAGCTTGCCAAAATCTGACTTGAGCAACTTGTTAAATGACATTACTTGCCGACCTTTTTATACAATTTTTCAAAGTGTTTATTTGCTTCTGTAGCATTAAGAATCTGACGATCTTCTGTCTTTTTGGTGTTGTATTCCAATAATTTTTGAATGAATACATCGAAGAACCCGAGAGGAATAATTAATGACACGACAACGGATACGATAAGGATTTCCGTAAGCCAAACGCTATCTGTAAAGTATGCTGCGATGACGAAAATCGCTAGCGTAATTTTTACCCATTTTGTTACTGATGCAAAACTCATTGCTGACTTAATATCGCCCGTAAGCATTTCTTCTTTTAAATCACGCACAATATTTCCTTTGCCATTTAACAGGCCTATTTAGAAGCCAAGCCGGATACCTACATGTAGCGTTTTATCCATTTCGTAGTCACTCTTTTCATCAAGATCCACCTCTAAAGAGCGATAGCCAATATACGCGCTGGTATCTTTGTTCACTTCAAACTCAGCGGCAATACGAAACTCGACAACCTTATCCACATCACCACCACTGGTGATTTTTGGTGAGATAAAACCCTCGCCGATCACGGCAACAGAGACTTGACCCGGGATGAGATAGCGCAGCTGACCACCGATGGCAACGGCACCACCATCCTGTTCCAGATCATCGATATTCATGCCATACCCCTTTACACCCACACCGTAAGAAAGCGCCTCACTTTCACCCAGACCTTGGCCGCTAACCACCCAGGAGAGACTCAACATCAGGTCATCATCATTATTGAAGAAGACGCCAGCACCCACATCAGCGCCACCAGAGTAGAAACTTGAACTCTGGAACAGGTAGGTAAACTCAGCAGATTCATCAGAGAGACGAAGATCTAAACCCGCCGCAAAAGTCTGTGCACTACCGACCATTAAACATAAAACCACACCCAACCTTGCCCACATAATCTCTCTCCAAATTTTTCGTTATATCGATAGAGGCCTCTGCACAATGCTGTGCAAAGGCCCCAGTTAATTTATTCATTATCCCACGCTATTGCAGGGCATTATAGAGATGCAGTTCATTCTGTGGAACCGTAATTTTATTTGGCGTTAACACCCTACTCACCAATGGGTTCAGCCCAAAGATCATACTGATCAGCATTGATAATGCGCACCTCAACAAAATCTCCCACGTCAAGATCCCAGCCGCCTTCAATGATCACACTGCCATCCACTTCCGGGGCGTCTGCCGCACTCCGGGCAATGATGCTCTCATCATTCACCTCATCAACCAATACGACCATCGTCTGGCCCACTTTTTCTGTCAGCTTTTGCTGACTAATCTCGGCCTGGAGTGCCATCAAACGAGCGACACGATGCTCCTTTACCGTTTCAGGAATCTGGTCTGGCAGTGCATTGGCGGCTGCCCCATCTATCGCTGAGTAGGCGAAACAGCCCACACGATCCAGACGCGCCTCCTCGAGAAACTCAAGAAGCTCCTCGAACTCATCCTCTGTCTCACCGGGAAAACCGACAATGAAGGTGCTGCGGATCACAAGATCGGGGCATATTTTCCGCCAGGCGTTGATTCGATCGAGCATCTTCTCACTGGCGGCGGGTCGTTTCATCGCGGTTAGAATGCGCTCATTCGCATGCTGGAGCGGCATATCAAGGTAGGGGAGAATCTTACCCTCTGCCATTAATGGAATGAGTTGATCAACCTGCGGATAGGGGTAGAGATAGAGCAGCCGTATCCAGACGGGATAGTCAGCCAATGCCTTAGCCAGGTGGGCAATATCGGTGCGCACCGGACGGCCTTTATAGAAGTCAGGCCTAAACTTAATATCCATGCCGTAGGCGCTGGTGTCCTGCGAGATGACAATCAACTCTCTCACACCTGCATTGACCAGATTTTCTGCCTCCTGCACCACCTCTGGCAGCGCACGGCTCTCAAGATCACCACGCAATGCTGGGATAATGCAAAAAGTACAACGGTGGTTACACCCTTCAGAGATCTTTAAATAGGCGTAGTGATGCGGTGTGAGTTTGACACCTTGGGGAGGCAGTAGGCTACTGCGTGGATCATGCAGTGGTGGCAGGTGCTGATGTACGGCGGTCATCACCTCTTCATAGGCATGTGGCCCCGTCACGGCTAATACTGAAGGGTGCGAGGCGCGAATATCCTCCTCCCGAAGACCCAAGCAACCGGTGACAATCACGCGGCCGTTGGCGTGTAGCGCTTCACCAATGGCGTGCAACGACTCTTCAACCGCCGCATCGATAAAACCACAGGTATTGACCAGGACGAGATCAGCCCCCTCATAGGAGGCGGAGACGGTGTACCCTTCGGCCCTTAATTGAGTAAGAATTCGCTCTGAATCAACGAGGTTTTTAGGGCAACCCAGACTAACAAACCCGACAGATGGTGCTTCTTGTTTCATGCGGCCAACTTAGCCTAAAACGAGATTATTTTCACCCATATGGTCACTTTTTGGAGAACAAATAGAGAGATATTTGGGAGAGACTAGGAAGGTCGCAATATCAACGACCTTCTTAGTAACTTTCTGTTAAACCGCAATAGCGCTTTGTATCTGCTCCTCTTCTATCCACAGCGCCAGTGAATGCGGTTTATCGATATGGTAGCCCTGTACATAATCGACGCCCGCTTCGCGCAACGCCTCTAGGGTGTCACCATTCTCGACAAACTCAGCCACGGTCTTGATCCCCATCACATGGCCTACCCGGTTGATCGCTTCAACCATGGCACGATCAATAGGGTCATCCAACATATCTTTTACAAATCCGCCATCAATCTTCAGATAATCAACAGGCAGATGTTTCAGATAGGCAAATGAGGAGAAGCCACTTCCAAAGTCATCCAGCGCAAAGCTACACCCCACCTCTTTTAGTGAGGAGATAAAGTGGATGGCATCATCAAGATTGGCAATCGCTGCGGTCTCAGTCACCTCAAAACAGAGCCTGGAGGTTGGAACATCTAGTTTTTTGATCAGGCCCAACATAAATTCAAGAAAACCCGGTTCAGCTAATGATGCACCTGATAGATTGATATTCAGTATGAAGTTGCTACAACCATCCTGCGTTGGATTTGTGGCTAAGTACTCCAAGCCATTCTCAACCACCCAACGATCAATGGTCGACATTAAGTTGTAGCGTTCAGCGGCCGGTATGAAGGCACCAGGGCCAATCACCACGCCGCCCTCCTCATGCATGCGCAGTAGAAGTTCAATATGAGGGGGGGCATCGCTGTCAGGGTCGGACGCCTCAATCCGCTGTCCATAAAGCTCAAACATATTCTGTTCAAGTGCCCGATGAATTCGTGGCAACCACTGCATCTCACCTCGGCGTCGTGCTGCTTCACTATTACTGGTGTCATAGACATGAACACGATTTCGTCCGGAGTCTTTTGCCGAATAGCAGGCGGCATCTGCGGTTGAGAGTAGACTGCTGACATCGGTGCTCTTTTCATCGATAACCACCAAACCGATGCTCAGACCCACTGAGAATATTTTCCCCTCCCAGTTAAAACGAAACTCATTAACCAAATTGCGTAGTTCATTCGCCATTGAGACCGCTGCATCCAGCGGACACCCTTCCAGCAAAATACCAAACTCATCACCCCCTAAACGGGTCAGCATGTCAGATTCACGCATCTTGAACTTCAGCATGTTGGTCAAGCGGCGTAGAAGCTCATCGCCCGCAATGTGACCACAGGTGTCATTGACAATTTTAAACTGGTCAAGATCAAGGTAGAGCAGTGCATGCTGCTTGCCATAACGTTTCGCATTCTCCAGCATATGCTCTAAACGGCGTTCAAATTGAAGACGGTTTTCCAACCCGGTTAATAGATCGTGTGTTGCATTCCACAAGAGCTGTGCAGCCATTTTACGCGACTGACTGATATCACGGAAAACAATGACGGAGCCTTCGCTGATGTGGTCTGATCCTTCAATATTGGCCACAGAGAGTTCAATGGGGAAATGTGCATCACCTGCACCGATGAGGGTCAATTCAACTTCAACATCATCCATACAGGGCGAGTTAGCATCTCGCTTCCAGAGACTATCACTTCCCCCCTGCAGCTCATGACTGAGATGTAAGACCTTCTCCAAGAGTTGATTTTTAGCATCCACATGCTTCCAGCCCGTCAACTGCTCAGCAACTAAATTTAGCAATTCAACACGACCTTTGGCATCAACAATAATGACACCATCGGAGATAGATGAGAGTGCAATATTTGTTCTCACCTCCTCTTTATATAGGGAGTTTTTCAACGACTGTAGGGTATGTTTCTCCATTGATCGCCCTTGCCCCCTGGAGCTTCGCGGCAAGTGTTGTTCTAATTCTGGAATATGTTCAAAAATTTGGATGAGGCAGTGATGAGGCTGACCAAGCTGAGTAAGCAACTTTAGGGTGATTTGTTGCTGAATAGGTTTAGCGGGTTCAGGCGGAAGGCTAGGTGATTTTTTGTAGAGGGGTAAAAACTGCCCTTTTAGGCGTTCAATATTGCTTTGTGACTGGCCACAGCAAATATCACCAATCATCTCACCAAGAATATTTTCTTTGATCTGGGGAAAAATTGCAGCGAGTGGGTTCCCTATCACCTCACTATTAGAGATGCCAGAGTGTTGTGTCATCCACTCATTCCATAGAACTATCGATCCTCCCTGATCAACAACAACTAGCCCACAATCAACCGCTTCAACAATCGTGTTAATCAACCAATCAGCCTCACTAAAAAGTCGCTATTGAGGCGATTCAAAACTGTGCACCACCTCTATTTGTACTTTGTTTAGCGTCCTGCAACGCTGGCTCTTTAATCGTTAACCTTATTCCCAGGAACTATGTTCCTCGTAATAGGAAGCCAGTAGCATTGATCCAACACTAGGCATCCTCCTTTTCTCTTTTTAAGAGGCAGACCCTAGCCCGGACATTGCATAATTCATGCAATATCCGGACTAGCTGATTGTTGAGCCATCTGTTCAGCTAAGGTATCTTTGCCACTATGGATATATTACTTGCTAACCCCCGCGGTTTTTGTGCCGGTGTTGATCGTGCGATTGAGATAGTTGAACGCACATTAGAGATGTTTGGTTCACCCATCTATGTGCGCCACGAAGTGGTACATAACCGCTTTGTGGTAGATGGTCTACGGAAACGTGGTGCCATTTTTGTCGATGAACTGGATGATGTGCCAGAGGGTAACACCGTCATTTTTAGCGCACATGGTGTATCTCAGGCTGTTCGTATTAAAGCTCAGGAGCGCCATCTCCGGGTTTTTGATGCGACCTGTCCGCTGGTCACCAAGGTTCACCTCGAAGTGGCTCGTCACAGCTATGAGGGCAACGACGTGGTTTTAATTGGTCACCGTGGCCACCCAGAGGTTGAAGGAACCATGGGGCAGTACACCAATACAGGCACATCAAAAATTCATCTGGTTGAGACGCCTGAAGATGTTTCACGTCTGAAGATCAGTAACCCTGAAAAGGTGGCTTTTGTCACCCAAACCACACTCTCTATTAATGACTCTGCCTTGGTTATTGAGGCACTTCAGGCACGTTTCTCACAGATCACTGGACCACGAAAAAATGATATCTGCTATGCCACCACAAACCGTCAAAATGCAGTTCACCTACTGGCTGAACAGTGTGATTTAGTTCTGGTGGTCGGTTCACCCAACAGTTCAAATTCCAATCGTTTAAAAGAGATTGCCGCCAAATTGGGCACCCCCTCCTATTTAATTGATGGCTGTGAGGATATCCAAAAAGAGTGGCTGAGCGAATGCAAACATATTGGGGTGACCGCTGGGGCATCCGCACCCGATGTTTTGGTTGAGCGTGTGATTGATCACCTTAAGTCGTTAGGCGCTAAACGTGTGATTGAAAACTCAGGCGAAAAGGAGACGGTTGTCTTCTCACTCCCCCCCGAGTTAATAAAAGACACCTCTATTAATTCTAGGTGAGACAGATTGAGATTTATAATAAGGGGGGATCCACTTCATTGGCCTTTTTCCACTTCAGAGGCTTTATGCGCATGTAGGGTCGCATTTATGCGACCAGCCGAACCTGCAAACATGCACATGAATGTGCACCTACCCTATTAGGCCAATGGAGTGGATACCCCATTTCATAATTTTCAAGAGCACGGTGCTAAGTGTTTGTAATGGTTATTCTATTGCAAGTACTTAGCCACGCTGCCATTGGGAATTATGGGGTCAAGCTGCTCATCCATGAATTAATAGAGATACCCTAAAGAGTAGTACTAAGAAGGTCGTTGATATTGCGACCTTCATTAGTCACTACCAGCAGATATTTGTCGTATCGGTTGAGCCATCTGCCGCCAATGCTGTTTTTAGGTTGAGGTGGCTGATGGTCATCGTCCTACAGTTTTCATCATTGAGTTGAGCCCCTCTGGCGGTTAACGTAAGGAGATATGAGGTGGCAATCCCACCAGGCCCTGCGGTCACCGCTATATCATAGTAGTCTGATATGATCGCTTGAGGATCTAATCTCAGCCCAGCGTCAGTTAAATCTGTCGTAAAGGTCGCGTTGGTCGTGGCGATGCTGCGCATTCTTTCCTGAGCTAAAGCAACGGTCATCCCCAGCTTTATTACATCTGCCCGGCGGCTTTTCTGCACCTGCTGCAGGTACATTGGATAAGCAACACCTGATAATATCGCAATGATAGCGACCACAATCATCAGCTCAATCAGAGTAAAACCCTGTCGTTGAAATCTCATTACTACCCTCTCCTCTCCACTATCTTCTGACCCTGATTTCTACTAAATAAGGCACCATTGTGTTGTTACTATTGTCCTTAATTACCACATCAACCTGTTGGCCCAATGGAATTGATGAGAGGCTGATACGCGTTGAGTGCTTACCAAAAACACGATAGCCCGCCTTGAGATTATAGCGATAATCACTTAACCAAATAGATCGGTTTTTTAGATCAACCCCATCATAATAGGTACTGAAACGACCAATAGGAATGCCCTGTTCATTCAGAGATGGCTCTCGCTCATCATCTTCGAAAAATTGTTGCGTTGGTGAACGAGAGCTTGCTGTTTCAGCAACAGCCTGAGCCATACCTCCCATCAAAGAGAAGAGACAAACCAATAAAACCAAGCCATTTTTAATCATAATTGCCTCCTAAAAATTAAAACGAGTCCATGACACATCATTGCCATCATAGCCTGAAGAGACACCTTGGAACTGAACAGTATCACTCACGTCACCACTTTGACTATCTGTTGGCAGCGCAATTTTTCCAGCGACTATTGATGGCTGCCACTGTAGATCACCCGACAGAACACCACTGGTGTTAATGCCCGCTACTTGGTCATCCGAGTCAAAGTTACCATCATTATCTACATCAATCGCAATATAATCGGGGCGACCACCATCAAACAGATCATGTACCATCAACCAGCTCGTACCCGCTGAGGCACACATGTTACTCGCTGGAATAATGGTGGTGTAAACCACTAACTTACCAAAAATTATTGGCGTCACAATCACCCGCTCACCACTGGGTGAACTCAGGTCGGTATACCAACCTCGATGTTCACCTGCTGTTAGCCCATATGTGATGGGGTCATCACTCAATGTACGACGGTTGCCACCATGTACAGTGATTTTCTGTTCCAGCAGGTTGCTGCGTGTCGTTGTCGTAGTGCTGCCGGTATCCCATATCGCATAGAAACTCTGCGGTGCTGTGTTGCTTGTATCAGAGTCTGTCAAATACTGTCCTGTACCAAAAAAGACCATAACGTTGGGACGAGAAGTGCCTGATTTAATCGTTGTGTGCTTCGTTAGCCGGGGCTGAGTCGTGATTGGTTGTGGATTACCCAATGTATCCACCGCAGTAAAAAGGGGCATTGGAGTACCAGAACCTATCGCGGAGCCCCAATTTGCAGGGTCTAGGTCAGAGAGATCAAACACCCACATATTGCCCTGCAGATCACCTGCATATACTCTATCAATAATGCTATCTCCGTTAGTGTCAATAATGGCGGGTGTAGAGAGACCATTACAACGACTATCAACATCACTACAGTCATCATTGACCATTGATCCAACCTGGGTACTCAATGGGCTGCGTACTAGTGCACCCGTGGCTAAGTTGACGATGAACAGTTTTGCTACACCATCGCCACTAGGGTCATTGTTATAACCGTTGCCAAATATCGCCGCCCAATCGCCATTATTGAGCCTTACAATAGCCGGCTGACTGAAGGTGTAACCCAAGTCAGGATGGCTAAACTCCCAAAGCACATTGTTCACTGCACTCGATAGGGTGGAAAAATCATCTGGATCCGTCACATCTAGTGCAAACAGTGATTTACCTCCTGAACGCAATCCTCCAACTAATACCGTACGCCACGCTTTTGCACTTGCACTGGGGTCACTAGGCTTTGCAATAAACACATCCATAACCGTTGGTGTCTGATCAACATAGGAGAGGTGTTCATAGGCGGGGTCAGCCAACCAATGTAATCCAGCACCATTTTCTGTAGAGAAGACGGCTTGTGGAATATAGGCGAAACGTTCTTCACCTGTATTGGCATTAAACGCGTGTAGCATGCCATCATTCGCACCGATGTAGATCATGGGTGTTCTATTCTTGACCGTTCCATTGGCCCAGCTCATATATGAGTTGCTACTACCTTCGATATAGGGGGGGTACCTGCGCGGGCTTGGTGCTCCAACATAGCGCGGTGATGAGTGAATAATGTCACCTAAACGCCCCTCACGCAGACGAAACGGTGAGCCTTCATTCGATCTATCACCTCTAAGATAATCGGCCAAATCTGTTGCATAGGTGATATTTTCTGACTGCTCTGTTGCAGTGAGTGATACGCCTGAGTGTGGTGCATCATGCAGAAGGTCTTCCGCCTGCGCGACAGAGAGATCATCCGCTAATAAACTTGAGTAAAAATTACCTGGAAACTCAAAATTGACACCCTGGCTACCGTTGTAAGTAATAATCATCCTTGGGTCGGAGCGGCTATCAAGTAGCTCATGCGCCTCCCACTGAACATCTCCTACCCCAGCAGCCGTCAATTCAAACGCCGACAAGTTGCCTGACCACCTAGATGAGCTAAATTTTGCCTGATAGAGATAGCTGCCATCATTAAGGTGACCGGCATTAATGGCGACAGCCGCCGCCGCTGCAGTGGTTCTACTCGCAATTTCTGCAATAGCCGCCTGCAACTGCTCAATTAACCCTTGTGGGTCTGAGGCACTCATGAACAACCCCCGACCATTCCAGGCAGCATGGCGCATATCATCCACTCTATGCAGCCAAGCGGTATACGGGTCTGGCCATGCATTTGAACCCGAATAACCAGCACAGGTACTCGGGTATCCTTGCGCCGAGACCGACAAATCCCGGTCTGTCGGATTACAGCTAACCGTGCCATTGACGCCAAAGGCAATGGTGAATGTAACAAGATGTTGATAGGCGTTGTCGTCAATGCCAACGTCGAGGGTGACATCCGGCACATTATTCGGCAGACCGGGCATTAAGTCATTTTCATAATAGTGCATGGCAACATCTGCCAACGTATTACTTTGATCATCCGCATAAGAGGCACCATCATACGGACCCGTTCCTTGATCTGTATTACCTATTCCTGAAGGGCTACTGCCATTCCAATAACCATCTGAGAAGAGCAGTGCGAAATTCTGCTGACACTGACCACCATTCGCTAAATTCAGTATGGGTGAACTACCATTGGCACTATTTGTTGCGCTAGGGGGGACATAGTCGAAGAGAATGCTGCTACTCATCTCCCCTCGAAAGTAGCGGCCAGTATTATTGAGTGCATGGCGTAGAGGCGTACCACCGCTTGAATTTTCTGCCAACAGATTGTCCAGCAGGATTTTTTTATTGCTCTGGGCATCAAGGTCGATAGGTGCGGTGATATCGTCAATATCCATAATAGGCGTACCAACCTCCCACTTATTACTAGACATCAGTGTACTTTCTAAAACACGGTTACGCCGATTGATCGTTGCAAGCCCCATTCGAACTTGAGACTCTTCAATGATCTGAGAGACCGCCCGTTTCATCACATATTCACGTTTGCGATAGTAACTAAACCAATTTGCATAGTTAGTTTGTGAGTTGGGGCTGCCTGGAGATGCAGAAAAGGGTAGGTCACTGACATAGCGACGATCTGAGTTTCCTGTCGGACACTCTCCTGCATCAAACACACCATCGCCATCGCCATCATTCCAAACAAAATAGAAAGCACCATCACCACCCCAGCTAGTCAATAGATCACAGACAGAGCCATTAGAATTATTAACAAAGCTCCAACAGCTATTGCTATTCGTGTGTCCTGTATATGGATTTACGTGGGCATTTGAAGGATTCTGATCCTGGAAAGAATTTCCTGAATAGTCCAAGCCTCTCCATGGGGTGTATTCAACATTTGGATGGTATCCCAACACATTGTAGCCTGCGCAGAACTCCAGCCGTTCAGCAGGATTATCTGGCGTATGATCCACATTGCCACTATTTGGAAAGGTTGGGTGGGCCGCTTGTGCCCCCGCACTTTTGAGTACTTCCCAATCCATACTGCCCGAATCATCCAATATAAAAAACAGATTAGGTTGAACACCTGTTTGTAGGAAGAGTGGGTTGGTTGAAATGATGCCTGGTGCCGCCATCAGTGGCAGCGGCACCAGGAGCAAACAGAACAGTACCGCTTCCAATAGAGGAATAGATCGGTAGGCTCTTTTATATTCCACTGCTGGTATTGAATTTTGCACTAACATAAATACCTCCTACCCTCTCACTCAGCGAGTGATAAATAGTAGTTGCGTTGTAACACATTACGGATACCTGACTCATAACCCCAACCGATAGCCGTCACTTTAAATACATGTAACTCACCTTTACTAAACTGGCTAGAGGTATAGTTATCAAGCCCACCGGTCTCATCCACAGTGCCTGTTTTCTTTGTCAAACCCAGATATTCAATAATAAAGCGTGGTTGAAAACCCGTTGGACTCATCTCATCCTTGGGAAGGAGACCTGTATCCAGGTCATTCTGATCCAGCGTGACATAGCCCTTCTGTAGTGGGCACCCAGGGCCACCAATACACCAATTATCATCCACTCGAGGATCAAAAACACAGCCAACCACTCCCTGACAAACAGCCTCTGTTTGCGTCGCTCCCTGTGAAGTGTAAAGCCCTGTTTTTCTATCGACACCCTCGCCAAACCAGACGTTAAGATTGGCAGGTGAGACATTTAATCTCAGCCATTGCTCAGCCACCTTTAAACCAAAACCGGCGGAATGCTCTGCACTGTTTTTTTGTAGATAGTTGCCCGACATCTTCCCTTCAAGCACAGAATTACCGACACCTGAAACGCCCAATACCGTCATCACCATGAGCAGCAATAGAACCATGATCAACACAGCGCCCTGCTGCTTTTTCTCTCTATTAATTAACATTAGCTGCCCATAAAGTTTCGCAGTGCGACGGTAAAGGTGGTGCTTTTGACCATACTCTTTGTTGAGTCAGTCACTCTGCCTAACGTGTCGGCTTGAGGTTTCCCTGAATTCACCACGATGGTTATTCGTGCACTCACCAAACGTTGTTGATGATTGCCCGCAACAACCTCATCCCAATCTGCATACCGTTCCGCTACGCTATCACCATTGGCATCAATGCCATATTCAACCTGAAAGTCCTCTACACCATCTAAAATAAGCTGTGGGTTCGCCATATCATCTAAACGGGTGGCCATGAGCCTGCTCACATATTTTCCATCAGAATCTGGGGGGCTCGTATCTAACTGGTAAGTCACACCGTCCATTTTATAGATATAAGCAGGCGACTCATTACCGAAAAGGTCATCACTTTGCACGTTGTTTTTACCGGTATGATCTAGCTCAGTTGATGCTAACGTAGGTGTTGAAAGAAGCTTAACAATCATGGCATTACTGCAGTCACTCATCACAAGAATGTCATCTTCTCTTAAAGAATCTGAGGCTGAATTTGCACGAAAACCAATTTTTCCATCACTGTAGGCACCCGATGAATCATCATATGGAACAGCAGATTCGACATGGGCAAAATGCACCGTCAAACTATCTGAATTATTTGGCCCGACCGCCTCACCACCAATAATGGCTTGTGAAAAATCACCTAATGTGTCTGGCAACATATCAGGTACGCTACTGTTACCTGTGGAGACAAAAGGGGCACACCCCACATAACCTGCCATTGAGACATCATTGAATATACGCGCGGAGGTAAACCGAATATTCTGTTGAACTCGAGAGATATCTTCACCCACATTAAAGCTCTCTTTACTGCCAATAAAAACCGCTATTGCACCCAGCAACAGTAGAACACTCAACGTTGCTGCAACGAGCAGTTCGACCAGAGTTAAACCCTGCATTCGGTTTGCGTTAATCAACTCTCTCATGGGAAAACACTCAATACATGACGACGCGAAGCCGTCCCTGGATCACCATCGTCATCCCACCAAATTTTGATGGCAAAGACACGGTCACCTCCAACGAGTGCACCATCACAACCACTATCGACTCGGGAGACACCATCATCTGGGGTAGCATCTAAACAGATAACCCCTTCACCCTGAGGAAGCTGTGTTGCATTACCCGTTCCCGGTTGAGCAGCATCACCTGTATTCCACACCCAGTAATCATATTGTGCTAAATCAGCGGGACTGCATCCCACAGCAATACATCCTGGGTCTACTGCGTCTTCATCTAATAGGTCATAGTTACCCGCAGCCACACCACCAGGATTTGCCAATATCCGATCAGCCGCATCCATCACCTGTATTGAAGCGATGGTATTAATATAGGCATCATGATTTCCACGCAGTGCTGTAAATTGAAGTCCAGAGAGCCCTAAAATCCCAAGTGAAAAGATCATTAATGCCACCAATACCTCAATTAAACTAAAGCCTGCCATACAGCCTGCACGCCCCCTGTTATTAGTGTTGAAGTTAACGCTCTTCACAACCTTATCCATCTTTAACAATCCGCAGTTTCTATAGAGACACGCCCGATGGCAGAGATACTCACACGCCTAGCCTGTCTATTTGTGCATTGTGGGTATTTAATGGTAAAAACGGTAGGAACACCGCTAGCCAATTCACCTTGTGGGTCATATCGAATAAAGTCAGCTGCGACCACCACAGTATGTGGTCCTTCAGTTGACTGAAACAGATGCAGTATCTGCTCACCGGCATCATAGGTTCCTTGAATGGCCCCATCATCAACGAACATCAACCAACCATTAGCCCAATTTCTTGGACTATTTGTATCACAGCCATCATTGCTGCTATTAATTGGACAAAGCGCCACTCTGGAACCTTTATTAGTGGCTTCACTCTGAGTCGTTATCAATGCCTTACGCAGTTCAATTGAGCGTACCGAGGCGCGGTTAGACTCCAACATTGTGCCAAACATTGGAACACCGGTAGAGAGAAGAATAGCGCCAATAGCCAATGTGACTATAAGCTCTACTAACGTAAATGCTCGCATCTGATTCATGGTTTACTATTATAGTCAACTAGAATAATGCAGTTAGATAAAACTATTACCTCTCTGTTTAAACTGTGAAATGAGTCACTTAATTATCATGTCACTGAATAATGCTACAACCTAAATTCACATAATCACTAACCGCCCGCATAGCAGGAGGCTTGAGGAAAGCCCCTAAAAGGGGCTATTGGGTACGTGCTCATGCTTGGGCAAAATAGCCTCCTAACTGGTTGAAAACAGATATAACCACAGAGGGCACAGAGAAAAGAAAAGTGTTTTGGATTCTCTGTGCCCTCTGTGTTCTCTGTGGTGTATTCTTGTTGGCCGTTACCATGAGACCACATGCACGCCGGAACGGCAGAGCCTTTTCAAGTCTCACCGGCAAAGCCGGTGGTTTGCCTCAATTTGAATTATTCTGCTTGACCCACCCAACAGGTAGTAAGGAAACACTGAAAAGTCATGATTGTTTTAGTGACTTATTCAGAGTTTCCTTAGAGTAATACTACGTACCCACTACTTTGCGTATCTAAGCCTCACCAAATAGGGGGTGGTTGGTTTATTGGCATTCTCTTCAATCACTACATAGACATATTCACCTAGCGGGATCGAAGAGAGATTGATAGGTTTTGAATGACTATCAACCGCCTTATAACCAGGATAGAGTTCATAGCGATAATCATTCAGCCAAACCGCTCGTCTCTTCAGGTCAGCACCATCAAAAATGGCACTAAAGCGCCCAATTGGAACACCTTGCTTGTTATTCCGCTTCTCAAGAATCTCTTCTCTCTCAACGCCAGAAAAGCGTTGTGATGATGTCGTAAAGCCTTTTTTTGGGCTATGTCGTAGTTAGCTGTTGTAGATACTATACTTCTGGTAAGACCTC
>JAKITT010000036.1 GCA_021647945.1 Candidatus Polarisedimenticolaceae bacterium
GATCGTATTACAATGAGCCATGGCCTGGTTTTCCTTGTTGGTTCAGCAAGTTATAAGCAAACTCATTGTACCAAAATCAGGGGGGATCAGGCCTCTTTACTTACTAGTTAACGGGACAGCAGTGATTAATCATAGAAAAAACAGTTTACCATCTAGGCCCATAATCCCTTGGTCGAAGGTTCGAGTCCTTCACCATATATATCAAATGGTTAGCGTGTTTCGCTAGCCATTTTTTATAATCTTCGAAAACGTCCCCGAAAATAAACAGTGTTTCTAACTAACTCTAACCAATGATTAAATTCCAGAAAAAATCCTACATCATTTTTGCGGTGCTCTCTGTTTTGCTGACCATGGTTTCTCTTTGGGCGGCTAAAGAGAATGCGACAAGTTACGCCCTGGTTCCGCTTCTCTCGTGGTTGATTTTGATAGCGCTGTTGATTGCATTCTCCCAAGCTAAGGAGGAGTGGTTCTCGGAGCACTTTAAATGGGAGGAGTTGCGCACCGCAATCTTGGTGGTTTTAGTCATCAATTTGATGAGTTCAGCGCTGTTATTGATCGCATCGGAGGCTTCCCACATTGATAACACGCTGGATGGTATCAATCTGTTTCGCCTCTCTCTGTTGGCTGGAGCGCCTGTTGGGGTGATGTTTTGGATTAAGCTATCGAAAATTTTTGATAAGAAAAGCATTGTGATGCTGAAGATGTTTTTGATCTCATTTGCATTGATCACTGCAACAGCTGCTTCACAGCTCAACCGAAAATCTGCCGGTTCTGAAGAGCTGCCAATGGTGATTGATGTTTTGCGTAAAGAGCAGGGGGGTGTTGGCGTCGCCTCATATCTCATGCAGGTGGAGCCGCCCCTTTTTATCTTCTTTCAAAATCATAATGACGAGGAGGAGAGATTGGTTGCACCAGAGGCCGTTTGGAATGTGACATTTAATAATGCGACGATGAACCTATCGATTAAGGAGGGCTATTTGGGCTACCACTATGTTCTTCGTTTTGGCGGGAGAGTTCTGGAACAGTAAGTAGGAGGTTGTTAAGAACAACAGGAACACCCGACAGCATCCTTGCTACCGGGTCTTTTATGATCTTATCTGGCCACCCCATCCCTGGGGTCAGCCTTACGGTATCCTTGCCGTAAAACCTGCATCCTGCATTCCTTGTGCCTTATCTCTCAATCCTTGAGTATCCATCAGCGACACTATAATAGTGGCACAATCGAATATACTGTTTGTATGATTAATCTGATTGTCTTGTAGGCATTTTCTGATATGGCTATAAAAGTACTTAGGTTCCCCTGTAACTATTTTGAATATGGGCGTTTTATCTAATGATTGCTCTTTTGCAGCGAGTCTCTTCAGCCTCTGTTGAAGTGAATAAAGAGAGGGTGGGCACAATCAATAGCGGTCTGCTGGTGTTGGTGGGGGTGCAGCGAGAGGATGATGAGGCCAAAGCTGATCGTCTTTTGCAGCGTGTACTCGGCTACCGAATTTTTGCCGATGAAGAGGGCCGGATGAACCGTAGTCTGCGTGATATTGATGGTGGTCTATTGCTGGTTCCTCAGTTCACCTTGGCGGCGGATACAAAAAAAGGGATGCGACCCGGTTTCTCCACGGCGGCTCCCCCAGATGAGGGTGAGAGATTGTTCAGCTATCTATTGGCCCAGGCTGAAGCCTTATTTTCCACTGTTGAATCGGGTGTTTTTGGTGCGGATATGCAGGTTCAGCTGACCAATGATGGCCCCGTAACCTTTTGGTTGGAAACCTGATTGATCTGTTCAGCGCGTTCTAAGTAATAAAGTTTTGAGAGTTCTCTCTCAAGCAGTGAATTTTTCATCAAATTTGGCTAAAATGCGCGTTTACCCATATTGGAGCGACTCCTATGCAGCGCACGGCCAAAGTTGAGCGCAACACGCTTGAGACTAAGATTAAGGTCACACTCAATCTAGATGGTTCAGGCGAAGCCAATTTTAATACAGGTATCCCTTTTCTAGAGCATATGTTGGATCAGGTTGCGCGGCATGGTCTGATTGATATTGATATCCAGGCTGAGGGAGATCGCCATATTGACGATCACCACACAGTAGAGGATATCGGTATTACGTTCGGCATGGCGTTGGCAAAGGCGCTTGGCGATAAAAAGGGCATCACCCGTTACGGTCACGCTTATGTGCCGTTGGATGAGGCATTGTCACGTGTAGTTGTTGACTTCTCCGGTCGTCCTGGGCTGGTCTACAACGTTGAATATACCCGTGCACGCATTGGCCAGTTTGAGGTTGACCTGTTCCAGGAGTTTTTTCAGGGGCTGGTCAATCATGCGGGTATGACGCTGCATATCGACAATCTGCGTGGCATCAACGCACATCATCAGGCTGAGACGGTGTTCAAGGCTTTGGGGCGTGCACTACGCATGGCACTTGAGGCTGATGTGCGTATGCAAGGCGTCATGCCATCTACTAAAGGGTCGCTCTAAGCGCCAACCGATTTCGAGTTCTTTATGGCACAACGTATCTCAGTTATTGACTATGGGATGGGCAATTTGCGCTCTGTCTCCAAAGCGGTGGAACATGTCGCGGATAGCCACGATGAGGTGCTGGTCACCGATGACCCTCAGCTGATTCTCTCCTCTGATCGGGTGGTATTTCCTGGGCAGGGGGCAGCACGTGATTGCATGGCGGCGATCTCTGATCATCATCTGAATCAAGCGGTACTTGAGGCGGCGGCTACGCGGCCATTCCTCGGTATCTGCATGGGGTTACAGGTGCTATTGGAGTTTAGTGAGGAGAATGAAGGAACTGAACTGTTGGGGCTGATTCCTGGTCAGGTGCGCCATTTTGAGAAGGGTATGAACGGGCCAGATGGCAGACGTTTGAAGATTCCTCAGATGGGTTGGAACCGGGTAAATCACTGCAATGAGCACCCGTTGTGGAGGGACATTAAACAGGATAGCCGCTTCTACTTCGTGCATAGTTACTTTGTCTCGCCTGAAGATTCGGCGTTGGTCGCAGCGACGACCGATTATGGCATCAACTACGCCAGTGCTATCGCTAAAGATAATCTCTTTGCGGTGCAGTTTCATCCCGAAAAAAGTGCCGATGATGGGCTGCAACTACTTAAAAATTTCGTTAACTGGAAGGTTTAGGCTGCTAAACCTGGAGCAACTACTGTGTTACTGATTCCTGCAATTGATTTGAAAGATGGCCGCTGTGTGCGTCTGCGCCAGGGGCGTATGGATGATGAGACTATCTTCTCTGATGATCCCGTCGATGTGGCAGGGCGTTGGGTTGAGGCGGGTGCGCGTCGCCTGCATCTGGTCGACCTGAATGGCGCTTTTGCGGGTGAGCCGGTCAATGGTGAGGTGATCCGGGCGATTGCTAAACGCTACCCTGACCTGCCGATTCAGGTGGGTGGTGGTATTCGTGATGAGGCGACGATCCAGGCCTATCTTGATGCTGGCGTCACCTATGTGATTATCGGCACCCAGGCGGTCAAGGAGCCTGAGTTTGTGGCGCGCGCCTGCAAGGCTTTTCCCGGTCACGTGATGGTCGGTTTGGATGCCAAAGATGGCATGGTGGCGATCAACGGTTGGGCCGAGATTACCGAACATAATGTCGTTGATATGGCCAAACGGTTTGAACAGGATGGCGTTGAAGCGATTGTCTACACCGACATCGGCCGTGACGGTATGCTGACCGGCCCCAATATTGAAGCGACTCAGGCACTGGCTGAGGCGATCAATATCCCCGTGGTGGCCTCGGGTGGCATCACCAATATTGATGATATCCGCGCGCTCTGTGAAGTTGAGTCGAGTGGTATCAACTCTGCGATTACCGGTCGTGCCATCTATGAGGGCACCCTCGACTTTGCAGAAGGTCAAAAACTAGCGGACTCATTGAGTGAAAGGAACCTCTAAACAAATCATGATTGTTTTACGCTGGCTGAAATGGCCCCAATTCATCCCAAAGATTGCAGCAATAGTGCGGCTATTCCTGCTCACTTTGAAACAAATTGGAACCATTCCATTTCACCCTAAATTCAACCAGACTCATTCAGAGGTTCCTTCATGCTAGCCAAACGTATCATCCCCTGTCTTGATGTCGATAATGGCCGCGTGGTCAAAGGCGTCAAATTTGTCGATATCCGCGACGCCGGTGATCCGGTTGAGGTGGCCCGTCGCTACAACAGTGAGGGTGCCGATGAGATCACCTTTCTCGATATCACGGCTAGCTCAGATAACCGGGAGACCATCGTACATGTGGTTGAGCAGGTGGCGAGTGAGGTCTTTATCCCGTTGACGGTGGGTGGCGGTATCCGCACCGAAGAGGATGTTCGGCGTATGTTGAATGCCGGGGCCGATAAGGTGGCGATCAATACCGCCGCTGTCTTCAACCCAGAGTTTGTCAAACAGGCCACCAGCCGCTTTGGTTCACAATGCATTGTGGTCGCTATTGATGCCAAGAAGGTGAGTGCCGAGGGTGAGCCGCTGAAGTGGGAGATTTTTACCCACGGTGGCCGTAAGCCGACCGGTCTGGATGCGATTGAGTGGGCCAAAAAGATGGTTGACTACGGTGCCGGTGAGATACTGCTGACCAGTATGGATCGCGATGGTACCAAAGTCGGTTTCGACCTGCCGCTGACCCGTGCGATTAGCGATGCGGTTACTGTTCCAGTGATCGCCTCAGGCGGTGTCGGCAACCTACAGCATCTGGTTGATGGCGTAAAAGAGGGCGGTGCTGATGCGGTGCTGGCCGCCTCTATTTTTCACTTTGCCGAGTACAGTGTCGGTGAAGCCAAGGCCTTTATGGCTGAGCAGGGCGTTGAAGTTCGGATCTAAATGTAGGTTCGCTTTGACTCCCAGGGATGGGGAGAATGCAAAAGGGTTGTTGGGAACAATCTTTGCTAGGCGGACAACAGTGTCAAGGCAATGCACATAAATGCGCACCTACAGAAGAGTTATTGGTTAACAGGGTTTTAGAATTATGAGCAAAACATGGCTGGATGAGATTAAGTTTGATGAGAAGGGGCTCGTCCCAACCATCGCCCAGGAGACTGGCACCGGCAAGATTCTAATGGTGGCGTGGATGAACCGGGAGTCCCTGACACTGACCCAAGAGACCGGTCACGCTGTCTACTTTTCACGTTCACGGCAGAAGCTGTGGCATAAGGGTGAGGAGTCTGGCAACCAGCAGATTGTCAAATCGATGCGTACCGATTGTGACTCTGATGTACTGCTGATTGAGGTGGAACAGAAGGGTGGCATCGCGTGTCATACTGGTCGTCATAACTGCTTCTATAAAGAGCTACAGGATGGTGAATGGAACGCTACTGATCCCGTGCTAAAAGATCCCAAAGAGATGTACCGCTGATGAGCGATGCCGTGTTGAAACAGCTGGCCGCTGTGTTGGAGGCGCGCAAAGGGGCCGATCCAGATAGCTCCTATGTTGCGAAACTCTACGACAAGGGGCTGGACTCGATTCTGAAGAAGATCGGTGAAGAGGCGACTGAGACGGTGATGGCCGCCAAAGATGGTGTGCCGGAGAAGATTGTCTATGAAGTGGCTGATCTCTGGTTTCACACTATGGTGCTGCTGGCCCAACAAGGGCTGGGGCCAGAGGATGTATTAAAAGAGTTGGAGCGCCGTTTTGGCCTCTCCGGCTTAGAAGAGAAGGCATCCCGTACTTGTCAGTGAGATGAGTGGCGGGATACCATGGCCGATTATTTTAACCTGTTGTAAACCGAGGAATTGAGATGTTTCATGGCAGTATGGTGGCTCTGATCACCCCCATGCATGAAGATGGCTCTCCCGATTGGGATAGCCTGCGTGCACTGGTCGATTTCCATGTTGAACAAGGCAGCAACGCTATCATTGCCGTTGGCACCACGGGCGAAGCATCCACGCTGGATGAGAAAGCGCACTGCCAAGTTATCCAACGTATTGTTGAATTTACCGCAGGCCGTCTACCCGTTATTGCCGGTACCGGTGCGAACTCCACCACGGAGGCGATTGCGCTCACCCGTTGCGCCAAAGAGGTGGGGGCAGATGCGGCACTGTTGGTGACACCTTACTACAACAAACCGACCCAGGAGGGGCTCTATCTGCACCACAAAGCGGTGGCAGAGGCGGTTGATATTCCACAGCTGCTCTACAATGTGCCAGGTCGAACCGCCTGTGACATGCTGCCTGAGACCATCGCCAGACTCTCAGAGATCGATAACATCATCGGTGTTAAAGAGGCGACAGGTGAGCTCGATCGGGTGACTAAAATCCGTCAGCTTTGCGGTGAAGATTTCCTCCTCATCAGTGGTGATGATTCCACCACTCGTCAGTTCCTACTGATGGGCGGCAATGGCACCATCTCGGTCACAGCCAATGTGGCACCCAAGCAGATGCATGCGATGTGTGCTGCGGCGCTTGCCGGTGATGCTGCTGAAGCGGAACGACTGGATGCGCCACTTGCCGGCTTGCATGACAAACTGTTTGTTGAAGCGAACCCAATTCCTGTGAAGTGGGCCGTACATCGCATGGGGCTTGCGCCCACGGGTATCCGTCTGCCGTTGACGTGGTTATCCCAGGAGCTGCAAGCTCCGGTTCAAGCCGCGATGGAACAGGCCGGTATTCTCTAATTACGTTTTGAAGATAAATATGACGCTAAACTTGATTCGTCTGCTGGCCCTTGTCAGCCTTCTATCCCTCCTGGCTGCCTGTAGCTCAACCGTATCGGGTGAGAAGGCAGATTATAAAAAGCAGGTGCAGGCAGAAGAGAACCTCGAAATTCCACCTAATCTGACCAGCGGCTCAATACAAGATTCGATGAAGGTGCCCGATATGACATCTGATGCCAGTGCCACTTTTTCAGATTTCAGTGATGATCGTCAGGCCAAAGGTAGCCGGTTGCTAGGTACGGCGGTTCTGCCTGAGATTGAAAAGATCAAGGTACACCGCGATGGCAACCAACGCTGGTTAGAAATTGAAGGCTCACCTGAAGATGTCTGGTATCAGGTGATTGAGTTCTGGCGTGATAGTGGTCTGTTGCTGGTTGAGCAGGATCCAACCGTTGGCACCATGAAGACCGATTGGATGGAAGACCGGGCTGATATTGATATGGGTGGCCTTACTGAGATATTTCGCAAGGCGCTGAATAGCATCTACTCTTCCGGCACCCGCGATCAGTTTCGGGTCAGGCTTGAAAGAGGTGAGCAAGCGGGGATAACCCACCTATTTTTGACTCATCGAGGCATGGAAGAGCAGTTGAAAGGTGAGACCACGTTCTGGGTCTCAGTGCCCAATGATCATGAATTGGAAGCGGTGATGTTGCACCGCCTGATGGTCTTTATGGGGATGGATGAAGCCCAAGCGGTGCAAGACCTCGCTCAGAAAGAGAGTCGTAAAATGCGCGCTCAGTTAATCAAAGATGAAGAGCAGGCTGAGTTATTGATCAATGAACCCTTTTCTCGCGCTTGGCGTCTGACCGGAGTGGCGCTTGATCGGGTTGGTTTTGCCGTTGAAGATCGTGATCGTGCCAATGGGCTCTTCTTCGTACGTTACGATGATCCAGACAGAGAGAGTGATGAGGGCTGGTTTAGTAGTCTCTTTAGTAGCGACGAGAAGATTGATGGTGACAACCAGTATCAGGTTAAGCTCGTTGGGCAGGACGAACAAACCCATCTTCAGATCCTCAATCATCAAGGTCAGCGCGACAGCTCATCAACAGCGACACGTATAATAGGTCTGATTTACGAACAGATCAGATGAGGTTTGCTTCACTCGGCAGTGGTAGTAAGGGCAATGCGACCCTCATAGAAGCGGGCGATATACGGGTTTTGGTTGATTGTGGTTTTGCCGCAAAGGAGCTGGAGCGACGATTGGCCGAACTGGCTGTAGATCCATCGAGTTTAAATGCTATTTTGGTGACGCATGAGCATGGTGATCACCTACGTGGCGTTGGGCCGGTGGCTCGTCGCTATCAGATACCCGTATGGATGACCGCCGGTACACTGAAAACAGACCGCTGCGGTCAGCTGCCGGAGTTGAACCTCATCAACAGTCATGCCGATGACTTCTCCATTGGCGCGCTACGGGTGATCCCCTTTCCTGTTCCTCATGATGCACGTGAACCGTGCCAATTTAGCTTTGTTCATGATGAAAAATGTTTTACCTTGCTGACTGATCTTGGCCAAGTGACACCCCATGTATTGCATGAGGTGAAGCGCTGTGATGCGCTGCTTTTAGAGTGTAATCATGATCTTGAAATGTTGGCCAACGGCCCCTACCCACCAAGCGTGCAGGCACGTGTTAGTGGTGCATTTGGGCATCTGAGTAACTGCCAAGCGACCGAGCTACTGCTGCAAATTGAGAGTGAAAGATTGAGTCATCTGGTTGTTGCCCACTTGAGTCAGCAGAACAACACCCCTGAACGGGTAAGGGAGACCATATTGGAGAGCCTGCCCGAGCTGGAGAGTCGTCTAACCGTTGTGCAGCAAGAGGGTGTGAGCCGCTGGTTCGAGTGTTGATGGTCAAGTGAGGTTAGTGCCGCTGTTTGAGCGTGAATCTCAAACAAGCCTCAATATGCGAACGATCAATGACCTCACCCTCCTTAGCATTGAGCTGAAGTTTAACACCATCTTCAATAGTCTCAATCTCAAATGAGTTGACAGCGTGTGGTAGATTAGCCGGGCAGTTACAACTGCCTTGCTGGCAATGTTCAAAGGCCGCGATGAGTTGCGAACGTCTGTTTCCCGCCTGGCTAACTTCGATATCTAGGCACGATGGCTTTTCACTAATGGTAATTTTCATAATGGTGACTCATCTATTCGGTGATAATTCCACGCAGATTCAGTATCCGTGAAATTACCAATATACTGATGCTGGAAGCTAGTATAAACCCTTTGTTTTGATTTGATATAGGTCAAATCGAAAATAATTTAACCCATGCTCCACAACGAAGAGAGCAAAATCACCGTGGTCAGTCCTCTGATAATGGCTGTATTAAAGCAGCGCCGTGAACGTTAAAATTGGTCTATAAATAGCCCAAACGAGATTTGTATTTGCATGATAGAACGTCATAAGACGAAAGCTGTTCGAGTGGGCGGTGTCGTGGTGGGTGGTGAAGCACCTATTGTGGTGCAGTCGATGACCAATACCGACACAGCAGACGTGCAAGCAACAGTAAAGCAGACCATTGAGCTGGCTCAGGCGGGCTCAGAGTTGGTGCGCATTACCGTTAACACCATTGAAGCGGCTGAAGCGGTGCCAAAGATCCGCGATGCGCTGGATAGGCAAAACTGCGCTGTGCCGCTGGTGGGTGATTTTCATTTCAATGGACACAAGCTGCTGAGCAGTGTGCCCGCTTGTGCCATGGCGCTGGAGAAGTACCGCATCAACCCCGGCAATGTCGGTAAAGCAGGATCGGCCGATAGCCCGTTTGCGGCGATGATTGATATCGCCTGTCGTTATGACAAGGCGGTACGTATTGGTGTCAACTGGGGCAGCATGGATCAGGCCTTGGTTCAGCAGATGATGGACCAAAATGCCAAACTGCCCGAGCCATTGTCGAGTGATCGTCTGATTCAGGAGATCTTGGTGGTCTCTGCCATCGATAACGCCAAACGCGCTGAAGCACTCGGCCTGTCGGCTGAGCGTATTGTGCTCTCCTGCAAGATGAGTGGTGTGCAGGATCTGATTGGTGTCTATCGTCTGTTGGCCCGCCGTTGTGACTATGCGCTGCATTTGGGGCTGACCGAAGCGGGCATGGGATCGAAGGGAATTGTCGCCTCAACGGCCGCGTTGGCGGTACTGCTGCAAGAGGGCATTGGTGACACCATTCGTATCTCGTTGACGCCGGAGCCAGGTGGTGCGCGCACCAAAGAGGTGGTGGTGGCGCAGGAGATTCTGCAATCGATGGGGCTGCGTGCATTCACCCCAATGGTGATCGCTTGCCCCGGTTGTGGTCGTACCAGCAGTGATTACTTTCAACAGTTGGCGCAGGATATTCAGCGCTATCTGCACGATCAGATGCCGTCATGGCGTGATCAATACCCCGGTGTTGAGGAGATGAATGTGGCGGTGATGGGCTGCGTGGTCAATGGCCCTGGTGAGAGTAAACACGCCAATATCGGCATCAGCCTGCCCGGCACCGGTGAACAGCCGGTCGCCCCCGTTTATGTTGATGGTGAACGGGTGGTGACCCTAAAGGGCGAAACCATCGCCACTGAATTTCAGCAGATTGTGGATGACTATGTGAAACGTCACTACGCGGCGTGATCTGCGCTTGCTAATTAACTCTAAAGAACCCCAAAAATGGCACTAATCAATCTAAATAATATCCAACTCGGATTTGGCGGCCCACTGCTGCTGAATGGCGTCAACCTGAGTATTGAACGAGGCGAACGGATCTGCCTGATCGGCCGAAATGGTGAAGGTAAATCAACCTTGATGAAGTTGATGGCCGGTGATCTAAAGGCCGATGATGGTGAGATAGTCTGTCAGGATGGTTGCCGTATCACTCGGCTGACGCAAGAGGTTCCCGCTGGGCTTGAAGGTACCGTTTTTAATATTGTTGCAGCAGGTCTTGGTGAACTGGGTGAATTAGTGACCCGATACCATGAGGTTATTACCCAATTAGCCACTGATTGTAGTGACACTCTACTCAGTAAGCTGGAGAGAATCCAACATCAGCTAGAGGCGGCTGATGGCTGGCAGAGTGAGCAGCAGGTTGAGAAGGTGATCTCTCGCCTCTCACTTGACCCTGATATGGAGTTTAGCGCCCTCTCGGGTGGTTTGAAACGCCGTGTTCTATTGGCTCAAGCGCTGGTTTTAGAGCCTGATCTGCTGCTGCTTGACGAGCCAACCAACCATCTGGATATTGAATCAATTCGCTGGTTGGAAGAGTTTCTGATCGGCTATCGCGGCAGCCTGCTCTTCATCACACATGATCGTGCCTTTCTACGCAATTTGGCCACCCGTATCATCGAACTTGACCGTGGCTCACTGACGGACTGGCCGGGTGACTACGATAATTTCCTACGTCGCAAAGAGGAGCGTCTCAACGCTGAAACATTGGAGAATGCCCGCTTCGACAAGAAGTTAGCGCAAGAGGAGGTGTGGATTCGCCAGGGCATCAAGGCACGCCGTACCCGTAATGAGGGGCGTGTTCGTGCGTTGAAGGATATGCGTGAAGAGCGTAGCCAGCGCCGCAATCAGAGTGGCAAGGTCAATATGGTACTCCAGGCGGGTGAGCGCTCCGGCAAGCTGGTGGTTGAGGCTAAAAATGTCAGTTATGGCTGGGATGACAAGCTAGTCGTGCGTAACTTCACCACCACCATCATGCGGGGTGACCGCATTGGCCTGATCGGCCCCAATGGTGCGGGTAAAAGTACCCTGCTCAATCTGCTGCTCGGTCGCATTGAACCCGATAGTGGCACCATCAAATTGGGTACCAAGATGGAGGTGGTCTATTTTGACCAGATGCGCGGCCAGCTCGATGAGAGCATGTCGGTACAAGATAATGTGGGTGAGGGCAGTGATAAGGTAGAGATCAATGGTCGGAGCAAGCATATCATCTCCTATCTGCAAGATTTTCTCTTCACTCCTGAACGTGCCAGATCGCCGATTAAAGCGCTGTCGGGTGGTGAGAGAAACCGCCTGTTACTGGCCAAACTATTTACCAAACCCGCCAATATTCTGGTGATGGATGAGCCAACCAATGATCTTGATGTTGAGACCCTGGAGCTGCTTGAGGAGCTACTGCTGAGCTTTGAGGGGACCCTGCTGCTGGTCAGCCATGATCGCTATTTTCTGGATAATGTCGTCACCAGTTGTCTGGTATTTGAGGACGATCAGATCAATGAGTATGTCGGTGGCTATGGTGATTGGCAGAAGTATAAACAGCTTGAGAAATCGAGCAAGAGCGCTACTGCGGCAAAATCAAAATCAAAATCCACACCGAAGTTGGCAAAAGCTAAGGGTGCTAAGCTTAGCTATAAAGATCAGCGAGCGCTGGATGCGCTACCGGCAAAAATTGATGCCTTAGAGCAGGAGCAGGCCGATCTAGAGAAAAAAATGGCCGATCCTGCTATTTATCAGCAAGACCAGCAGCAGGTCGATCAACTGAACCAGCGCTTTGAACAGGTCAATAAGGAGTTGGAAGATGCCTTTGAAAAGTGGGAAAAGCTGGAGGAGCAGCGCAATCAGCTTGAGTCATAGTGATTATCTAGTGGTCAATGAGGGTCGGTCATTCCGACCCGTCCTCATTTTTCTTCTTATTCTCTCAACTTCACTGCTCTTAAAACCATCGCTCCTACAGGCCGGTACGGCCTGTGTTATTGCTAAAGAGTTAGGTAATTCGCTCGCCATTGAGTGGGTCGCCTCTTATAGTGAAACGGCTGATAGCGCACTCGAGAAGGCAAAATATCGTCTCAAGCAAGCGGGTTATAAACGGCAGAAAATGCTTGATGTGCATGCACAGAACAGCAGTGATTTAGAGCACGGTTTTGTTCTTATTCTACGTGCTGAATATACCAATTGGCGTGGTAAACCACGTGTTAGCTATGGGTGTGGTTTTAGCCCAATATCATCTAAAGATGCGGGGCAAGCGGCGCTCGATAATCTGAGGAGCTACGCCTGGGGATGGAAAGCGGAAGATGGTTATGAGGTGATTGAAGAGCGTCAGTTTTGATATTATCAAGAAGGTCGCAATATCAACGACCTTGTTAGTCAATCTATGTTCATTAGCTGATCAACAGAACAATCATCAGCAGGGAGAACATCTCCACCAGTTCACACAACGCCCCCGCAACATCACCTGTTAAACCGCCAATTCGACGCATCACACTGCGTGAAAATAGCCAGAAGAGAGCAAACAGTGCAGCCAGTAGTGGCAACAGCGTAGCACCCAATTGCGTTGCCACGAATATGGCCGTGAGCATGAGTGCCAGCCATGCCCCCTGTTTTGATAGGTGCTGTGCCGCATGGCTGCCTAACCCCTCTTTTCGTATGTAGGGCAGTGCCAGTAGACTTGCGACTAGACTGGCTCGTCCCAATATGGGAACTACCAATAGCGCTTGCCAGTAGCCGAGTTCCACCAACTGCTCAATGGCTGCATATTTGATCAATAGCACCACCACAATGATCGTCACCGCCATCGGCCCACAGGTTGGCTCTTTCATGATCTCTAGAGTGCGTTCTCGGTCACCGTAGCCACCGACCCAGGCATCGGTCATATCGGCAAGCCCATCAATATGGAGTGCGCCGGTAATGCCCACCCAAAATGCCAAGAGCAGCGCAGCCTGTAACGATGTGCTGATATGTTGACTCGATAGCGTGAGGTGAGTGACCACCAGTAAACTGCCTATCAGCAATCCTACCAATGGGTAGGCCAATACGGCTCTACCTTGCATCGTAGGGCTTGGTGCATCCATGAGCGGCACAGGGATTCGGGTCAAGAATTGTAGTGCGTAGAGAAATGGTTTGATCATATCTCGCCATATTACTGTGTTGTATCAGCGGATAGGTATCTAATTATTCGCACGTTGCACCAAGAGAAAGCTGACTTGCACAGAGCAAACTATACTCAAGAGATGGATAAACAGCAGTCTGATCAGCATCGTTTGGAGATATAAAATGGCCATTTCATCTGTGGGCACTCATCAACCATCAACGTCAACCACTCCACCGCTCTCTGTAGCAGCAAAGCAGAAGACGGAGCTTAATGCCTCCATTCTAGCGGCTACTGAGGCAAATCTGAGTGCTAAAGATCAACCGCTGGCATTGGTATTGCGAGCCACCATCGACAAGCTGAATACTATTTTAGAGGCTGACCTTGGGCCCAATACGATAGAGTCGGGCATTGAGTCGGGCTTAGATGTTAGCCCTGATGCGACGGCTGAAAGAATCGTCTCTCTTGCTACAGCCGCTTTTCCTGCGTTTCAGGAGGCTAATCCTGATGAGTCTGGGGAGGAGCTTCTGGCCCACTTTATAGATGTTATCGGTGGCGGTATTAAGCAGGGGTTTTCTGAGGCTCAAGATATTTTGCAAGGTTTGGGTGTGTTGGAAGGCAATATTGCCAGCGATATAGAGCGCACATTTGAGTTGGTACAAGAGAAATTGGATGCTTTCCAACAAGAGTTTAGCGGGGAGAAGGGCGTTCAATAGTAACCCCTCATCTGTTACAGTTAGCCGCCATTTTGCTGAGTACAACTGATCTTTCAGTGGAACCCAGCTCCTCCGATCACTCGACCATGACAACAATCTGAAGTTTTCAGTAGGACAACTCTGTGACCAATAACGATATTTTACGCCGTATTCGCTACATCTTTGATCTGAGCGACTCAAAAATGATCAATCTATTTAGCTTGGCGGAGCATAATGTCACACGGAGCGAGGTGAGTGATTGGTTAAAAAAGGATGATGAAGCCTATCAGAAGTGCAGTGATAGAGAGCTAGCCATTTTTCTTAATGGATTTATTAATGATAGACGCGGCAAAAAAGAGGGGCCACAGGTTGAGCCTGAGCAGCGCCTAAATAACAATATCGTCTTTAGAAAGTTGCGGATCGCTTTGAACTACAAGGATGATGATATGTTAAATATATTGTCACTGAGTAACCTGCGCATTAGTAAACACGAGTTGAGTGCTTTTTTTCGTAAGCAGGGTCATAAACACTTTCGTGAGTGTAAAGACCAGGTGTTGCGCCACTTCTTGAAAGGTCTGCAAATAAAATATCGTGATGGGCTTCAGGAGAGTGAAGAGGGGTTTAAATGGGAGACGTAACTATTCAGCGAGTTGAACCCAAGCCTCAATACGGAAATAACGAAGAGTTGAGGCAAAAGCATGAATATGCTGGGTAGTTACTTTACTGGAAGTAGAGTTTGGGCTGCTTTCCTGGGTTGATAGCGTGCTATATGCTCATTCCTGGCCTGACGTCATCATTACCATCGCTCTTCTTAGCAGGCTCTCCCAGTTGTTTTTCAAGCATGTTTATTTTTGCGGCCATCGTGTCAATTTCATTCTCTAAAATTCTGATACAGGTTTCAGATTCTGAAAGGTTCTGTGTTAACTGCTCTACCTGAGGCGTAGATTCTGCTTCACCGTTCTTTACTCCCTCAGCAAGTTGCTGCTCAAGCTCGTTGACTTTTTGCGTCATGGTATCGAGTTCAGTCTCCAAAATATTAATACAGGTTTCAGCCTCTGAAAGCATCTGCTTCTGTTTCTGTATATTGCTGCCAGTCTCACTCTCATCTGATTCAGCTTGGTCTGAACCGTTAAGCTGACTCTCCAATTCATGAATGATTAATCGCTGCTCACTATTTTTGTTTCTCAATCGGTCCAGCTCAAGCGTGCTCTGCTGTTTCCAACCTATAAGTTCAGCACCCTCATTTCCCTGAGAGGCCTCTGCAGATTCACTTGAAGAGATTTCTGACTGCTCACTATCCTGTGGTATCTCTTCTCCATTTTGATGCGGGGCATCGGTTTCTAATGATTCAATTTGTGACTGTAGATGTGAGATTTTCTCATCTTTCTCCTCTAGCTCTGTTTTAAGTGGAGTGATCTCGAGTGCCTGCTCTTCAATTTCACTTTTAGCGACCTTATAACGCTCTTTCTCCCCCTCTAGCTGTTCACTTAATAGTTTGATTTCATCTCGATGTTCATCTTTAATCGCATCAAATGCATCAATTTCTGCTTGCAGGTCGAGGATTTTCTTTTGTGCCTTAGTTAGGTTGTCACGCACAATATCTCCACGCTCTTTCTCACTGTCGTAGAGTGCTTTTAGTTCTTGGTATTTCTCTTTTATACGATCAACGGCTTGATGCCAGTTGGAGATATCACGGAAATAGAAGTAGACCAGCAGACAGACCATCACTATCAGGAGAATGACGAGTTCTCCTGTCAAATAGAGGTATGTGGTTGATATCTGCATAGTAAAATTGGTTACGATTTAGGTAATCTACAATATCCATTTGTTACCTGTCAGGTGGTTTGTATACCCAGCAGAGTAAGCCGTTAATGCAAGATAGTTGCAGCTACTCATGATAATTTGAGTAGTCGCACCCTTTTATAATGATCCTGAAATGGCTATCGGCTGTAGGAATAAAACATTTAATGTTTTCTAATTTAATAGCTTCCATGGGATGTTTAATGTAGTCAGGGAGCTTGAGGTTGGTGCTATTTATTGGTTGAAGTGTATCGTGAAGCAGAGTGGCTTTATTCAGTTTTATCGGGCTGTTCTGCATAAAAAAGATATATAGATGGATCGTCAGTCCCATAGAAACCGTCACCATGTGAGTGCTCTTTCTTGGCATAATGCGCCTCTCTAACTTTGAGAAATGAAATATGAGTATTGAAAAAGCACTGCGAATACGCAGTGAGTCAAAATGTGAGTTGTGTCAGGTGACGGAAGCGTTAGCTGTTTATGAGGTGCCACCTAGTTCAGAGGGTGGAGCAGATGAGGCGCTGCTGTTGTGTCAGTGCTGTCGTGAGCAAATTGATAACCCGGATAGTGTCGATGTCAATCACTGGCGCTGTCTGAATGAGAGCATGTGGAGCCAGGTACCTGCTGTACAGGTGATGGCTTGGCGTATGTTGACGCGTTTGAGTGGCGAAGGTTGGCCACAAGGGTTGCTTGAGATGCTCTATCTTGACGATGAGACCCTGGCGTGGGCGCAAGCAACGGGTGAAGGGGCTAGCGGTGAAGAGCGTGTCAAACACCTGGATAGCAATGGTGCCGTGCTTGAAGCGGGTGATACGGTGATGCTGACCAAAGATCTGACGGTAAAAGGGGCCAACTTTACCGCCAAACGTGGCACTGCAGTGCGTGGTATCTCACTGGTGGCGGATAACCCTGAACAGATTGAAGGGCGTATCAGCGGTCAACAAATTGTGATTTTGACTAAGTTTGTTAAGAGATCAAACTGACATTGTTGAGGGTGGGTGTCACCACCCGCCCTACCTATTTTGCATGAAAGACCAATCTAGGTAGACCATCCTCAATTCGAATCTGGCTGATAGCCGCCATGGGTACCTCAAGTCGAAATAGGTTATTGAGCGGCATTCCGAGTACCTGTCCAATGATCATCCGAATGACCCCGCCGTGACTTACCAGTAGGATGTGTTGACCACTATAACGGGTGGTCAGATCACTCCAGGCGTTGTTGATGCGCTGGGCAAATTGATCCAGTGCTTCACCATCGGGTGGTGGAAAGTTGACCGGATCACGCCAGAAGCGGCTGATCGCCTCCGGTGTCTCGGTAAATATCTCCGCTGCGGTGCGCCCTTCCCATGCGCCAAATGAGATCTCTCGGAACCCCTCTTCAAGTAGAACAGGCCGCGCTATTTTCTCCCCGAGCTGTTGTGCAAAACTGGCACAGCGAATCAATGATGAACTAATGATTTGATCCCACGGTTGTTCCCCTTCAAGCGCCTGTGACATCTGAAGCCAACCCTCCTCTGAGAGTGGGTCATCCAGCCAGCCGCGATAGCGTGGTCCACCCTCTGGCATGCCATGGCGGATGAGGTCGATGGTGGTGACGGGGTGGCTCATTGATCAGAGACTCCCGCCTCAGCAAAGGTGGCCATATTGTTGTGCAGATCACAGGCCAGACGCAGCAGTGGTACAGCGGTGGCTGCACCACTGCCTTCACCCAGACGCATGCCAAAATCGAATAGTGGTTGCGCATCCAGTGAGGCTAAAACATAGCGATGGCCGGGTTCAGCAGAGCGGTGGGCGTAGAAGAGCCAAGGCTTGATCTTTGGTTGTAGATTGACTGCGATAAGGGCGGCCACACTACAGATATAGCCATCGACCAGAATAGGCAGCCCCTGTTGCGCCGCTGCGATGTAGGCACCGGTGAGTGCTGCAATCTCAAAACCACCCACACAGCGCAGCAGCTCCAGCGGTTTTTTGTCCAGTTGCTGGTAGCGGGACAGTGCTTGGCGAATCACCTCGGTTTTCTTGCTGATCCCCTCTTGATCAAGACCTGTCCCCGGCCCAACCACCATCTCAGGCTCCATCATCAGCAGTTCGGCGGCGATGGCTGCCGCTGAAGTGGTGTTGCCGATACCCATCTCACCGCCAATATAGAGCTGGGTTCCGGCGGTGTTGGCGCGCTCTACACTCTCACGACCCGCGAGTAGGGCGGCGGCTAACTGCTGCTCGGTCATGGCATCTTGCTGTTGAAAGTTGGCGGTGCCTGCTGCAATTCGGCAATCTCTAACGCCTGGCAGTGGGCCAGGATCATGCAGGGTACCGACATTGATCACCTCCAACTGAGCATCCAAGCTTTTGGCAAGCACTGAGATGGCCGCCCCCCCCGCAGAGAAGTTGGCCACCATCTGCCCCGTCACCTCTTGTGGAAAGGCGGAGACCCCAGCGGCTGCGACACCATGATCCGCTGCAAAGATGGCGATAGTGACCCTCTCTACAGCGGGGCGCTCTGTCGCTTGCAGCGCTGCCAAGCGGATGGCTAATGCCTCCATTCGTCCCAACGAACCGGCGGGTTTGGTCAGACTATCTTGTCGCTGTTTAGCCTTTTTGACATGCAGATTGCTCGCCTCTTGTACCGGCGCATTTAACCATTCATTCAACAAATTGGATCACCTTTTAATATGTGTGGCAGGCCTGCCACGGTTAAAATGACACGCTCACAACGCTGAGCCAGCGCTTGATGGAGTGTGCCAGACGCATCTTGAAAACGGCGAGAGATCTCACCCATCGGCACGATGCCCATGCCGACCTCGTTGCTCACCATAATTAGCCGCCCAGGCAGACCGGGCAGTAGTTGCAACAGTGCCTCTTGTTGCTGTTCAAAACGACTATCATCCGCTAATAGCAGATTGGAGAGCCAGAGGGTTAAACAGTCGACCAACAGCAGACGATCAGTGGCGGCTTGTTGGCGCAGTACATCGGCGAGATGGATAGGCTCTTCGATCAACTGCCAGTTGTTGGGGCGCTGTTGCTGGTGCTGTTCAATACGTTTTGCCATCTCCTGGTCGCCCACTGTTGCAGTGGCAATGTATGTCACCGGCAGACCACTCTCCTGCGCCAGCCGTTCAGCCAGGGCGCTCTTGCCAGAACGGGCGCCGCCGAGGATCAGCTCTCTCACAGCTCAATGCCTTTCTGTGCCTGAATGCCGGCCTGGTAGGCGTGTTTTACCTCGCGCATCTCGGTCACCGTATCTGCCAGCTCAATCAACGCCTCTGGTGCACCACGGCCAGTGATAATGACGTGCTGCATCGCTGGGCGATTGTTCAGCGCATCGAACACGATCTGCGGATCAAGATAACCCAGTTTCAGTATGGTGTTTAACTCATCCAACATCACTAGGCTGATCTCGGGGTTTTGCAATAGGCCAGCTGCCTTGGCCCAGCCGCGCTCGGCGGCGGCAATATCCTTGGTTTTATCCTGCGTATCCCAAGTGAAACCCTCTCCCTCAACGTAGTACTCCACCTGAGGAAAGTGGCGAAAAAATAGCTCTTCACCGGTCTTATCTGCGGCCTTGATAAACTGCACCACACCGCAACGCAGACCGTGACCCATCGCACGAACAATCATGCCGAAGCCTGAGCTGCTCTTGCCTTTGCCATTTCCGGTCAATACCAAGAGCAATCCTTTCTCTTGGTCAGCCTGCTCTATATGTTGATCGATAACCGACTTTTTGTGCGCCATACGGTTTTTATGGCGTTCATCTGCACTATCGTTCATTAACATTCCCCTGGTTTGTTGATGGAAGAGACTAACGTGGTAGGTTTTTCATAAAATCTGGTTGCGGCACCTTAGATATACCCCGGCCACTCCAGGAGGCGTAGGTTTTATCTGGCCAAAGTGACTGAAACCAAGCGATGATTGCATCGATCTCAGCGGCATTGAGCTTATCGGCAAACGGCGGCATCTGGCCACCAAACTTAGCACCCCCCTCTTGGATGGTGCGCTGTAGCAGTGGCAGTGAGTGGTGCCAGGTATGTGCGCTGCCATTGAGCGGTGGGGGAGGGTAGTAACCCTCTGCATTTTGTTTGCGCCACTCGGTGGTTGAGGCGGCACGCTCGCCATGACACTCGGCACAAAACTTGGCAAATAGTTGCTCACCCTGAGTCACCTGTTCTGTGCTATACCAACGTTTTTGGTTGGATTGGTCAGCGGAGGCCGTTGAGAGCGTATAGGTGAGCAGTAGTAAAAACAGTGTTTTCAGCATCATCGGAGCAACCTGTGTGGATTTGCAGAAGCATAGTAGCAAAATGAGGTGAAAACCATCTGCTGATTACATACAATTCCGCGTTATGGCAACACCCCTGATTCACGAAATCCCCTACTGCGAAGATAGTGCAAAGCACTTTTCGGCGCTGTATCAACACCCTTGGGCGTTTTTTCTCGATAGCTGCCAGCCCTGGAGCCAACAGGGACGTTTTGATCTCATCGCAGCAGCACCCTATGCCACCCTGCTGACACAGGGTGAGCAGACGGAGATCTGTTGTGGGGATGAGGTGACCTACTCAACAGATGACCCATTTAAACTCCTGCAACAGCAACTTGGCACGGTGATCAAAAATAGCACAGCGCTGCCATTTTGTGGGGGTGCAATGGGTTACTTTAGCTATGATCTGGGGCGGCGACTTGAGCGGCTACCGACTGACACGGAAGATCTCGACCAACTACCGCAGATGGCTGTGGGTCTCTATGACTGGGTGCTGCTGGTTGATCATCAACTACGGCGCAGCTGGCTGGTGAGTCAAGGTAGGAGCGCTGCAACGGCCGATCAGTGGGATCTGCTGATTGAGCAATTTAGTCAACCGCCCGCTGAATCAGTGTCGTCGCCATTTACGGTAGAGGGTGAGGCTCGTTCGAATATGAGTCGAGCGGAGTATAAAACGCGCTTCCAGCAGATTCAGCGCTATATCCATGAGGGTGACTGCTATCAGGTCAACTTCGCGCAACGCTTTGAATTGCCGGTGTCGGGTGATCCCTGGTCGGCCTATCTACAGCTACGACAGATCAATCCCGCTCCCTTTTCCGCCTATCTAAATCTGCCTGACCACCAGATTCTTAGCCTCTCACCGGAGCGTTTTCTGCAACTTCAGCAGGGGCATGTTGAGAGCAAGCCGATCAAAGGCACCGCCCCGCGTGGTGAAAACCTAGAGCAAGATCAGCAGCAGGCAGAGCAGCTCAAATTGAGTAGTAAAGATCGGGCTGAAAATCTAATGATTGTCGATCTGCTGCGCAATGACCTCAGTAAAAGTTGCCGTCACGTCAAGGTACCCCAGCTGTTTGAGATTGAGAGTTTTGCCAGTGTGCATCACCTTGTCAGCACGGTGACAGGTGAGTTGATGGCAGATAAAAGTGCCACAGATCTACTTAAGGGGAGCTTCCCTGGTGGCTCCATAACGGGTGCGCCAAAACTGCGGGCGATGGAGATCATCGAAGAGCTAGAGCCGCATCGACGCGGTATCTATTGTGGTTCTATCGGTTATCTAGGTTTTGATGGCAATATGGACAGCAATATCGCCATCCGTACCCTGTTGCACAAAGATGGCAAACTCTCCTTCTCTGCGGGTGGAGGTATTGTGGCTGATTCTGATCCAGATGCTGAGTATGCCGAGACCTTCCACAAAGTTGCGGTTATTTTGCAGATGTTAAAAAACCAGTGAGTCGATGAGTCTCTCGTTCATTAAGTGAAAGGCTCCCTCACTATCTTCAAATGGGTTTTATCTCGCTGTAACGCACTTCAAGTATGAGGTGAAAACGTCTACCCAATGGTGTATCGACGCCTACCTCATCATCAACCTGTTTCTTCAACAGCGCCTTGGCCATCGGTGAATCGATGCTGATGTAACCGATGGGGGTATCGATCTCGTCGGGGCCAACAATACGGTAGACCTTCTCATTGCCTGCATTATCTTCGAGTCTGACCCAGGCACCAAAGAAGATGCGGCTGGGGTCATCGGGTTGCTCTCTGACAATGTTAAAGTCGGGCAGTCTTTTTTGCAGATAACGGATGCGTCGGTCGATTTCGCGCAGCTCTTTTTTTCGGTAGATGTATTCGGCGTTCTCTGAGCGGTCACCCTCGGCGGCAGCGGCTGATAGGGCTTTGGTCACTTCGGCCCGGTGTCTCCAGATCTGTTTCAGCTCGGCCTGTAGGGTCTCGAACCCCTCTACCGTGATGTAGAGGGAGGATGGAGGTTGCGGTGGGCGATAACGACCCATGACCTATTATGAGGGGAGAAAATCGATTGGGTAGGTGACGATAACGGTATCGACGTCATCTTTGGCACCGAAGTTGAACATCTTGATTCGGGCGGCTAGCTTGCGCTCAAGTTTCTTGTCGTTAAGTTGTGATGAGACGATATGTACTTTAGTAACCTTGCCAGAAGGTAAGATGGTGATCTCCAGAATCACTTTGCCACGCAAGGTTGGGTTTTTGCGAAGCGCGCGGTTGTAAATTCTATAGATGGTACCTTTGTGTCTATCAAAGACCATCTGGATCTCCTCACTAGTGCGCCCTGCAATATAACTCTTGCCGCCTGCTGAACCACCACCGCCATTACCGGCCAGGGTGGATCTTGCTTGAGTGGTTGTTCTTCCGCTGAGCCCCGCACCGCCGGTATCCCGACTGAGTTTGGTGGTGTTTATACCACCGCTCCGTTTGGTAGCGCTGGCGATGATTGAGCGTGAAGTCTGTTTCGCTTTGTTGCCTGCTTTGCTGAGCTTTGAACCCTTGGTAATGGTGGTGATGGCGGGTTCGTCACGCAGGTCAGCCAACTCATCAATAAAGGCGAGTAGACCCGATTTGGCTGCTTTTTTACGCGCAGCATCGGGGTCTTTTAGAATCTTTTTCTCCGTCACCTTCTTTTTAGGGACGGGTTTTTTCTCCTTAGGTTTCTTCTTTTTCTCCTCTTTTGGTTTCTCTTTTTTCTGCTCTTCCTTTTTTTCTGGAATCTCGATTTTAGGCGGCGGCGGTGGCTGTTTAATTTTTTTACGTTCCAGAATGACCTGTGCTAAGCGTGGTGGCAGTTTACGTTTCTCCGCCCGGTCCTTCTCTGGAATATCTATCTGCGGAATGATGAAGCTAAAGGCTAAAGCCAGTATCAGGGTGATACTGGTGATCCAGCGAAAACGGCTCTCTTCGCTGTCGATTTGAGTCCAAGGCAGGGTGTCGCGATGGATGAATGAAGGCCTCACAGTGAGACTCCGCCGTCAGCGCCCGGTTTCTTCATTACTGCCAGTGAAATGGTCTCATAGTTGGCTTTGGCACAGGTCAACATGACTCGTTTCAGTAGACTGAATGGAATCGATTTATCACCCATGATGGTGATCTCTCTTCGAACGGCCTCGGTCTCTTCAACGGGTGTCAATCGGGATTCTCTGGCGTACTCTTTTAGCCGTTCAACTAATGCACCAATGACAGGTTCTTTTGATGCGTAAACCTCCTCTAGGGTGATCACACTGTGCCCTTGAACCAGGATCTCATCTGGGCTGACCATGACAACAACGGTCTCTTTGGGTTTCTGCTCAGCGATGGATTCAGGTAGTTTTAGTGACTTAGCACTCGGTAACACCTGTACATCGGAGGAGTTCACCAGCAGAAAAAAGACCAAGATGGTGAAGATATCCATCAGTGAGACCAAGTTGATGTTGGCTTTGCCTTTATTTCGTTTGTGGTGACGCTCCATGCGCTTTGCACGTCGGGACATCTTCATCAGCTTTTACCCCCTTTTTTGCCTTTAGCAGAGTCTGGCAATGGCGGTGCGTCACCGATGGAGATGATGGGGAATAGTTCAGTGGGGATGACGGACCCCGCTTGAACGTTATCAAATTGGCGCACGGTATCCATGATCTGGATAATGCTTTCATAGTGGGTATCTGGCTCTGAGAGAATAAAGGCGTCCAGTTTGTCGGGAAATCTCGCTTTGATCTGCTGCAGTAGTTTTGAGAGTTTAAGTGTCTCGTAGCCCTCTTTGCCGTTCTCAATGCGCTTGATTAGCCCGCCATTACGGTCAGCTACTTCGAGTGCATCTTTGCGGATGATCACCTCAAGTACGAACTCTTTTTTCTTCTGTTTATTATCGGCATCAGCCGCAGCACCAGACTGAGGTAGGTTCAATTGTAGAATAGCCAGCTGAGAAAAAGCGGCGGTCATCAGCAGGAAGGGAACCAGGATGACCATCAAGTTCATAAAAGCTGTGATATCCAGCTCTGTCTCTTCATGGCGACGGCGCGGACGTCTCATTAGTCGATTTCTCTCTTTTCGATCTGATGATGCATGTCACTGAAGATGTTAAGAAATTTGACCGAAGCCATCTCCAGGCTGTCGACGATCTCGGTGGTGCGACTCTGTAGTAGTGCGTAGATGATCAAGAGCGGGATGGCACACATGAGGCCGAAAGCGGTGGTGTTCATCGCGACCGAGATGCTGGCTGAGAGTAGATCGGCCTTCTCTGATGGATCGGCCTGGGCGACGGCGGTGAAGGCTTGGATCAGACCAACAATGGTACCGAGCAGACCGAGCAGTGTGCAGATGTTGGCCAGGGTGCTGAGGTAGGGGGTGCGTTTTTCCAGCCGTGGTACGACCTCCATCAACCCCTCCTCCATCGCCATCTCGACATCCTCTCTTCGGCGGCTTGAGTGGGCGCGACTCAGGCCATAGGTGAGGATGTTACCAATGGATGATTTGGTATTCTCTGCTGTCTTGAGGGCCCGTTCAAACTTCCCTTCATTGAGATGGGGTAACACTTTTTGCCACGCTTTTCGGTTGCCTGAACGGGCCACCGTCAGGTAGATATAACGCTCTAGTGCGATAGCGATGCCGACGGCAAAGACCAGCATAATGGGGTACATAAATAGCCCGCCCTCCTGAAAGAAGCGGATAAGCGTTTGGTAGTGTTCCATTAATATCTCCTCAATATTTACTCTGTGTGATGTTGGCAAGCGGCTGTATTACCACATCTTTTAATCTGTTTTAGTGGCGTTCAAGGCTTGGTGGTAGTTGATGTCACGATGAAATACATTACGGTCAATCGGTTCTAATGTTTTGTTTACCAGACTCATCTTGGGTGGCACATTAAGTCTCTCCATGCCGGGTTTTTTCCAGGGTACGATGATTAGCACCTGTGGGAGTTCATTACTGCCGATGATGGATGTGCCTTCAACATCGAGCCGCTCTTCGGCAACTAGGCTAGCGCTAAAGAGCAGGGCGATCAGCGCCATCAAATCTCTCTGTTGAATGCCATGGTGCATTTAGAATTCACTCCCAGTTTGAGATAGCTCGGGTTGTAGACGCTGCTCTAAATCTACAATCCAGAATGCTACTTTTTGATCCTCTTTATCGGTGAGTTCTTGGTAGATGCGGTAGTGGGCCAACGCCTCGGCAGGTTTTACCAAATAAAGGTCAAGAAGAATACCCATATTTAGATGGGCCAATGCGTAATCACTATTGATCTCAATCGCTTTTTCATACATTGCCAATGAGGTGTCGAACTCGCCTCTGGTTCTTAACAAGATGCCGAGTTGGTTGTAAGCAATGCTATTCTCTGGCTGCACCAAGATAGCCTGCCTGAAACGCTTTTCAGCGGCCTCATATTGCTCTTTGCGTTGGTAGGATAGCCCTAGGTTGAGGTATGGCCCGGAGAGTGTTGGATAGTTCTCAGTCATCGCTAAAAATAGTGTTTCAGCGTGATCATAGTCACCCTCTTGAACACTACGTAGCGCCTTTTTGTAATCAGCTTTAGCTTTCTCTAGATCAAGTGGTTCAGTGGCCTCAGCAACCTTAACCACTGTTTCAACCTGCTCTTCAGTGATCTTCTCCTGCTTGATGTTTGTGGTATTTGTTGGGCCACAGGCGACAAGAAAGATGGATAGCAGCAGTGTCCGGCCAATTAATGACATGGGGGCGTTACTGAAGTGCATGAATGATTGTCTCGCTCTTCTCTTGTTTGTCATAGCGCACAGGTTGTAGCTTGGCCAGGGCTGCAAAACTTAATCTGTTCCATCGGTTGTAGATGCCTTGAAGAACGGTCTCTGTGTTGGCTTGGTGTGTCTTAATAGCCCTCTCTTCAAAAGGGTAGGCCTGATCTTCTAGTAAGATGTCGTACTGCTCAAGCTCCTCTTCATTCAAACCTTTCGGGCGTTCAGATCCCATCAATGCTTGCCCCAGTTGGCGGTGGATTTCCGCTGTGTGGTATGTGGCAGCGGTGGTAAACCTTGCCACTTGGTACTTAGCTACATTTTTATAAGCGTTGAGGGCTGCCTTCATTTTCTGTTTTTTACTTCGCAGGCTCTTTTTGAGTGGTATTTTTAGTTTCACATGGATAAAGGATTTAAAGAGTGGATCGGCCAAGATAAAAGAAGCTTTAGCCGCTAGGAAATGTATTCGCTCTGTCTGTGACCCAGTTGCCTTTTTCTCGATCTTTATAATCTGCTTCAACCAGAAATCTCTTTTCTTGATATTAGCTCTCTCTTCATAAATATCTGCGATCTTCTGTCGTGCCTCAATGGCTTGCTCAAGTGGTTCAGGAAACTGCTTGATATGGCTCTTTAGGGCGCTTATGGCTCTCTCTGACTGGTTTAGATTGGTGTAGATCTCCGCTGCATTCCAGCTTGCTTCTAGGCGGGTTTTGTCTGATTGATCAAGTTGGGCGATGACGGTGTAGATTCCTGCCGCTTCGATCTGTTTACCATCTTCGAGATAGGCTAATACCTGTTTTTTACGGATCTCATCGAGTGCCGGGCTGTTGGGGTATCGTTGGATATAGATATCTAGCGCTGCCGAAGCTTCTGTCCAAGCTTCAGCCTCCAAAAAGCTGTTGGCAGCATCGTAATCAGCGGTCTCTCTGATGGATGAGCTTGGGGCTAGCCTGCTGACACGCTGGAAATGTTGGGCTGCTTTGTAGTGATTGCCAGGGGTACGACTCATCTCCCCCTGTTTATAGATGGCCGCAGCTAAGCGTTCGACCGTTTTCTGGTGCTGTGCATCTTCCTCTGGAAGCAGTCTCAATAGTTCGAGGTAGGCGTCCTCTGCCTGGGCAAATTTATACAGCTCAAATGAGGTGTGGGCAAAGACTCTCTTTACCGTAAGCAACATTCTGTCATCGGTGGCCAGTTTGAGTGTAATGACTTGCTGGGCAATCTGTTCTGCGTGCTCGTATTGGCGGCTATGAAAAAGTTGTTCAGAAACTTTTGTCAGCACCTCTGCACGTCGGGGATCTGTAGGAAATGTCTCACTGAAGCGGAGCGCACTCTTGATCTCTAATGCTTGCCAAGCGCTACGCTTCTGCTTATCTGCCAGCTGCTTCATCTCTTCGGCATAAGCCATCAGCGCGCCATATCCTGCCTCGGCAGAGCGATCATGTGCAGGTTTCTCATAGGCTGCGATGAGGTAGTTGTCGGCCGCTGCTGAGTAGTGTTTAAAATCAAACAGTAGCTCTGCCATCATAAAGGTGATGTCACCACTATTTGCGGCATCTGAAAAAGAGGATAGGTAGAGCTGATACCAGTAGAGTGCTCGATTAAAATCTTTGCCAGCTTGCGCAGATGGCGGTTTTTTATTTTGCCCCTGCTGTGCCATTGCATGGTAGTGCTGAGAGAGGTCAGCAAGATGTTTTTTTAGGTGTGGTTTGAGCCATGCTTTCCCCTCTTCATGCAGATTCTCCCAGAGTGGTGTGCTGAACTTATAGCGTTCGACGAAGGCCTCCTTCTCTTTTGTGGCAATGGTAGGGAAGCCCCCTTTAACATAGGCGTCAATCGCTTTTATCTGTAGTTCAGCTGCCCGCCGGTGTGCCGGATAGAGGCTGACGAAGGCGAGGTAAGTTTTGGCAGAGTCATCAATACGACCCTTACTCTCGTAGTGTTCACCCAGGCTTTTATAGATGAGATATTCATAAGCCCGGTGGCCCTTCTCCTCAAAATATCGGTTGACCCCTTGATGGCCACCCATATGTGCAAAGGTGTATCCAACGATGTGTAACACATCGTAAAAGAGTGATTTTTTGCTGCTTTTATCGACGAGCTTCGTATCTGCTGCTCCCATAAGAAGCCGGTCAAGCAACAGAATAAAGTGCTGCATGGCTTCGCCTACCTCTTGTAGCTTGAATAGTGTCCAGCCGTATTTGTAGACAGTTTGGTCGAAAAAACTGGTGCTTTTGCCTTTTCTGAAAACGATGCCGTAGTGTGTGGCGGCATTTTCGTAATCTTTGGTGACAAAGTAACGCTCCGCTAATCTAAAATGGCTTT
>JAKITT010000037.1 GCA_021647945.1 Candidatus Polarisedimenticolaceae bacterium
TGAGCAAAGCGATATTGAAGCGTAGAGCCAGTGACCAGGACGTCCGGGGCATATAGGCGTCGAAGATCGATTGCAAAAGGGTGACTGGGATGTCCCGTTTTGTATCATGAGATCAAAGACTCGCTTGTTTGGTTATTTTAAAGGGGTACTCACTCCATTGGCCTACTATGGCTGTAGGTGCACATTCATGTGCACGTTTGCAGATTCGGCTGGTCGCATAAATGCGACCCTACACGAGCATAAAGTGTCTGGAGTGGAAAAAGGCCAATGAAGTGGATACCTCTTATTTTAAATTCTATTCATTAACGCTAAGTCGTTGATGGAATTACTTCTGAGTTTGTTCAGTTGTCAATAAATAAGGTAAAATACTTGACTGTTAAGCTCTGGTCTACGGAGCGATCTAGCCTGAATAGATAGGGCTGTAATTATCCACATTGGTACATCGCTAGTGTGTTGATGAGAGGCGAAAGTTGTGAGCGAAAAAAAGACATTAGATAAGTCTGCATTTGATGACTTGATGTCAGAGGCAGAGCATTGGGAGATCAATACCGGTGGTGAAACGATCCACGCCAAGCGTATTCCTGGTCGTTGGCGTCTGCTTAAGTGGATAACGAGTGCCATTTGGCTGTCACTCTTTCTCGGCCCCTACTTTCGTTTAGGTGATCGCCAGGCCGTTCTGTTCGATATACCGCATCGCCAATTCCATATTTGGAGTGCCACCGTTCTACCACAAGACTTTTGGATGCTTGCCTTAGTACTGCTCTTTTTTTCCATCCTCATGGCGGTTGCGACGGCAATGGCAGGGCGCATCTTCTGTGGTTTTTTCTGTTTCCAAACGGTCTGGACAGATGTGTTTACCTGGCTAGAGGAGAAGTTGGAGGGTAATCCACAACGCCGCCGTGCAATGGATAAAGCGCCCTGGACTGCCAAAAAGATCTCAATAAAGGTGGTAAAACATAGCTTGTGGCTGATCATCTCATTTTTAACCGGCTTTAGTTTTGTCGCTTGGTTTACGGATGTTTATCAGCTTTGGAGTGATGTTTTTACCCTTGATGCAGGTACGACTGCCTACGTTATCATTGCCACTTTTACTGCGGGCACCTACTTCTTAGCCGGTTTTTTACGTGAGCAAAACTGCTTCTGGCTCTGCCCTTACGCCAGAATTCAGGGTGTGATGATCGATAGCGCCTCCTTGATACCAACCTATGATTTCAAACGGGGTGAGCCGAGAAATCGTTTGCAGCGCAGTAAGAGCAAAGGCGAAGCGGGCGACTGTGTTGAGTGCAAACTCTGTATTGCGGTCTGTCCTACCGGCATTGATATCCGCAATGGTTCACATGAGGGGTGCATCATGTGTGGACTCTGTCTTGATGCCTGTGACGATATCATGGATAAACTCAACCGGCCGCGAGGTTTGATTCGATTTGAATCACTTGATGGTATGGAGGGGAGAGATCACGGCAAACTGCTAACGCGTCCGCGTGTTTGGTTCTTTGTTGGCGTTCTGGTCTCATCGGTACTGGGTATCGTTTATGGCTTTAGCACCATGGATGCTGTAGAGCTTAAGGTGATTCACTCTCGTCTGCCGATGTATGTCTTGCAGAGCGATGGTTCGGTGCAGAATAAATATACACTGAAAGTGCTTAATAAATTGAACAGTGACCTAAAGGTAAAGGTCACAGCTACAGGGCCGGAGGGTTTGGTTCTTGTCGGTGTTGATAAGCCGGTTAAAGCCCGTCATGGTAATGTGACCCCTCGTGTGGTTTTTGTACGTATTCCGCGCAAAAATCTTAGCCAAAGTACAGAGTCCATCGTCTTTACCATTGAGGGTTTAAATACCAATGGCGAATTCTTTAGTGCTGAGCGAAAGAGCGTCTTCATCGGGCCGAATTAGCAAAAAATGAGTAGAAATTATGACGAGTAATGAATCAAATAGACCCAATAGCAATAACTCTCCATGGCGCAATCCGTGGGTGATTGGTTGGATTATGTTGCTTCTCATCGTTGTGGCGATGAATGTCGTTATGGTGATGTTCTCAATGTTTGGCAACCCCGGTATTGTTGTGACCGATTTTTATGATCGGGGGCAGGACTATGAGCAGAACATGCTAAAGCGTCAGGAAAGAGACCCCGGCTGGGTGATGGAGATAGAGCAGCCTGATTTTATTGAGTTAGCGCAGCCAACAACCTTCAGCTATACCGTTACCAGCAAAGAGGGTGATCTGGTTGATGTGGATAGGGTGGTTTTTTACGCCTACCGTCCCTCTGATGCAAATATGGACTTCTCAAAAGAGATGACAATGGTAGAGCCAGGTTTATATACGGTGGAGGTGAGTTTTGCACTTAAAGGCGCGTGGGATGTTTTGGTCAGTGCGAAAACCGGCGATGATGAGTACAACACCCCACTACGTCTTGGCGTCGCTATAGACTGGATTCCCTGAGTCATTGACCGCTGATCAATTGTTATGCAATCTGATTCGAGTGAGAGTGCTGGCTGTTTCCACTGCACCCTGCCGCTACCTAATGATGATGAGATCACCGCGACAATTGATGGTGATTCGCAGCACTTCTGTTGCACCGGCTGCAAGGCCGTCTGTGAAGCGATCTATGATGCTGGCTTAGAGGGCTTCTACCAACGCACGCCTGATGGGCAATCACTCGCCCCGCCCCCCGATCTACCTAAAGAGCTACTGCTCTACGATCTCGATGAGGTGCAAGAGGAGTTTGTCTCCTCTTTGGATGATCAGCGTAGTATCTCGCTATTGGTCGAAGGGATTCACTGCGCCGCCTGTGTCTGGTTGATCGAACATACCCTGCGCAAGTTAGCGGGTGTTGAAGAGATTAAGGTCAACCTCTCAGCACGCCGCTTGCACCTAAAATGGGATAACAGTCAGCTTCCACTGTCAATGGTGATAAAGCGGCTTGGCCAGATTGGTTATGCTGCCGTACCGTTTGACCCAGAGGTGGCCGAAGGGGCGATTAAGCGCGAAAACCGCATGCTGCTCTATCGCATGGCATTCGCCGCGTTTACCATGATGAACCTGCTTTGGGTCTCCATTGCCCTCTACTCGGGGGCCGATCAGAGTGAGTATCGTGGCCTCTTTCATCTGGTCGGATTCATTCTGGCGACGCCGACACTGCTCTTCTCCGGTTACCCATTTTATAAAGGGGCGTGGATTGGCCTGCGTAACCTACGCCCCAGTATGGATCTACCGATTGCCATCGGTGCCACCATCACCTATCTCTACTCCATCTATATCACCTTCAGTAGCTCAGCCATTGGAGAGGTCTACTACGATACGGTGGTCAATTTCCTGTTTGTTATTTTGGTGGGGCGTTACTTAGAGGCGATCTCAAAACGTCAGGCGGTTGCCTCAACACAGCGCCTGCTTGATCTACAGCCGCGTGTTGCACGAGTGTTGCGTGATGGTGAAGAGGTTTTTGTACCGATAAGAGCGGTAAAAGTGGCTGAAATAGTTCTGCTCAAACCGGGTGAGCGAATCCCGGTTGATGGCGTGATTAGCTGGGGCCAAAGCTCAATTGATGAGGCGCTGCTGACAGGTGAGTCGGTAGCGGTGAATAAAACCGAGGGTGATAAGGTCTCCGCAGGCACCATCAATGGTAACGGTGTACTGAAGATTGAGGTAACCGCTGTGCTGAAGAAGACAGCACTGGGCCGTATCATCGACCTCGTTGAGGAGGCGCAAGCGAGCAAAGCGCCTATCCAGGGTATGGCTGATCGCATTGTGCCGTGGTTTGTGGTGGCGACGCTTGGTTTGGCAACGGCTACCTTCTTCTGGTGGTGGCAGACCGATTTTGAGCTGGCGTTGATGGCCGCCACTTCGGTGCTAATCATCACCTGTCCTTGCGCATTTGGCCTAGCGACCCCGATGGCGATTGCGGTCGCCTCTGGACAGGGTGCTCGGCACGGCATTTTGATCAAAAATGGTGAGGTGCTGGAGCGGCTCTCTGATATCAACCACTTTGTCTTTGATAAGACGGGCACGTTGACGGAGGGCAAGATGTCCGTCACCACCATCGTCACCGCAGAGAGCCGTTGGGATGCCGGCAGCGAGCAGGATCTATCGGCGCAGAGCAAAGCACTTTTACGCAAACTCTACGCGTTGGAAAGCCTCTCTGAACACCCCATTGCGCAAGCGATAGTCAATGCAGGCAAGCTGAGAGGATTCACAAAAGCGGCTGAAATTGAAGGGTTTGTTAGCAAACCAGGGGCGGGTCTTTCAGGGCTGTTGAATGGTGAGATGTTGGTTATAGGCACCCGCAGTTGGTTGGTTGAAAATGGTATTGCAGCGCAGACAACACTTGATCAAGTGGCCGATGAGCTGGAGTCTCAAGGCACGGGCCTCATCTACTGCGCCATTAATGGCGAAGAGGTCGCACTGATCGGGGTTGAAGACCGCATCCGCCCAGAAGCAGCAGCGATGGTGGCTGCACTAAAACGAGATGGCCTAGAGCTAACGATGTTGAGCGGAGATCGGCAGCGAACAGCTGAGATTATTGCTGAACGTCTAGGTGGTCTTGAGGTGATTGCTGAAGTGCTACCAGAAGAGAAAGACCAAGTGATTCAGCAGCTACAGCAGGATAAACAGCACAAAGTGGCGATGGTGGGTGATGGGGTCAATGATGCCCCCGCTCTGGTACGGGCTGATGTGGGTATTGCGATGGGGTCGGGTACCGATGTCTCTATCGCCAGTGCTGATATCGTCTTGATGAGCGCAGAGCTCAATAAAGTTCGCCAAGCCTCAGCACTTTCACGCCGCACACTGCGCACGATTCGGCAAAACATTGCCATCTCCATCACCTACAACATCATTATGGTGCCGATGGCGATGATGACCTTTGTATCGCCACTCGTCGCAGCGATCTCAATGCCGATCAGTTCGTTGCTTGTTATTGGCAATGCTGCCAGAATTCGTACCCTATTCAAGGGTGAAAAAGAGCAAGGTTAACGACGATGGATGTTATTTATGGCCTGATACCAGGCATGATCCTTATGGGGCTGATCGCGGTTGGAGTGCTTTTTTGGGCGGCCAAGAGTGGTCAGTTTGAGGATATGGAGGGTGAAGCGAGCCGTATTCTGATGGATGATGATGTGCAGATAAAACCTAAGAAGAGCCGTGATGATGCTAAGGAGGCGGCTAAAGAGGAGTGATCGATAGGAGCGGTATTTAACCACTCCTATCTTGAGTGTCGTTACTCTTTTTCAGCGGCTTCTGCCGCTGCTTTAGCCTCCGCTAGCGCTCTTGCCTCGATCAACGGCTTTACTGCCTCATCAAAACGGTTGGGTGGTAGATATTGAAACACCTCTTTTCCATTTGGATTCATCGCAATATCTAACCCTTTTTCAGGGTAGAGCCAATGAACGGTGCCCGAAGCCTCTTCAATCCGTTGCGAAGGTTCACCAAAACGCGCGGCAACCACATCATCGTCTAGGTTACTGTAGGGTAGGTAGGTGATGTGGTCGATAGGTTGGTTCTCGACAAAGATAAGATCTTTGCTTGCAAGATCGACTCTTTTGCCGCCCCCTCCCCCTTTACTAACGCGAGCACCACGCTTATAGATCTCATCCAATTGTTCATTTGAGAGCTGCATAGTCAGCACGAAATTGGCTCGGAAACCACTGATAATGATCTTCTGAAAGTAGGCCTCAATGACCTTCTTACCATCCTTTTTAACATAGAGGATGATGCTGCCGGTGTCGCCAAACTCACGCAACGCATCTTTGAGTGTGCTCTTACCAAGGGTCAGGTTGAAGACGGTTAGCTCGCCGTTATCGCTTACAGAGATAAGCCAAGGCATACGTCCAGCATCAAATTTACCACCCCCAGAAGGGATCAATAGTGCACCACCCATCGCCAAAGCACACAGCACCACGACAGATAAAAAAACCTTGTTTTTCATGAGCGATCTCAATTATTTATAAGCAGACGATATTCTACGTTAAAGGTAATCGCAGACATACCGTAAACAAGGTTAGGATCGGAAAAATTGGTATTTAGCATCATGCATCAGACCACCGTTGTGACAAAGTCTCCGCTGCAATGTTATCAGCAGCGCTTAAAGCAGAAAGAGGTTCTGCCTGATGAGAAACAGGCCGAAGTGGTGGATAAACTTCAGGTGCTTTATCAGCAAATGGTAGAAGCGCCAACCCCTGAGCCGATCAGCCTGATTAGTCGTATTTTCGCCACAAAAAAATCAACGCTACCGACGGTCCGAGGGCTCTATATCTGGGGTGGTGTTGGACGTGGCAAAACCTGGCTGATGGATCTCTTCTATCAAACGCTGCCGGAGGGTGCCAAACAGCGGATGCATTTCCACCGCTTCATGCAGTGGGTGCATGATGAACTGCCGCGCTACAGTGGCCAGCCAGACCCCCTACTCAAATTGGCCAAAGACTTTGCTGATCAGACCAAGCTGCTCTGCCTTGATGAGTTCATTGTTACCGATATTGGTGATGCGATGATCTTGGCAGGATTGCTCGATGGTCTTTTCGCCTATGGCGTAACGCTGGTCGCAACCTCAAATATCCCACCAGACCAGCTCTATGAAAATGGCCTGCAACGCAGCAGTTTTTTGCCTGCTATCGCGCAGCTTAACCAGCACACTGATGTGGTGGAGTTGGGAGGGGATGTCGACTTTCGGCTGCGTTATCTTGAGCAGGCTCAGGTCTATCATGCACCGCTGAGTGAAGTTGTCAGAGAGCGACTTAATGAGGAGTTTCATCATCTATCACAAGATGCGCTGGTCGGTGATGCGGCTGTTGAGATTGCAGGTCGGCAGGTGGCCGTTGTTAGGCGCAGTGATGATGTGGTGTGGTTTGACTTTGCCACCCTTTGTGGTTTTGGTCGCAGTGCTAAAGATTACATTGAAATTGCCAACTGTTATCACACGGTGCTGCTGTCAGATATCCCCATTATGGTGGATCAACATGCGGAACAGCTGCGACGATTTACCTATATGGTGGATGAGTTTTACGACCGTAATATTAAGTTGGTCATTAGCGCAGAGGCGGAACCAGAGCGGCTCTACCAGGGTGAGCGAATGGCTTTTGAGTATCAGCGGACGGCGAGTCGTCTAAAGGAGATGCAGTCACACGACTATCTGGCAAAGGGGCATCGGGCCATTTAGTGTTGCTGAGATTAGCGTTTAATCCCGGCCTCTTGGGATGAAGAGGTGATCTCCTTCAAATAGCCTAGATTGGCATCTTTGCCCATAAAAACGGCAATCAGCAGGATAATGACAATTGCTGCCATGCCTGCCCCAACAAAAATCTTCATAAAGCTGCTCATTTTAATGCTCCACAGCGGTTATTAAAAATGGGCGACAATGATGCCGTTTTTAGCGAGCTGATGCCATGGTTGATTGCGCTATTCAGCCGCTTAGTTCACATCATCATAACCCCGGCTTGGATAATAGCTAAACTTACTAGAATAAGGACGTCGAGATTGTGTCAATCAGGGCCTGTTCATCAGCCCTGTAAGAGCGTGCGTTCTATATAGTTTGTCATGCAGGAGCGAGTGATGAAATTAATAACCACGGCGGATATGCGTCAACTGATCAAGCGAGTGGGGCTTGAGCATTTCAATAAACTGCTGCTTGAGGCGTTGCAGCAGGACTTCTCCCGCTGGCATGAGTTCCAGCTCAGTCCGCGCCACGCCACCCACTACCCACATGGTGTTATTGAACTGATGCCATGTGCGGATGATCGTCTCTACGCCTACAAATATGTCAATGGTCACCCCAGAAATACTAAGCAGGGAAAGCTATGTGTGGTTGCGGTGGGCATGCTTGCGGAGGTTGATACAGGCTATCCGCTGTTGATGTGTGAGATGACTTGGCTCACCGCCCTGCGCACGGCGGCAACGGCCGCCCTGGGTGCTCACTATCTGGCGCGGAGAGAGAGTGAGGTGTTGGGGATCATCGGTTGTGGTGCTCAATCAGAGTTTCAAGTGTTGGCACTGGCAGGTGTCTGCCCACTAAAGGCTATCCGCTATTATGATTTAGATGGTGCGGCGATGGCGAAGTTTGCCCGAAATCTTAGTGGGCGGGTTCCCCAGCTGATTGCCTGTAAAAGTGGTGCAGAGGCGGTACAGGATGCGGATCTGATTGTCACCGCCACGGCGGCTAAGTGCCAAGACCGTATTCTTAATCGCTCAATGATCGCCCCCGGCACCCATATCCATGCCATGGGAGGAGATTGTCCCGGTAAAACAGAGCTTGATCCGGCGCTGCTTGATCAGGTGAAGATAGTTGTTGAATACCAAGAGCAGAGCATGCACGAGGGGGAGGTGCAAAATCGGCCTGATGTCACCATTCATGCCGAGCTGTGGGAGATTGTCAGTGGCCAGCGTCCAGGGCGTGAAAATGATCATGAGCTCACCCTATTTGACTCAGTGGGTTTTGCACTGGAAGATTATACGGCGTTACGGCTGGTTAATCGGCTGGCGGAGGAGCATGGTATTGGTAGTGAGAGTGCTATGATTCCTGTGCTTGATGATCCCAAGGATCTGTTTGGTGGGCTTGTGTGATGTCTTAAGTCAGGTGGTTGGTGGGTTAGTTGATTATTTTGGTGGCTGCCAACGGTCACCATAGATAGAGCCTACCAGCTTCTCCACCAAACGAGCGGTGCGATGGTGCCGATCCTGAAGTGGATTAAACTCGGCGATCTCCATGCCAATGAGTGCCGGGTCGGCCCCTAGCCCCTTTAATGCACGACATAACGCTATGCCTGAGAGCCCCCCGGCTACGGGTGTACCGACCCCAGGGGCGTCACGTGGATCAATGCCATCCAGATCGATACTGAGGCCATAGTGATCACAGCGTTGGCGCATACGTTGTAATACCTGACGCATCAAGAGTGGCAAGCTGCCCACCTGCCGTATCCTCTCCATGGTGTAGACCTGCACACCAAGTGATCTCAAAAGTCGCTCTTCGGCAGGTTCATAACTACGTACACCAATGAGTACCAACCGAGATGGGTCGAGTGATGGGGTATCGCCATAGATGGCAGCAAGTCGTTGGTCTGCCTGGCCTAATAGGGCGGCTATCGGCATGCCGTGGATATTACTAGAGCGAGATGTTGTAAAGGTGTGCGCATCCATATGGGCATCGATCCAAATCAGGCCGAAATTTTTCCGTCGTTTGAGCGCCTTCAGTACACCGCCCCAGACGCCCATGGCACAGGAGTGGTCGCCGCCCATAAAGATAAACGGGTGACCATTTGTCACAGATGATTGAATCTGCCGCCTGATATGGCGAAAGAGCCTCGCCAGTGCTACCTCAGTGGGGTGTTTTGGGTTGGGTTCTAGCACCTGCTGCCATTGAAGATAAAGGCCATGATGGCGCGCCAGGACGCCGATGAGTCCAGCACGGCGCAGTGCCATCGGGCCGCCGCAGCAGCCGAATCGATTGCCGGCAATGCAGGATGCGGCACCAATGGCTTGAATCGTTCGCATAACTTCTCCTCTCGCTGATTAGTATAGGTCTGTAGATGGCGCGTGGGGTGATAGCCCATCGTGTAGAGTGGTCAATTGAGAGATGTGCGGGAACGGCCAATAGATGATGGGTGAATGTAGCGTATAGAGACTACGCAGGCCGCATTGCTCTGCGTGTGTGAATTGAGATCATGCCATTTTCAATTGGAATCAGGGCGATCTGTTGGGCTGTTACTTAGCTAGCACGTGTCGGTGTCTTGATCCAAATGATCCTATTTGCGGCGGGTGCGCAGCATAAGATGGTTGGGCTCGTTGTAGAGTGGATAGAGGCTCTCCTCCTCCGTCTCAATGCGTTGAATCAGTATGTCTCCAATGGCGGAGAGCTGTTCACCAAAGGCTTTTCTCTTTTTTTCGCTCCATGAGGAGTCACTTGAGAACTCAGTAACAAATTCGTTGAGTGCCTTACCAATACTCCGCATCTCGTGTTGGAAACCCTGTGCCACTTTTGCCTCACTAGGCATCTTCCGCAATGAGTGTCGCAGATAGATATAGAGTTTTGTATTTTCAATAATGAGGTGGCTTCTGAGTGACTCAGTGAAGTCGTTTAGGGTTTGGATGGTCTGTTTGACATTCCCTTTTTTGTGCGCGGCATCAATTTTGCCAAACATCTTTAGCAGCTCGACATGGTCAGACAGCAGGTCGTTAACGAGATGTGGGTGATAGTAGATTTCAGTACCAGGGAGAGCGAGTTTTGTTTGAGTCTTGCTCTTTTCGTTGTTACCAAATAACCCAAAAAACATGAGAGTTTCCTATTTTATTGTTAAGTGATGTTGCTATTAATGCCAAGTATGATTTTTTATGAACTATAAGTGTGATCGGCAGATTTATCTGGAAATTGAGTTTTTGCTATAGCAGCGCTTCTTGCCGGGGTAGATTTTAACCTGGATAGTGATTATCTGGCTACAGATGAATGGTTGGGAAATAGGTGACTAGCCATGTTTCTAACGGGGATTGATTGCAGCTTATGGCTGATCAATAATGCACCATGGATTTTGAATGGGTTGCTATTGCGCTGGGTGATGTTGTCTGGATCTCTCTTGCGTTTGCCTTTGGCATGTTTGCGAGAACGATCGGGTTACCGCCATTGGTCGGTTTTTTAGCGACGGGCTTTATACTCAATATCATCGGTGCTAGCAGTGGTGATATGCTGCAAAAGTTGGCTGATCTCGGCATTACGCTGCTGCTCTTTACGGTGGGTCTTAAGCTTAATTTGAAGGTTCTGATCAAACCGCAAGTTTGGTCAGTGACGGCACTGCATGTCTCTATTGTTGTCACCCTATTTAGTCTGCTCATCTATGCATTGGCTTTGCTCGGCTTGCCACTCTATAGCAGCCTTGATCTCAAATCCTCTCTGATGCTCGCTTTTGCCTTGAGCTTCTCAAGTACCGTTTTTGTGGTGAAGTCGTTGGAAGAGAAGGGGGAGATGAAGTCCCTGCATGGACGAATAGCGATCGGTATTCTTGTGATGCAGGATCTGCTGGCTGTTGTTTTTCTGGCCGCATCAAGTGGTACATTGCCCTCCCTTTGGGCGCCGCTGCTACTCCTTCTTATCCCCATGCGGCCGCTGTTTCATTATCTATTAGATAGGACGGGGCATGGCGAGCTGCTGGTTTTGTATGGTCTTGTTTTGGCCATGGGGGGCGCTGAGCTTTTTGAGTTGGCTGGAGTGAAGGATGATTTGGGTGCCTTGGTGATGGGGGTGTTGATCTCAACCCACTCGAAAGCGACGGAGATGGCTAAATCGATGCTGGGGTTGAAAGATCTCTTTCTGGTTGGTTTCTTCCTCTCGATCGGCTTGTCGAGTCAACTATCATCTGACGCACTCATTATCGGTGCCCTATTGGTGCCCTTTATCTTCGCAAAATCAGCACTCTTCTTTGCATTGATGACACATTTTAAATTGCGCGCACGGACATCGCTGTTAACCACCCTCAATCTGACCAATTACAGTGAATTTGGTCTAATCGTTATCGCCCTCTGTTTTGCCAATGGCTGGATAGCGGCTGAGTGGCTGGCGGTTATGGCCATCGCGCTCTCTCTCTCTCTTGTCGTTTCTGCACCACTCAACAGTATCGATAACCGAATTTACAGCCGTTACCGGAATTTTTGGATGCGCTTTCAGTGTGCAGAGCGTCTGCCGGATGACCAGCTGCTTGATACACGTGGTGCCACTATCGCTATCTTTGGTATGGGCAGAATAGGCTGCGGTGCCTATAAGAAAATGCGTGAGCTTTATGGTGATACAGTGGTGGGTGTTGATTTTGATGCAGAGAAGATCAGCAAGCATTATGCCGAGGGTCGAACCGTGCTACATGGTGATCCGAGTGATGCAGATTTCTGGGATAAAATAGAGCACAACCACAGCATTAAGCTAGTCATGCTGGCACTGCCCAATCTGGAAGCCAACCTGGATGCACTCGAGCAGTTGCGAGTGATTTCATACCCTGGGCGTATTGCCGCAATAGCGCGCTATCCTGATGAAGAGATAAGTTTGCGCCAACTGGGTGCCACAGATGTGTTCAATATTTATACTGAAGCGGGTGCCGGTTTTGCTGAGCATCTTTCAGAGCGTGAGTCATCAGCTGGTCGTTAAAGGGCACCCCTATTAATTCTGGGTGAGACAGATTGAGATGCATGATTTTCTATTGCAAGCACTTAGCAACGCTGCCACTGGGAATTATGGGTTCAAGCTGCTCATTCGTGAATTAATAGAGGTGCCCTAAATTCAACCCGATCTATTCTGTGGTCTCCCTGGGACCAATTCTGATGAAACTTATGTGACAACTATGTAGTCTCATACTGCTTCAAATACCCCCCCCCATTTAGGCCAGAAGAATGAAGAATCCGTTTGGAAAATCGTACGTCGCACCCTGGGAAAAGGCTTTTGACCAAGTCTTAACGCCACTGGAAGAATTTATTCACCGCCAGACCACCAGTGGTGTCTTGCTGATGCTCTGTGCGGTGACAGCGATCTATGTTGCCAATAGCTCATGGAGTGATGCTTATCACCATCTATTGGAGCTGCCATTTACAGTGGGTTTTCAAGGTTTTATGCTCTCTAAATCGCTCCATCACTGGATTAATGATGGTTTGATGGCCGTCTTCTTTTTTGTCGTCGGGCTAGAGTTAAAGCGTGAGATTCTGGTGGGTGAGCTGGCGGATATCAAGCAGGCGGCTCTGCCCATTGCTGCTGCTCTTGGTGGCATGATCGTACCCGTTTTGATCTACGTTAGCATCAATCCAGAGGGGGTTGCCTTCGATGGTTGGGGGGTGCCGATGGCGACTGATATCGCCTTTGCATTGGGTACCCTAGCGCTGCTGGGCAGCCGGGTGCCCAAGAGTCTGCTGACCTTTCTAGTCGCGCTGGCTATTGTGGATGATTTGGGCGCAGTGGTGGTGATTGCACTTTTCTACACAGAGACCATCAATCTCGTCGCACTGGCGACCGTATGTGGTGTGTTGCTGCTGCTTGTTTCGCTCAATCTGGGGGGAATACGTCGTCCACTCCCCTACTTACTGTTGGGTGTCGTGCTCTGGGTTGCGATGCTGAAGAGTGGGGTTCATGCCACTCTGGCAGGCGTTTTTCTCGCCTTCACCATCCCTATGCGGCCAAAATATGATCCCAAGCGCTTTTTGTCGCAGATTAATAGCATGGTGGAACAGATCAAGCTGGCTTATGGGCGAGAGAGTAATATTGTCAAAAACGATGCCTTGCGCTCCCAAGTACAGGCGCTGGGTGATGGTGTACAGTTGGTACAGGCGCCTGCTCAGATTCTTGAGCATAAATTGCACCTTCCTTCGGCCTATTTCATCATCCCGATATTTGCATTAGCCAATGCGGGCATCCCCATTGAGTGGGCCTCTTTGGGCAGTGTCATTACCCACCCCATCTCAATAGGTATTGGTGCTGGGCTGCTTGTCGGCAAGCTAGTTGGTATCGCTGGATTTACTTGGCTGGCGGTTAAATTGGGTTTAGCGACATTGCCACAAGAGCTGAATTTTAAACACATTATCGGTGCTGGGTTGATGGGGGGTATTGGCTTTACCATGTCAATATTTGTTGCTGAGCTAGGTTTTGCTCACCATCCAGAAGCGCTTCTTATGGCTAAAACAGGGGTTCTTTTTGCCTCGCTGATTGCCGGTATTTCTGGTTTTATTTGGCTCTATTTCACGGCTGAAAAAAATGAAGATATAGCTTCCTGACAGGCGTAGCGAACAAAATCCCCCCGTACAGTGGTGTCACACATAGCCTCGCTTTATGGCTATTTGGTTGGATGTTCTCTCACCTTGGCATTTATTGAAAAACAGGGTGTTTCTACTCTACCAGCCAAGGATTATTGCTAATTCTGTCTTCTCTTTGTTATAGTCGGCTCCGTTTTTGTTCGGATAAATCTTATCTGACGTGATCCATATTGGACCCACGGGGGTGACGTAATGGGGTTGCTGGTTGTTAATACGGTGCATCGGGATATGACTCGATGGCACTCAGCAAATGCTTTTTTGGGCGAAAAGTCTAAATACGCCTTGCTATTGGTATTGTTGGTTTCGGTGTTTTGTGCCTCATTCTGGAGTGCTCCAGTGCAAGCTGAGGATGAGCTTAATTGTGTGCTTTGCCACAAGTTCCGGGGCTTAAGCCGTATTGATGAAGAGGGTAATTTCCGTCTTTTCTATATCAATGAGAATCTCTTCATGAAGGGGCCGCATAAGCGGATCAACTGCATGGATTGTCATCGTGATATTGAAAAGATCCCCCACGACCCAGCAAAAAAGGTCAATTGTACGACCGAGTGTCACCTGCTTGAGCCGTCGGGTAAGAAAAAATTCTCACATAAGCCTGTCGCGAAAATTCTTGAAAAGAGTGTTCATGGCCGATTTGATGAGGATGGTAAGCCAAAAGAGTACCAGGAGGATTATCCCACCTGTAAAAGCTGCCATGAACAGCCGCTCTATCGTCCGCTCTCATTCTTTAAGGGCGTCTCATCGGGCGTCTCACGCCGCGGTCTTGGCCGATGCAAAACCTGCCATCAGACCGGTGATTTTGCAGAGGATTTCTACAATCACGTCACCTCTCGCCTACAGAAGACACGTGAATCGAAAGAGATTGTAGAGATTTGTGCCAAGTGTCATGAAGACCCTGCATTCCAAAAGCGTCATGGCCTTGATAATGTAGTTGCCTCCTATAAGGATACCTACCACTACAAGGCGATTCGATTTGGTTCAGACCGCACGGCGGATTGTGTCGATTGCCATATTGTCTATGGTGAGAGTGTACACTCCGTCGAAAGCATGGACTCTCCAACGTCAGCCACCTATAAAGCGAATATTGCGCAGACTTGTCGTAATGCAGAGTGTCACCACGAGGCTGGAGAGGGTATTGCCAGCTATCGAGTGCATGTTGATTACAACAATAAAGAGAAGAACCCAATGGAGTACTACATGCTGAAGTTCTTTAGTGGACTGATGGCAGCCGTGCTCTATTTCTTCATCGTAGTGATCTTCCTCGAGTTGCTTAGAAGATTGTTCCCTAACTTTTCATTCAACAGCGCTGAACGGTCAGGACATGCTGTGACCAAGCCAACCACTGAGGGAGGTGAGTGATATGCAGGTCTATCCTAAAATTAACTATCGTGGTGGCAAGCGCTACTTCTTCCGCTTCTCATTGGTGCAGCGTATTCAGCATATCGTACTGTTTACCTGTGTTATCACCCTATCGTTGACCGGCTTTCCACTGCGCTACCATGACCAGTCATGGGCAGAGCCACTCTATAATTTCATGGGTGGTATTGACGTAGCTCCATGGATTCATCGTGGTATGGGTTCTGTTCTACTGGGGTTATTTGTCTTCCATACGGGCTATTGGCTCTATCTGTTTTTCAAGCACCGTGTCGGACGTTTGATTCGAGATGATGAGTTGACGGTGGGTAACTTTTTCAAAGAGTTCTTCTCTATGGAGATGATTCCAACCGCTCAAGATGGGCGTGATATTGTGGCGATGTTTAAACATCTGCTCTACTTCACCAATAAACCGCCCCAATATAACCGTATCAGTTGGAAAGAGAAGTTTGACTACTTCGCACCCTATTGGGGTATCCCCATTCTTGGGCCCGCGGGTGCGGCATTGTGGTGGAGGGATGAGTTTACCCAAATCTTCCCAGGTTGGTTGCTGAATGCCTTCTACATTATGCACACCGACGAGGCGCTGTTGGCTGCACTGTTTATCTTTTTTGTCCATTGGTACAACGTTCACTATGCACCAGAAAAATTTCCGCTGGGAACGGTCTTTTTGACAGGTTACCTGTCAGAGGCGGATATGATCCATGAGCACTATGCGGAGTATACCGAGACAATGAAAGCAGAAGGTCTTGAACATGAAATTAAGCTGCAAGGCCACCATTAAGGTCGGGAGATAAAAATGTTGAACCTGATCAAAACAGTAATTCATAAGTTATACATATTGGTATTGATGGCCTTCACCGTCTGGTATGGCTTTTTTCTCTACCCCGTCATTTTTGGCCACTCGGCTGACCATAGTGTTGAAGCGCTAGTTGTTGAGTCGACGGAGAGGGCGGGCAGCTTCTTAGATGAAGCGCACCTCGCAGAGGAGAGTATGTTCGATGCCGCCTTGAAAGAGCAGGGCAGCACTGCAACGACCGATCTAGGCTATATGGTTATTGAAGAGCAGTATGTGCAAGGCCATTTCCATCATGTAGGTATGAAGGTTGAGTCAGATGACAGCAACCTCTGTCTGCGTTGTCATGGTGCTGTGCCGCATGATAAAGCGAAATCGATACGTGCTTTCCTTAATATGCATGCGTTTTATGTCGCTTGTGAAACTTGCCATATCCAACCAAAAGAGGATGCTGAGGCTTGGGCATTTAGATGGTATGACAAGGCGGAGGGTAACATCATTAGCAATCCGCCGGGTCTGACCAGTTTAGATAAATCGATGTATGGTAACTATGGTGCAAAGATTGCGCCTGGCTTCCTAAAGTCTGATGGTAACTTTAGGTTTCTGAATGGTGCCAAAGAGCGGGCTTTTGTAGCCAAATACCTAAAAGAGAAGGATGTTCTTAGCTCAACTCAACAGTCTAAGATGAAGAAAATTATTCATCGTAATATCAATGATAAGCCACTGTTGTGTGATGGTTGTCATACGGCTGATAAAGAGAAGGCCTACCTACCGTTTGTGCAGTTGGGTTATCCCAATCGACGGATGCATGACCTAACCAGTACAGAGGTGGTGGGTATGATTGAAAAGTACCAAGAGTTCTATATGCCAAAATTCCTACTGCCGGGTGACGGTTGGCATGAAGAGACCGCTGAAGGCGAGGAGTAGTCGCTGCGCTGACTGATTCTTTATAGTCAGATAGAGAAAAACGCCTCTCGCTGGTGATCCGGTGCGGGGCGTTTTTTGGTAGGTCAGATGTGCCAGTTTCTTTATAAGCCGTCGCTATATCTATTGATTTGTAGAGGGAAGTTGAGGCCCTGTTGCAAACTGTAGGGCGGGGCAAATCGTTATGTTTAAACTAGAGTGACGGTGAGGTCAGCTGACAAAGAAATGCCGGTTGTGGTAATTTGAGGCGAGTTTGTCCATTTGGGTTGGCATGGTGGGCACTCTATCTAGGTGATCTTATATGGCTCTGTTAATGGTGCTAATTGGAGTCTCTTCAGGTTTGGATGGTAATGAGAAATAGTGTTCACATCGCGCTGCTTGCTGCCTTGTTGGTATCACTCAGCGTGTCGCCTGTTTATGCGGGTAATGCTCCTCCTGATACCGCTTGGTTGCTCGCTAACCCAGAAAAAATACCTGACTTACTGCACTCTGGCGAGCTCGCTTTTGAAGAGTTGCCGAACCCACATTGGCGGGAAGATAGCTGCACAGCTTGTCACCAGGAGATGATGGGGGTGGGTCAGGCTGCTACACCACTACGCAATGAAAACGTCAGTAAAATGTGTACTAATTGCCATGACTCCACGATGGTTGCTGAGTATATTCATGCCGTTGATATGGTGCCTTCAGAAGGTTTTCTTGGGCGGATGCCTGCCGATTTTAAAAAATCGATAGAGCAAGGCGATGGTGTCGTCACCTGTGTGGCATGCCATGATCTGCCTATTCAATGTCTTGCTCGGGGCGGCATAGATGCGAGGAAATCTAATCCGCTCTTTTTTCGTGGTGGACCTTATGACACCCGAACGGATCTCTGCTTCAACTGCCATGACCCGAAGGACTACCAAAGAAAAAACCCGCATGACCAGATTACAGATGAGGGGGATTTGAACGCCGAAACCTGTTTTTATTGTCATGAAACAACGCCAAATAGAACGTCAAGCCGTGACATCTATGACGTTAAGTTCAACATCAATGAGAGTCTTGAAAAGCTCTGTACAGGCTGTCACCCGTATATGCCGCACCCAGGTGGTGCTTGGTTTAGCTCACGTGGTAATAACGCCGGAGGGGGGGCTAACCACCTTCGGGTGCCTCCAGATAAATTCCTTCAACAAATCATAAAAACAAGAAAAGAGCAGGATATTGTCTTGCCACTGGAGCCGGAAACCGGACGGATCTTCTGCGCAACATGCCATAACCCACATGAGCGAGGGGTGCAATTTCTATCGCGTGCCGACAAAGGGGCAGATGGTTACAAACGGTTGAGGCGGGGTCGATTTAACGTCTGCAGTAGTTGTCACGATATCTAACGCACGGGCGTCTTTTGTCTTGCGATAGAGAGTGTGAGATTGCCGTGGCTCTTGTGCCATTGAACGAGCCTCCTGTATCAATCGCTCTACACTGTAATATCATAAATTTATTGTAGTTTCTCACCTGTTGAGGTTTAGCCACCTTCGCTTCACTCATCGTAGTGGTCGGCGAGGGTATTCCCCAATTCCCTTGCGGGCTCTTGGGTAATAGAGTACACCCCGCCATGCAGTTGACATGAGATAAGTAGGGTATACGCATGAAAAAAATTGGGCTATTGGTTAGCGCTTTTATAATTACACTTTGGATGCCAGCCATATCACAGGCTTTTGTCGATGACGAAGCGTGTTTGATGTGTCACAAATATCCAAAAATGGGTCGCGTTACGGACGAGGGCTTCCAGAAGTCCTACTATGTGATGCCAGAGGTCTTCGCTAAGACAGTGCATCGAAATGTGCCATGTCGTGACTGCCACTACTTCATCAAGCAACTGCCACATCGACCTGTGGATGAGGGTGTGCGTTGTGATCGTGCCTGTCACTCCATCACCAACCCATCAACGGGCAAGCCGTTCAGCCATGCGCCGATCTACAACACCTTTAAAAAGAGTGTACATGGTCGTGAGAAGAAAGAGACCGGGCTGCAGGACGATAAGCCCTACTGTATCGACTGCCACACCAACCCGCTCTACAACCCTGACGAAGACGTTCCACCACCCCGTATTATTGAACGCTGTGTGGTCTGTCATGAAGACGATAAATTCGCCAACCGTTGGTACAATCACACCAGTCGTCGTATTCGTGAAGTAAAACGTGACTCTCAAGAGATTGTTGCTCTCTGCTCCCGCTGTCATGGAAACCAAGAGATGTTGCTGCGCCATAAAAAAGCCGCAGATGAAGAGGGGCGCGAAATTGGTGAGAAGTACATAATCGCTGCAGAGTCCTATAAGAAAAGTTTCCACGGTAAAGTGGCTAAATATGGCGATAAAAATGTAGCAAATTGCCTTGATTGTCACGCCGCAGCAGAAAACTACTATATGAGTGTTCATGAGTTGTTGCCATCTCGTGACCCTCAATCCCCTATTAATGCTGCAAATCGTACAAAAACCTGCCAGAAGTGTCATGAAACAGCTGACCAGAGCTATGCGATGATTGATCCACATCCAACATTCAGAAAAGAGTTGAACGAGTTTAATTACTACTCAGAGACTGTTTATAACTGGGTAGGCAACATCGCACTGTTTGGATTAATGCTGATGTCTTTGGTTGAGACCATTGGTCGGAAACGTGATGGCGTCTCATGGTTGTTGCGTCGCGGCACAACCTGGCGTGGCCGTGGTTTCAGGAAAAATAAGCGATAGAGATCTTAGATCTCTCTCAAGCTGAAAAAATTAAATTGGGGATGAATCCAGAATGAAATTGTCCGAAGAGGCGAGTGGCGTACTAAGTACGTTCCTGCGCCAATATAAAATACCGGAAAAAGATGCGAAAGAGCTGGAAGAGCTGGTTTCCATCATGCCAAGTGATCGAAAGCAAATTTACAGAAATGTGGTCTCTAACCCTGTGGGTGATCTGTTTCGCTATTCGATTCATATCCGAATCCAGCATCTGCTGACATTCGTCACCTTCTTGCTGTTGGCGTTTACCGGTTTACCGATCCATTATGGTGATGCATTTTGGGCGCTGCCACTGAATGGTCTTTTGGGTGGTGTTGATGTAACACGTGTAGTTCATCGCACATTGGCAGCCGTCATGGTGTTTTCAATGGTCTATCACGTGTTAGGCCTGCTGGCTGGTTCAATTCAAAGGATAAGCCAGGGGCGCTTTGATATTCGCCGTACCATTATCCCGATCTTGAAAGATGCTCGCGATTTTATGGCCGACATGTCCTACTTTGCCGGTGGTCGTGAGAATCGTCCTGAGATGGACAAGTTCATGTACAAGCAAAAAATCCACTATTTTGCAGCGGCCTTTGGTAATAGTGTGATGGTCATTTCAGGTTCAAGTTTTCTTTTTCCAGAATTTTGGAATAGCATTTTGCCGGTCGAATATGCATCCAATTTTCAGGAGTTTATGCGTCTATCACACCCTCATGAGGCGCTGTTGGCACTGCTCGTTATTGCATTCTGGCACTGGTATAACGTCCATTTGGCCCCTGGTCGTTTCCCGATGCAGTGGACCTACTTAACAGGAAAACTGACACGTGAACATCAGATAGAAGAGCACTTTATGGAGTACCTGCGTAATTTGGCCGAGCTGCCAAAAGAGCGCGCCTATCTGCGTGGCGTCCTGGTTGAAAAAGGCCTACAGTCGCCGACGGCAGCTGAAGATGCGATGCAAAACACCGTCTTCACCGATTATCGGGAGTATCTCGCCAACAAAGAAATTGAGGCGCGTACCGCTGCTGCTGAAGAGGTAGATCCGGTCGAAGAAGGGCGTTAATGCAGACGCCACTCACACCAGGACAGAAAATTATCGCCTACGGGTCGCTGGTTTTTATCCTGCTATGGATGCTATTTAACGCGATCATTATCTGGATGATGTACGCAGCAAGTTAGTCTGCAAATGCAGGCAGTGTTTTAACTGAATTAGATATATTTAAGGGTTCCGTCATGGGAAACGCGCTAGAGCTTGATCCGGTTTTTATCGTACTCGCAGTGATGATGTTCATCTTCTTTGCGATTGCGATGTTGGTCATTATTGACCATAAAGCTAAAATTCCTGATGTTGATACGGATGATCTTTTCTCAGTTTCTGGTAAACGAGTCAGTCACCCTGCGTGGGCATGGATGGTCTCATTTTGCCTCTGGTGGGTTATCGGCAGTTTGGTTGTGATTATCTCTTATACAATGATTTCAAACTTTTTGGCTAAAGAGGAAGTTGTTGCAGATAGATCTTTTCTAGATAACGTTGCTATTGAGGCAAGTCAGGAGCAAATCCGCCACTTTCACAACTCGCCGAAAGAGACTCTATATAGTAAAGGTAAGCAGCCAGTCTGTTTCTACTGCCATGGCGATTTTCCTCACGCGAAAACACCGATGGTTAGAACGCTTCTGAACATGCACACCATGTATGTTGGTTGTATGACTTGTCATGCTAGTCCAAAGAAAATTGCAGAAGACCGGATGAGTTTCCGTTGGCTCAACTACTCCGGCATTCCTACAACAGGTAAGCCTTTTGGAGTCGAGTACGACCCTGAAACGGGCAACCTAATGGAGACGGATGATCAGTACTCTAAGATTGTCCCTTATTACAGAACAGATGATGGTACTGAAGAGCTTCTTGAAATAACCGAAGATGCTCCTGAGGCTAAAGAGTTTATCGCCATGCGTGGTCAGCTAACCGCTCAGCAGCAAGGTGCCATCAAGAAGCGATTCCATAATATTGTTAATCCAAAAGGGCGTTTCTGTACTCGCTGTCACGTGCCAGCAGACGATGAAAGTGGCCTGCTGCCATTTGATGAGCTTGGTTTCTCTAAAGAGCGCGCGCGGGCTCTGACTAACCTCAATATTGCTGGATTGGTACAGAAATATAAGAAGTTCTATATGGAGTTAGTCTTCCTTGGTAACGTGCCAGAAGATAGCAAGGAGCTATTGGGCGACGATATCGACATTTCAGAATCTACCGACCTGATGGCTGATGATCCGCGCGCTTGGTGGCGTGAGAATTTCGGCAATGATGAAGATGCCTTGGATCAGCAGGAGTAGGCTGCTGCGAAGGCGAAAAAACGGTATGCTATAGCCTTTGTGGTCTGTAGTGAGTAATTGCCGATGTTAGGTCGTTTGACTAGGGCAGCCCTGCTAAAGTGGCTGCCCTATTCGTTTCCTCTTTTTATGCTGGTAAGCAGCCTGCTTGCCGCAGATCCTGCCCCCATTCCGTTGGGGCATGCTAAGCACCTCTTTGATCTCGAAATAGCTGACGAACTGCATATGGCATTGCCGACGGATGTGGCTATTGGCAAAGATGGTCGTATCTATATTGTGGATGGCGGTAACCATCGTGTTATTGCGTATGATCGCGATGGCAAACATCTCTTCACTATCGGCAAACGTGGCCGGGCAAAAGGTGATTTTCTCTGGCCATTGGGCATAACAACAGACAAGCAGGGACGAGTTTATGTCGCGGATAAGAGCAATAAACGTATTCAGATCTTTGATGCTGATGGGGTGTTTGTATCAAGTTTCATTGTCAGGTTCAGAAAAGGTGGTGTAGGTACGCCGATTGATGTGGCGGTGAGTGAAAAGACGGGGCTGATTTTTGTTACGGAACGAGAGCGCCACCATGTGATGGTTTTTGATACGGATGGCTCTCCACTCGGTGGTTGGGGCAAAGAGGGGGTTAATCTTGAGGAGTTCCGTTACCCTGCAACGCTGGCTACGTATAATGGTTGGCTCTATGTGGTCGATTCATTAAACACCGTCGTAAAAATCTTCAATGAGCGCGGAAAGTTTGAATTCCAAATTGGTGAATGGGGTGTGCTTCCGGGGCAATTTTATCGTCCTAAAGGTATTGCGGTTGATGCTAAAGGGTGGGCCTATGTCTCTGATGGTTATATGGACGTCGTTGAGGTGTTTGATGACGAACATAAGTTCCGCTATGTCATTGCAACAAATGGCAAGAAACATAAATTCCACAGCCCAACAGGGATGGCAGTAGACGAGCAAAATCGCCTCTATGTTGCTGAGCAACTCGGCAATAAAGTTTCGGTATTCGAGCTGCAATGAAGCTGTTAAACGTGCGTTTTTCTGGCCTGCTAATTACCCTAATGCTCCTGTTTGTGGGTGATGCTGTCGGTTCTGTTCGAGACATTTCCGCAAAGCGTGAGTGTGCTATCTGCCACATTATGTGGCTGAATACGTTCCAGCAAGAGGATGTTACGCCTCTGATTCCGTATGACCCAAAGCCAGTTGTTGATACAGGTAAGCAGGATATTGTCAGCACCGAGCGTGTCTGCTTCTCTTGCCATGATGGGTTTATTATGGACTCACGCTTTGCTTGGGTGCGGAAGAAATATTTTCATCCCGTGGGTGTTGTACCAACTGAAAAAGTTAACATTCCGACCCGTGAAGGTCGTCGGATCTTTCCGTTAAATAATGAAGGGAAGATCTACTGTGGCACCTGTCATAGTGCGCATGGTGTCAGTTGGAGGCAGAAAGAGTCGCCGGTTTTCTTGCGGGCCAAAAATATCGAATCAAGCCTCTGTTTGGCATGTCACTTAGAACGCAGTACAGGCCCGAAAGAGGGTAATCATCCGGTCTATCAAAAGATTGAAAAGATTGAGAGAGAGTTGGTTGATTTTGGTGCAAAATTTGGTGTGAAAGATGGTAGGGCGACAGTGATATGTCAGTCATGTCACCGTGTTCATGGTGCACGTGATAATAAGGCGTTAGTGGCACCCAATGAAAACTCGGCGCTGTGTGGCCACTGCCATGAAGACCGCTATGCAAAAGATCGCGCAGAAGCGGCGATGATGGGGACGCATCCAGTCAATGTTAAGTCAGATAGGGTTAAAATTGCAGACGAAATTGTCGAGAGTGGTGGCAAAGTTGGCACCAATGGCGAGATTATTTGCCAGACATGCCATGCACCACACTATGCAAAATATGATGCCACCATCCTCGTTAAGCGGAACTCAAAATCGTCACTCTGTAAAACCTGTCATAGTGACAAAAAGATGGTGGAAGATACCAAGCACGATCTCTCATTGGCCAAGGGCGAGCTGAAAAATATCCGTGAACAGACGGTTGAAGAGGGGGGGAGTTGCAGTGCCTGCCATGTACCGCATGGTGGAAATGGCTTGAAGATGTGGGCTAGGCCCCTGAAAAATGGTGATGATAAGGTTGCTGAGCTCTGTTTCAGTTGTCACAGCGACGGCAAAGTGGCAGCAAAAAATCAGGTGGGTAAAGAGACGCACCCCATCGGCAAGAAACTATCTAATTTAGGTAATGATATTGAACTCTCAGGTTACTCAGAATCAGGGGAGCCATTAAAAGGAGAGGGACGAGTAAGCTGCCCCAGTTGTCATAACCCTCACCAGTGGGATCCGAACGATCCTAGCAAAAAATCAAAACCAGGCGGCCCTGGTGATTCCAGTAATCGCTTTTTACGTGTGGCGAACAATAAAGCGGATTCGCCTCTCTGCCAAAAATGCCATGCAGATAAGGGTGCGGTGATAGGCACCAAGCATGATGCTGCAAATATGGAGGGTGCCGAAAGTGGCAAGGGCATTTGTGGAGCTTGCCACAGCGTCCATAAAGGTAAGGGGCCTCGCATGTGGGCACAGACGCCTAAAGAGGGCGTGGATCCTGTCTCATCGCTCTGTAAAAGCTGTCACGATAAAAAAGGGTTGGGCAAAGAGAAGCTGGTCGGCAGAGAGAGCCATCCTGTTGATGTGGCAATTAAAAAACTGGGGATAGAGGTAAGCAGTGCCAAATGGAGTGTCTCCGCGGATAAAAACCCTGTGAATAAGGTGATGAAGGCGCTGCCGTTATTTGATGATGAGGGCAAACGGAGTACCGCAGAGAGTGCAAAAGTGGCTTGCGCCACCTGTCACGACCCGCACCGTTGGTCAGCAGAGCAAAGTACTGAAGAGAGTGATCCGTTAGCGGAAGGTGATGGCAAGAATAGCTTTTTGCGAATAGCCAATCGGAGTGATGGCGAGCTTTGCGCCAATTGTCATATTGATAAGCTGCCCGTTGTTAAGTCGAAACATAACATTGGCAAGTTCGCGCCTGAAAATGAGAATGATCTTGGCCAGCCGGCGGGTAAAAACTATGTCTGTGGTAACTGCCATGTTCCCCACAATGCGAAAGGTAAGCGGTTGTGGGCGAGAACACTGGATAAGCGTTTAGGTGTGACCGAGGCGATGTGTCGTAGTTGCCACAAAAAAACAGGTGTCGCAAAAGATAAGCTGGTTGGAGATCACTCGCATCCCTTGGATGTAGATGTGAGAAAGCTCGCGGGCAAGGGCGAGCCAACACTGCCCCTTTATAATAAAAAAGGTGAGCAGAAGCCGGCAAAAAAACGGGGTCGAGTCAGTTGCCCAAGTTGCCACAATCCACATCAGTGGGATCCAAAAGATGGTGCCAGTATGGCCGGTGCTGAGATGGATGTAGAGGGTGATGCTAATAATAGCTTTTTGCGCAAACCCGCCTCCCCAAATGGTGAGCTTTGTGTCGATTGTCACAAGGTAAAGAGATGGATTGAGGGGACAGATCATGATTTGGCGGTCACTGTTCCAGATGCGGTTGATAGCAATAACCGGAAAATATCCTCAACAGGGGTTTGCGGTCAGTGCCATAGTGTGCATAATGCTAAGGGGACGCTTCGGTTGTGGGCTAGAAAGGTTGGAAAAGGGCAGGATCCACAAGAAGAACTTTGCCGAAGTTGTCACTCTACGGGAAGAATTGCAGAGAATAAGCAACCTGTTAAATCGGTACATCCAAAGAAGGTGAAGGCAGTGGTGGTTCGACGGCGCTCTCATAAAGGAGCCTATACGCCACTGTTTGATGAGAAAGGCGACGTAGCGGATAGGGGAGTAATCACCTGTCCAACTTGCCATAACCCTCACAAATGGAGCGCGCTCCGTGAAGCAAAAGGTTCAGGTAGAAACCTTGAGGGCAGTGCAAGAAGTAGCTTTTTACGGAATCGTAGCGAAAAGAGCCTGTGCTCAACTTGCCATGGTCTGGATGCACTGTTTAGGTACAAATATTATCATGGCAAGAGCTCGCGCTCTAAACATGACTTGTACCGCACTTTAAAATAATGAGAATGTGCGAAAAAGGAGGAGGGGAGTAATGAAAAAAATTATAGCAATAGGTGTGCTGTGTCTAGCGGCATCACCGCAGCTGTTTGCGGGTACGATTGTGGGATCTAAGCATGATCTGGGCAAAGGTAACTATTTTGGAGACACGGGCCAGGCTGATACGAGTGAGATCTGCGTCTTTTGTCACACGCCTCATGGTGCAAATAACCAGGGTGAGATGGCCGGTGCACCTTTGTGGAATCGGCGAATCACAGACACCACTAGTTATCTAATGTATACTAGTCCCACCATGGATGCGTCATGTCTGGCAACACCAAGTGGTGTTTCATTGGCTTGCCTTAGTTGTCATGATGCTGCCGCTGGTAACGGTGTTGGCGGCGGTGATGGCGCTGTATCTGCAGGCAATGGTAGTGGCGATCAACATGATCTGGTGAATCCGTCAAATAGCGTTCCAGATTTTGCCCTTTCTGGTGGAGCTGGTGGTGCCAGTTGTAACGCCTGCCACGGTGAAAGTGGCCGCCTTCCTGAGGATACTGCTGGATCACGGCTGGGTCCAAGTGGATCATGGCCTAAATTGATGGAAGAGTGGCAGATCGGTAACGACCTGGGAAATGACCATCCAATTTCAATATTGTATGCGGATACTTTAGCAGATGACAGATTCTTTAATACGCCGCCAGATCCAGTAAAAGGCTGGTCTGATGTGAAGTTGTATGAAGGTCGTGTTGAGTGTCCTTCATGCCACAATCCACATGACCCAGACAATCGTCCTTTCTTAAGAAAAACGATTAATGGCAGTGCGCTTTGTTTAACATGCCATAACAAGTAATCAGATTTATCTTGATGAAAAAACCACCATCACAAAATATGTGATGGTGGTTTTTTTGTATCTGAAAATTATTTGTAATGCCAAAGTTTTGAGAATATCTGTCTCAGCAAAACTTGACTAAAACACGGTTTATAACTCATTTCTATAGAAACCCAGCTCTATTCATCTGGATTTGTTCTAGAGTGTGGGGATCCAAGTGGACATCAGTAATCAAGGGACGTAGGATTATAATTCCTGCCGCACAGGCAAACATACAGGAATGGTTTGTTTACCCAAGCGTACTGTTTTTAGTCATATCAATTTCAGTACTACTCAAATTGTATCTTAATTAGGCCAGATCGGAAGAACAAATCATGACCTGTGGGCGATTGTGCTTGCCTACGGAGCAGGGAAAGGAAAGAGGGTTTTTCAGCGTAATAGCTAGAGAATGCCCTTGTCATTTGATGTTTATATAATGGAGATATTGATGATTTCATATAAAATTTTCAAAGGAAAAAACTTGAAGTGTCTAATGTTATTGATGGCATTTTTTAGTTTGAATGTCGCAGTAGCTGATCCTATCGCTTATATAGAGGATATGGGTATTGGCAAAATAGTTGAAATGGATGCACAAACCAATACTGAAACCGGGGCGGAGTACCCTGGTAGTAATCCTTTGGGTGTGCGACTGGATGGTCGGCATCTCTACTCAATTAGTTACTATGGGTTCAGTAGTGTCCGGTTAGGTACTTGCATGTAAACCCTCCGGATTTCGAGAGTCTACGTCCCCAGGATCTGGTGGTGCGACCTGTGATTCTCGGGTTTCATTGAGGATTTTGGTTCGCAGCTCTCTC
>JAKITT010000004.1 GCA_021647945.1 Candidatus Polarisedimenticolaceae bacterium
TCTTTGCAAGATCAATACTAACTCGTTTAATATTCATGATGGACGCTCCTGTTATATTTAGTTGGGGTACTACATCAACTATGGCGCATTGTGACGCCGGTTTAATCAGGGGCGTCCATCTCATCAGTCAAAGCTACAGGAGTCTCCCCCAAATTTGAACACATCTTTTAAATATTTATTAGAGGTGATCAAATAGCTAGAAAATCTAAATATGACTATTATGACGATGTCTTCAAGGCCCTGTGTGTCAACCTGATCTCATACAATGACTGTATGGGATCAGGTTGACACACAGGGGTAACAACTCCATCTTGGCTCTTTTGAGGCCGCTTATAAAGTGGAGTGGGTCCATACCATTATCCATGTAGGCATCACGGCGAGGCGCCGCTCCTACAGTGACCGTCTGAATTACGGCGTATGGTGCCTGATCATTAGAAGCAAAAAAGCCGCAGAACAGTGATTGTTCAGCGGCTCCTTATTAAATGACAAGAGATATTGAGCTAGAGGCCGTCAATCGCTGCCTTCTCCAGTCCTTTCCGATCTAAAATATCGACATTTTTACCGCTCACCTTCAACAGATCACTGCGTTTAAAGCGCTGAATGGCGCGACTGACTGTCGCCTCGGCAAGGCCAAGATAGTCGGCGATATCCTGTCGTGTCATTACCAGACGGAAGTGGTCACCATTAAACCCACGGGCGATGAGCCGGTCGGAGTAGTCGAGAATAAAGGCGGCCAAGCGCTCCTCCGCAGAGCGGCGGGATGAGAGCAGTGATTGACGCTGTTCAACCAAAATTTGCTGACTGGTCAGTTTGATCAACTGCTCTTGAAAGGCGGGATATTGCTGGTTTAGCAGCGCGAGGTTGTCAAAGCCAAGCTCACAGACAGAGCCATTTTCCACCATCTCGGCCGTTGAGCGGTAGGTGGTCCCCACCGCATCTAGCCCCAACAGCTCTCCCGGTAGATGGAAGCCGATGATCTGCTGCCGGTCACCGAGGGTGCAGTAACTCTTTGCCGCACCACTTTTGATCGCATAGACCGAGGTGAAGGGTTGGTTTGCTTGGAATAGAATCTCACCGATGGCGCAGGGGCGCTTTTTGGTTAAAATTCTCTCAGATAATTCAGGTGCGGCATCGGCATCGCCTTCGAGCAGTGCAAGCATGTTGATAAGGCTACAGTTTTTACAGCTGACTTCATCTTCAGCGCTTTTTTTGCGCGCGCATTTATTACTATTTGTAGGGTTATTCATGGCGGGGATTGTGCCACACCGGGGTAAATTTGACAAAAAGCAGAAATTAATTCTGCTCTGACAGCGCCCCGCTGCACGGGTTATGATCACTTTTTTGTAACAACTCAGCGTATTCATCTTTTGCCTTAACTCTTTGTTATTTTCGTACTCAATCGGTCACATATATCTATATGCTCCCTCTTTCCGTGCGAAAATGCCTCGATTTAAGGCAAAATCTAAACACGCTGAATCGTTACACTTTTTTCAACTCAGCCAGTGGTGTGAACCAATTATGAGACCGCAGTGGGCCCTACTCTCTGTTTTTATCTCCCTGTTTCTGCTTCAAGGGTGTGGTTTCCACCTTAAAGGGCAGCAGGCGGTCTCCCCCCTGCTGGCCGGTTTACAGGTGGAAGGCTATGGACGGCTCGCCTCACTTATTCGAAGCCAGATTGCTGAGTTGAGCGGTGGCCAAAAAGCCTCAGGTGCAAAGTTATATATCGAGTTAGAGGGTTTTGATAGTCATGTGCTAACCGTTGATGGTCGAGGAAAAGCGATTGAGTATGAACTGCGTTATCGGATCAAATTCAGAGTTGACCAAATGGAGAAGGCGTTGCTGGTGAGTCAGACGTTGGAGATGGATCGTAGCTACTACAGCAGTGGTGAAGATGAGCTGGGCCGATTGAGTGAGGCTGATATCTTAAAACAAGATATGGTGAGAATGATGTCAGATCGTCTGTTGCGCCAACTTGAGGTGCAGCTGCGATGAGAGTGCGCTCTGATCAACTGGCAGGCCAGCTGTCGCGTTCGCTGGTTCCGGTCTACCTGATCAGCGGTGATGAACCGTTGCAGTTGGGTGAAGCGGCCGATGCCGTGCGCCAAGCGGCCAAAACGCAGGGTTATAGTGACCGTCTGGTGATGGATCATGGCACTGGTTTCAACTGGGATGAGCTGGCGGCTATCTCTGCTGAGATGTCGCTATTTTCTGAACGCCGGGTGATTGACCTGCGCCTCTCCACCGCCAAGATTGGTACCGATGGCAGCAAAGCGCTGGCCGCCTACGCTGAGAACCCTTCGGCTGATGATCTGCTGTTGATCTCCTGCCCAAAATTGGAGAAGGCGCAGCAGAACGCTAAGTGGGTCAAAGCGATTGAGCGGGTGGGTGTATTGGTTCAGGTGTGGCCCATTGATGTGGCGCAGCTACCGCGCTGGATTGAACAGCGGCTGCGTAGCCGTGGCCTCAACCCAGAGCGTGAAGTGGCCTCCATGCTGGCGGAGCGGGTTGAAGGCAACTTGCTGGCTGCGGCGCAAGAGGTGGAGAAACTGCTGCTATTGAATGGCCCGGGTGCGGTGACTATTGAGCAGATGCTCTCGGCGGTTGCCGACAGTGCTCGTTTTGATGTCTATGGGCTGGTGGATGCGGCGTTGCAAGGCAATATTGCACGTGTCACCCGTATGCTTGACGGGTTGCGTGGTGAGGGGTTAGCCGCGCCGGTGGTGCTATGGGCCTTGGCGCGTGAGATCCGCATGTTGTGCGGTATGCGTTTCGCTATCGACAGTGGTGAACCGGCCGAGCGGGTGATGGCCAATCATCGTGTCTGGGATAAGCGCAAACCGCTGGTGAAAAAGGGGCTGCAACGCTTTTCACTGCAACGTTGGCAGCGGCTGCTGCAACAGTGTGGCCAAGCGGATAGATTGATCAAAGGGCAGGCGCGTGGTGATCCGTGGCAGAGCCTGATCAGCATCGCCTCACAGATGGCGGGTGCCAAACCACTGGTTGTGTAGGAGCGGTGCCTTGCCGCTGTTACCGCAAATTTTTGGTTACTATTTAGTACCCTTGAAAAGATCTCTGTAGGGCGGGATTTATCCTGCCAGCGGAGCCAAATTGAGCCGCATGGTTTTATTTCGACACCACAGGCGGGATAAACCCCGCCCTACAGCCTGAAACAACAGGTGAACTGAATAGTGACCGGTTGAGTATAGAAATAACGAAGAGTTGAGCCAAAAGATGGATACGCTGAGTAGTTACAATTTTCATTAGATTTGGGATAGAGAAAATGAGCCAGGAAATTATCACCGACGTTGGAGCCTACATGAAAGGGCTGGGTGCCAAAGCGCGTCTCGCATCACGCCAGCTCGCCGCCGCAAGCACGCGAGCCAAGAATGATGCGCTACACGCCATTGCCGATGATCTTGATAGCCAACGTGAGAGCCTGATCGCCGAGAACCAGCGAGACATGACCGCCGGTGCCGCCAAAGGGTTGGCAAGCGCACTGCTGGATCGTCTGGAGCTGACTAGTGCCCGTATTGACAGCATGATTGAAGGGCTGCGTCAGATCGCAACGCTGCCCGATCCCATTGGTGAGATCTTCGACATGAAGTATATGCCCTCCGGTATCCAAGTGGGCCGTATGCGGGTGCCGTTGGGTGTGGTCGGCATCATCTACGAGTCACGCCCCAATGTGACCGCCGATGCGGCGGCGCTCTGCCTCAAATCGGGCAACGCCACCGTGTTGCGTGGAGGCTCCGAAGCCTTTCACTCCAACCAGGCGATTGCCACCTCGATCCATCGTGGCTTAGAGCAGGCGGGCCTGCCTGCCGATGCGGTGCAGGTGCTACAGACCACCGATCGCTCGGCGGTGGATTGCATGATCACCATGCCAGAGTCGATTGATGTCATCATCCCTCGAGGGGGTAAAGGATTAATTGAACGCATCAGCGCCGGGGCGCGGGTGCCAGTGATCAAACATCTGGATGGCATCTGCCACCTCTATATAGATGATGATGCTGATCCGACCAAAGCCTTCAATGTGACCATCAACTCAAAGACCCAGCGCTATGGCACCTGCAATACATTGGAGACACTACTCGTGGCAGAGTCAGCGGCCGAGATGATTTTGCCGTTACTGGCAGAGGCGCTGTGGGAGAAGGGGGTTGAGCTGCGTGGGTGTGCCAAGACCCAAGGGTTGCTTGGTGAGCGCTGTCTGGCTGCTACCGATGAGGATTGGGATACCGAGTACCTTGCGCCCATCTTGTCGATTAAGATGGTTGCGGGTATCGATGAAGCGATTGAGCACATCAACAACCACAGCTCACAACATACTGACACCATCATCACCGAGAACTACACCAAATCGCGCCAATTCCTGCGTGAGGTGGACTCCAGCTCCGTGATAGTCAACGCTTCGACCCGCTTTGCCGATGGTTTTGAGTATGGTCTCGGTGCCGAGATTGGTATCTCCACCGATAAATTTCATGCCCGTGGCCCGGTCGGGCTGGAGGGGCTTACCTCCGTCAAATTCATCGTTCTGGGTGATGGGCATATTCGAACCTAAATAATTAAAGGATAAATCACCACAGAGGACACAGAGAGCACAGAGGTTTTTGATTCAGTCGTGAAACACAAAGAGGACCATGGCATTGGTGAGCTAAGTGGGTTGATAGCGTAATAAGATTCAATATTTAATCTCTGTGTCCTCTCGGCTTTGGCTTCCTGCGTCGCACTACCTCCTGCATCCATGCAGTCGTGTGCTCTCTGTGGTTAATAATATTTCGACGCTGTTGATTAGCTTGTAATTTGGTGCAATAGAAACAGCTCAAGCAAGAGATAAAATGCCATGGAGGCTTCTGATGGAAAGGGACCTGTTAACAGGGAAAGTTATTGGTTGTGCTATTGAGGTGCATCGTGCTTTGGGGCCAGGTTTACTGGAATCGACCTATGAACAGTGTTTGGCTAGAGAGCTGGGGATGCAAGAGATTCCATTTAGACTACAGGTGCCTCTTCCTGTTAAGTACAAAGGTATTCAGTTAGATTGTGGTTACCGAATCGATCTATTGGTTGATAAGAGACTGATTTTGGAACTGAAAGCAGTTGAAAATATTAAAGGTATCCATGAAGCTCAACTGCTGACCTATATGAAACTCTCTGGTATTGGTAAAGGGCTATTGATCAATTTCAACGTAACTAAGCTCGTTGATGGAGTAAAACGATTCAAAATTTAAATCTCTGTGTCCTCTCGGCTTTGGCTTCCTGCGTCGCACTACCTCCTGCATCCATGCAGTCGTGTGCTCTCTGTGGTTAATAACCAAAAATGATAGGCATCTTCGGCGGCACCTTCGATCCCATCCACTACGGTCATCTGCGTATTGCGCTCGATATCAAAGAGCGTCTCGGCCTGAGTGAAATCCGCTTTATTCCGCTGAATAATGCGGTGCATCGTCATCAGCCACAGTCGACAGCGGCTCAACGCCTCGCCATGGTCAAAGCGGCCATCGCCGATCAGCCAGGATTTAGCGTTGATGAGCGTGAGCTGACGCGGACAGGTGGCTCCTATACGGTGGATACACTCACCTCACTGCGTGAAGAGTTGGGTGATCATCCGCTCTGCCTACTGCTGGGCAGTGATGCATTCAATGGCTTCCTCAACTGGCATCGGCCGATGGATATTCTCAAACAGGCCCACCTGATGGTGATGGCACGCCCGGGTGAGACCTACAGTGATGACCCGCATCTCCAAGCGTTGCTAAAAGAGCGTCACTCCGCAGAGATTGCGCCACTGCACCAACAGCCCGGTGGTTTGATCTACTTTCAAACGGTGACACAGCTTGATATCTCCTCCACCCGAATTCGTCAATCGGTGGCCAACGGAGAGTCAGTCTCCTATCTATTGCCGCTGAAGGTTGAAGCCCTAATCAAACAAGAGGGGCTGTATACAAGCAGCATCAGCAATGGGAAAGATGAGTCTACCGCCTAATATGCGTTATCATTAAGGATCTTCTGATTAAGTCTGGTTGAATTTAGGCTGAAATAAAACTGTTCCGATTTGTTTCGAAGTGAGCGGTAATAGTCGTTCTATTGCGGCGATCTTCGGAGCGAATCGGGGCAGTTTTAGCCAGTCTAAAACAATCATGACTTATTTAGAGGCTCCTTAAAGATATTGAATTTTACTTAGGATTAACATGCAGCTAGAAGCACTGAAAAAATTGGTCGTCGGTACCCTTGATGAGATGAAAGGTATCGATATAACGGTGATTGATGTACGTGGCAAAACCAGCGTCACCGACTACATGATTGTCGCCACCGGCACCTCCGCTATCCACGTAAAATCCCTCGCAGAAGCAGTCTCAGTCGCCGCCAAAGAGGCGGGTGAAACCCCGTTAGGCATGGAAGGTGCTCAAGAGGGTGAGTGGGTGCTACTCGATTTGAACGGCGTGGTGCTGCATGTGATGCAGGCCAAAGTGCGTGACTTCTACCAGTTGGAGCGTCTCTGGACTATTGATACGCCCAATGAAGAGTGGCGTGCTGACGAAGCCTAAGACCCTTTGGTCTATTTATAGACACCCTATTTACCGGCTCAACCTGACTCGAAATGAACCATTTCGACCGCATCTACGATCTACATAAACTGCTCGCCTCCTCACGCTATCCGGTGCCTCGCCGCCGGATTGAGGAGGTGCTGGAGTGCTCCCGCGCCACCGCCAAACGCACCGTCGAATCGCTACGCGCCTACCTTGGTGCGCCCATCGCGTATGACCGTAAGCTAAAGGGCTTCTACTATGACCGGGATGATGAGCAGAACTACGAGCTGCCCGGCCTCTGGTTTAACGCCAGTGAACTGCATGCACTGCTCTCAGTACAACAGCTGTTGCTCAATATCCAACCTGGACTACTTGATAAGCAGCTCGCCCCACTACGCAAACGGATCGACTCGCTGCTCGATATTCAGCAGAGTGGCGTGGAAAATCTGGATCACCGGATTCGAATACTCAGTATCGCGGCCCGCCCGGTCGGCAACCATTTTCAGCCGATTGCCGGTGCCGTTGCACAGCAGCGGCGGTTGCACATCCACTACCAAAGCCAGCAGCAGGAGAGCGCACGTGAGATCTCACCACAGCGTCTCACCCACTATCGTGACAACTGGTATCTCGATGCGTGGTGCCACCTGCGTGGCGCCCTGCGCACCTTCGCACTGGATGCCATCTCAAGCGTCAAGGTGTTGCCAGACCCTATTAAACAGATTGCCGAAGCGCAGCTAATGCGCCACTACAGCTCAGCCTACGGCATCTTCTCAGGTGAAGCCGATCAACAAGCCGTATTGCAATTCAGTGCTGAAGCGGGCCGCCGAGTCAGCCGTGAAGTGTGGCATCCCGCGCAGCAGAGCGAGTGGCTGGAAGATGGCCGTTACCAACTCACCATCCCCTACCACAACCCTGCTGAACTGATCATGGATATCCTGCGCCACGGCCCCGATGTGGAGGTGATCGCCCCCGCAACACTTCGCCAGCAGGTGATAGAGCGCGTAGAAAAAACAGCCGCCCAATACATCTAATGGCAACGGCTAAAATAGTCTCTTCCATAATTGAAGCTCAAGCGCTGATTACCTACAATTAAAATAGAACGACAGGAGAAGCATAGAGGCGAAAATATCCTTCTCTTCTGTGACACATTTGGTGGTTAGATACCCTACGGGCATACTGAGCTTTGTACCTAATCACCTTTTAACTTACTCATGATGGTAATAGACAGAAATGGCCCTCATTTTGCTCAACAGCTTCGTTGTTATATGTGTCGTCATCATTCACTACGAGTTTCTCTTTCGCCTGACGGCGCTGCTGCCAAAAATAGGTGTCATACACCGTTTTAGGATTGTGATTGGTGTACTTGTCGCCCTCGTCGCCCATGCCATTGAGGTGTGGATCTTCGCATTTGCCTACTATTTCATGCACAACAGCGACGGCTGGGGCCATTTAGAGGGCAACTTCAATGGCAGCCTGATGGATTGCAGCTACTACTCATTCACCACGTTTACTACGCTAGGGTTTGGTGACATCACCCCCATCGGTGGTATTAGATACTTAACGGGCATTGAGTCCTTAACGGGTCTGGTACTCATCACCTGGACCGCCTCATTCCTCTTCCTTGAGATGCAACGCTACTGGAAGTCAAAAGAATTGAAGTAGGGACTCACTATCTGAGCCTTACCCTATGCTACAAATAGAACACCCGTAAAAGAGAGGTGTTCGTCATGTTTGCCCAATCCCTAATAACCGCCGTAAAAACCAACCCCTTTCCACAAAAAAGAGCAGTTAAACAGCGCCACCTTCTGTTGCAGGAGTCGCCACTCGCCGGTTTTCAATACCATCGAGCCAATGGTGTCTGGGCATTTCTCCAGATGGGCGCACTGCTACGCCTAAAGCGAGAGCCGCATAACCCCCATGATGCCAATGCTGTAGCCGTCTGGTTTATGAATGACAAACTGGGTTACATCCCCCGCAATGAAAATAGCCGATTAGCCGCGTTGATGGATCGGGGTGAAAAGTTAGAAGTACGGATCAGTAAATTACTGGATGAAGATGACCCGTGGCAGCGGGTGAGGTTTAGCGTTGCGCTTGTGGTGTAGGTGATTTTTGCGGGTTAGTATCAGCTAAAGGATGGGTATTGATGGAGTATGAAGTGATGGTGTTAAACGGCTTTCAGTATATACAGATTGCAGTGTGTGAGGGATAAGGATGAAGGAGTACATTGCCCGTATCAAAAAGAGTGATGACGCTGAGCAGTGGGAAGCGGCTCATGAGCTATCAGACCACTTACAAAAAACATCAAAACGAGCCGGTGAACTGGCCAGTAGTATCGGTAGTGAATGGGCTTTGTTAGCGGGGCGTTGGCATGACCTAGGTAAATATAGGGAAAAATTCCAAGACTATATCCGCATTCAAACAGGTTATGAGAGTGAGAATACTCATATTGAAAATGGAACAAGGCAACCGCACTCAACAGCGGGAGCTATTCACGCTGTAAATACACTTCCTGCTGGTTTTGGTCATATCATTGCCTACCTGATCGCGGGGCATCATGCCGGTCTAGCTGATTGGAATGGGGGAAGGGGTAGCCTTAAGTATCGCTTGGAAAATGGAGTTGAGGAGTATAACGAGGCTTTAGCTGAATCAATACCTGTAGAGCTTTTATCCGCAGACACTCCTACCTTGCCAGAGATGGCTCTATCAGCTGATGCCATGTCGTTATGGATCAGGATGCTCTTCTCCTGTTTGGTAGATGCCGATTTTCTTGATACCGAATCTTACATGCAGCCTGATAAGTCGTTATATCGGCAAGAGCGGTTGTCACTAAATGAATTGCAAACCCGTTTTTATGCGTCGATGAGTTCTCTGCAACAAAAGAGCAGCAAGAGCTCTTTATCTGGAATTCGTAACAAAATACTGAATCAATGTGAAAGTGCCGCAGCGTTGCCGCCTGGTATATTTAGCCTGACAGTACCTACTGGTGGTGGAAAAACACTCTCCAGCCTCGCTTTCGCGCTAAAACATGCGGCACGTTATGATAAGAAACGCATCATCTATGCAATTCCCTTTACCAGTATTATTGAGCAAAATGCTGATGTCTTTAGATCATTTTTGGGTAAAGAGGCGGTGCTCGAACACCACAGTAATTTGGATGTAGCACCTGAAAAAGAGAGCAGTGCATCGCGGCTTGCAGCTGAAAATTGGGATGCTCCACTTATTGTGACGACCAATGTACAGTTGTTTGAGTCACTACACGCTTCACGCACCAGTCGATGTCGAAAACTACACAACATAACGAATAGCGTCATTATTCTTGATGAGGCTCAACAGATTCCAAGAGATTTCCACGCACCCATTACCCAAGTCATGCGGCAGCTCTCAGAGCATTACGGTGTTACATGGGTGTTATGTACCGCTACTCAACCCGTACTTACTGAGTCAAAAAGCCCCTTTGGTCAGGTTATGTTAAAGGGGTTAGGGCATGTCCATGAGATTATCTCTAATCCCGCAGAGCTGGCCGTAAAATTAAAGCGTGTCGAGGTGCAGTTACCCAAGCCCAATTCAGGCCGAATGAGTTGGTCGTCACTGGCTGATGAGCTTGCAAAAGAGCCATCTGTACTGGTTATTGTCAACACACGTCGCCAAGCCAGAAAGCTATTTGAGTTGCTGCCTGATAGTAAAAATAACCTCCATCTATCTGCCAACATGTGCGCCCAACATAGAACAGAGCTAATTGCCCAGATCAAAATTCGTTTACAGCAACGAAGAGATGGCGATACAAGGCCGCTCAGGGTTGTGAGTACTCAACTTATAGAGGCGGGGGTGGATGTTGATTTTCCTCTGGTCTACCGTGCTATGGCGGGTCTCGACTCCATTGCACAATCAGCGGGGCGCTGTAATCGGGAAGACAAATTAAAGAGTGGACGTGTGGTTGTTTTTAATGCGGAGGAGGCCTCCCCAGCTGGTTTTCTTCGGCAAGGTGAAGAGATCACCATTGAGATGATTGCCAATGGGCAGCTTGAAGATCCGTTATCTCCAGAGAGCTTTTACCATTACTTCTCAATGATGAATTCAAAGGGTGAGCGAGATAAATATAATATTGTTGATCTACTGACGATGAAATCATCAGCAGATGCACCGCTGGCTATTCAATTCAGAGAGGCCGCAGAACAGTTCCGCCTCATTGATGATAAAGGGGTTGCTGTCATTGTTCCCTTTGAGCCAGAAGGTTGTGACGATAGCCCTATCGAAGAGTGGATCTCCCAGCTTGAGAGAGATGCCTCTCAAAAGTGGGTATATAAGAAATTGCAGCGTTATACCGTGACAATTCCTGAGAGATTGGCTGTGCAATATCAGGCAAATAAGTGCATTGATGAAAGAGCTGGCTTATATGTGTTGTTAGATGATTTTTATCACGAATGCTGGGGTGTGGATTCTGCTGAAACACTAGCCTCAGCAGAGGCTAGTGTAATGTAGGTGGGCACCAGAGTGCCCACCTGATTCGTACATATACAAACAATAAATAGATAGTTTCAATCCACACATATCAAATATGCGACAAGGTGATAGTACACGTAGGATGAGAATGAAACAATAAATAGATAGAAAGAGAAGTTGATATGCTTTGATCTGCTTGGTAGGATTTACAGCCAATGTTTATTCAGGACGGGGCAGAAATGGGCTTTGAATGGATCCCAGAAGCGATAACTCGGCTTAATCAGTATCCACATGAGCGTTTTTGGGGTGTGCTGATAATTGGGTCGCTCGTCGTGATGGTTTGTACATGGCTAGCAGTGAAAAGAAAGTAGCGACAAAGGTTATAGGGAGATAAAACATGGGATTTTGTTTAGAGGTTTCAGGGGACTTTGCCTGTTTTACACGGCCAGAGATGAAAGTGGAGCGAGTCAGTTATGACGTTATCACCCCTTCAGCGGCAAGAGCCATATTTGAGGCTATTTTGTGGAAACCCGCTATTGCGTGGCATATCCATAAAATTGAGGTGATGCGACCTATCGAGTGGATCAGTATTAGGCGCAATGAGGTTGGGGCTGTTTTGCCGGTCGGTAATATCAATAAAGCGATGAAAGGAGGTGCTTTACCTGCCATCTACATTGAGGAGGAGAGGCAACAGAGAGCGGGGCTTTTTCTCAGGGATGTCTCTTATCGGTTACATGCCAGCTTTTCATTGACCGACAAAGCTGGCTCGTCCGATAGTGCGGGTAAATTTGTTGATATGTTCAAGCGGCGGGCAAAAAAGGGGCAATGTTTTAACCAACCCTATCTAGGGTGTCGAGAGTTCTCATGTGATTTCAGATTAGTAGAGTCACCTGAAGATGAGTGTGCCGCCATCACTGAGAGTAAACCGCTTGGTTGGATGCTCTATGACATGAATTACCACCTGTCCCAAGAGCCAATGCCTCTCTTCTTTAATGCCGTTATGGATAATGGAGTGATCACGGTGCCTGATCGAGAGAGTGCGGAGGTGCGGGGATGATTCTACAAGCACTCTGTGACTACTACGACCGCAAGCATGATGAGCTGCCCCCCTTTGGCTTTGAAGAGAAAGAGATCCCCTTCATTATCGTCATTAACGAACAAGGTGAGTTTATTAACCTTGAAAGCAACTATGCGTTGGAGGATGGCAAGCGGATCGTCAAACCCATGCGAGTTCCCAGGGCATCGGGTCGATGTGGAGCAAAATCATACGAAACGGCCTACCCTCTGTGGGATCACTATGGTTACGTTGCCAAGCAGCCAAAACTGGCAAAACCAACAGATCAACCCACAGAGAAAGCACTTGATGATGCTCAAAAACAGCATGATAGTTTCAAACGTTTAACAAAGCAGCTAGAGCAGGCACTACCTGGAGATATTGGCATAAGGGCAGTTAATTTATTCATTAACTCAGAAGTGCAGATAGAGCGGCTAAAAGCATCTGAAACATGGCAAGAGTCTCTTAAAATTAAAGGCTGTAACTTAACGTTTCGTTTGGCTGGTCAGCAAGCTCCTGTCTGCCAATCTGAGCAGGTTATCGAATGGGTCAAACAACAGCCGATACCTGAGGCTAATGCACAGGATGGATTTTGTCTCATCACGGGGAAAAAGGGCAAGGTTGTTCGGCTGCACAATTCAATCAGTGGTGTAAGCCAAAAGCCAGCACCGCTGGCTGCCATCAATGAGCCAGCCTACACCTCACATGGTAAAGAAAAGGGTTTTAACTTTCCGATAGGTGTTGAGTCATCATTCAAATATGCAGCTGCGCTCAATCACCTACTGAGGAAGCGTTCACAAACAAAATTCCGTATCGCTGATACCTCTTATGTCTGTTGGGCTGAGAAAGCCAATGTGCAGGAGACGCTCTTCACCTCGCTCATTACAGGTCTTGATGACGATCCTGATAACGGTGCAGTGGCAATAAAAAGCCTCTTTGCAACCATTCATAATGGTGCCTATAGTAGCAGTGATGGGCGTGATGCTTTTTTTGTTTTGGGATTAGCCCCCAACTCCGCTCGTATTGTGGTGCGCTACTGGAGAGTCGGCACGATTGCCAAGTTTTCAGAAAACCTTGCTCAGTGGTTTACCGATATTGATATGGCAGGGCGTGATCACTACGGCTATCCATCGTTAAAAAAGCTGCTTCGTGCTACGGCCTTACAGTACAAAGATGACAACATTGCTCCCAATCTGCCACCCACGGTTATCAATGCCATCCTGTCGGGTGGACGCTTACCTGAAACACTACTTCAAGCCACTTTGCGTAGAGTTAAAGCGGAACTCGGTCATGTCACCTACGTTCGTGCTTGCTCAATCAAAGCCACACTTAATCGCAAATATAGATTTTCTGCCACTAACCAGAGGGAATTAACAGTGTCACTAAACCATGATGAAACACGTCCAGGCTACTGCCTTGGGCGACTCTTTGCTCTGCTGGAAAAGCTTCAACTCAAAGCTCAGACTGGCATTAAAGCGACCATCAGAGATCGTTATTACAGTAGTGCTAGTAGCACACCAAAAACAGTATTTGGGACGCTAATGCGACTATCAACCCATCATCTCTCTAAACTAAAAAAGACAGGCAAGGATTACTATCTTGAGAAGGAAATTGAAGAGGTGATGCAGCTGATTTCTGAGTTTCCATCTCACCTTAATTTAGAAAATCAGGGGCTATTTGCAATTGGTTACTACCATCAAAAACAAGCCCTATACCCTACAAATAAAAAACAAGGAGAAGAGCAATGAGTCTGGATAATCGATATGAATTCGTGCTGCTATTTGATGTGAAAGATGGCAATCCCAATGGTGACCCCGATGCAGGGAACTTGCCGCGCATCGATGCAGAAACAGGTATGGGATTGGTAACGGATGTCTGCTTAAAGAGAAAAGTTCGTAACTTTGTGCAGATGACTCAAGCAGATAACCCAACTAGGAAAATATTTATACGTGAAAAGGGGATTCTCAACAACATGATTGATGAGTCTCATGAGCAAGAGGGCGTAAAAGATAAACAGAAGGGAGACAAAACTGAGGCAGCAAGAGCGTGGATGTGTGAAAACTACTATGACATTCGTACTTTTGGGGCAGTGATGAGTACCGGAAAGAATGCGGGGCAGGTAAGAGGCCCTGTTCAGCTGACATTTTCTAGGTCAATCGACCCCATTGTTGCTTCGGAACACTGCATTACCCGAATGGCCGTAACAACACCGCAAGAGGCGGAAAAACAGAGTGGAGAAAATCGCACTATGGGGCGTAAGTTCACCGTGCCTTACGGTTTGTACCGTTGTCATGGGTTTGTATCGGCACATCTTGCAAAGCAGACGGGGTTCAGTGACGAGGATTTAGAGCTGCTATGGGAGTCTCTATTACTGATGTTTGACCATGATCGTTCCGCCAGCCGTGGAGAGATGAGTACAAGAGGACTCTATCTATTCAAACACAGCAATATGTTGGGTCATGCACCCGCTACGACACTGCTTGATCGTATAAAAGTTAAAGCTAATGATGGTGTTGAGGCTCCACGGAGTTTTGCGGATTACCATGTTGATGTTGATGAGTCAGAGCTGCCAAATGGGGTGGAGTTGATCAGGCGACTTGGTTAGTAGGCATGTCAAAAGTAGCAACAAGCTAGGAGACTGAGAACATGGCTAAATGCCCTAAAAAAGAGCCTGATTGGCTGATGATCTCCGCCCTCCAGCACTACGCCTACTGCCCACGCCAATTTGCCCTAATCCATATCGAGCAGGCGTGGGCCGATAACTTCTTCACCGCCCACGGCAATCTGCTGCATGAGCGTGTCGATAGCTACGAGTCTGAACAGCGGGGCGATATCCGTTATGAACGCAGTGTTGCGGTGCGTTCCAATGCGCTCCAGATTAGAGGCAAACTTGATCTTTTGGAGGTTGAAGGGGGATCGGCCAAAAAATATTACCCTGTGGAGTATAAACGCGGAAAACCAAAGCAGGAGCCGTGGGATAAAATTCAACTCTGCGCTCAGGCGCTCTGCCTTGAGGAGATGCGGGATACCACCATCGAGAGTGGTGCGATGTGGTACTGGCAAGTAAGAAAACGCGAGCATGTCCCGTTTGATGAGGAGCTGCGGGGTATCACGCTGCAAATGATCAAAGAGGCCCACTCACTATTGATGAGTGGCCAAACACCTGAACCGATAGCCGATCAAAAGCGTTGTAAGGCTTGCTCGCTCAATGATCTGTGTGAACCTGCCGTCTTTCGGCGTGACCATTCGAGTGCATATATTGAAGGGATTTTTTCTGATCCGACAAGGAGTGAGTCAAATGGAGACTGATATGACCTTTTTTGAGAACTACCAGATCCGGCGTGTTTATGATGATGAGGCGGAAGTTTGGTTGTTTTCGGTGATTGATATTGTGCAGGTGCTTACCCAGCAGTCTGATCATCAGACCGCCAGGAACTACTGGAAGGTATTGAAAAACCGACTGAATAAGGAGGGAAGTGAAGTGGTTACAAATTGTAACCAGTTGAAAATGAGAGCAACAGATGGCAAGCAGCGTTCCACCGATGTAGCGACCGCTGAAACCCTGTTGCGTCTAGTGCAATCTGTTCCCAGCCCTAAAGCTGAGCCGGTTAAGCTCTGGTTGGCCAAGGTGGGCTATGAACGGATGCAGGAGATGAGTGACCCCGCAAAGTCGCTGAACCGTGCTAGGGAGACCTGGCAAAAGCATGGCCGAAGTGAAAAATGGATTCAGCAGCGCATGACAGGGCAGGAGACCCGCAACAAGCTGACCGACTACTGGAGCAATCATGACGTTAAGAAGGGTGAAGAGTACGCCACTCTTACTAACATCATTCACCAGGAGTGGGCCGATGTAAGTGTAAAGGAGCACAAATCTCTAAAAGGGTTAAAGAGCCAAAATTTGCGGGATCACATGAGTGAGGCAGAACTGATCTTTACCGCGCTGGCAGAGCTATCAACACGGCAAATTGCCGAGAGTGATGATGCGATGGGTATGGATGAAAACCGATCAGCGGCAAAAACGGGGGGTGGTATTGCCAAAAAAGCGCGTAAAGATCTGGAGGATAAAACAGGAAAAAAAGTGATCAGCTCCGATAATTATCTGCCTCAGACAAAGCGAGCAGCCCTCAAAAATAACACTGACAAAACATCGTGAAAAAACTGCTCAACACCCTCTACATCACTCGGCAAAAGAGCTATCTGCATAAAGAGCGGGAGACCATTGTTATCAAGCATGAGGGTGATAAATTGGGGCAGTTTCCTGCTATCAGCATCGCAAACATCCTCTGTTTTGGACAGGTCTCTGTATCCCCTTTTCTCATGGGTTATTGCGGGGAGCAAGGGATAGGGTTGGCCTTCTATTCAGAGTATGGCAAGTTCCTTGCGCGTGTTCAGGGGCCGCAATCTGGCAATGTACTATTGAGGCGAGCCCAATACCGTTGGGCAGATGATGACAAGAAGTCACTCTCCATCGCCCGATTGATGGTGGCCGCCAAGATCGCTAATGGGCGAGCGGTGTTGATGCGAGAGATTCGCAACCATGGGGAGAGCCCCGGACTATCACTCGCAGTTAAAAAACTGGCCACCAGCCTTCGGCGAACCCAACAAGCCCAATCTGTCAGTGAGACGATGGGTATAGAGGGTGACGCAGCCAGTACCTATTTTGCCGTCTTCAATGATCTGCTGCGAAGCAGCGGTTTCAATTTTGGAGGAAGAGTGCGTAGGCCACCGACAGATAGCGTTAATGCGCTCTTATCTTATATCTACACACTGATAACTAATGAGTGTGCCTCAGCACTGCAAGGCGTGGGGCTTGACCCCTATGTTGGATTCTTGCATCAAGATCGGCCAGGGCGGGTCAGCTTGGCCCTTGATCTGTTAGAAGAGTTCAGAGCACCCTGGGCAGATCGTTTTGTTCTAACCCTGATCAACCGAAAACAGATTAAACCAAAGGATTTTATAACCGAGGCAAGTGGAGCCGTTCGATTAACCGATGATGGCCGAAAAAGCCTATTGATCGCATGGCAGGAGCGAAAACAGGTTGAGATAATGCATCCCTATCTCAATGAAAAGGTTCCCATTGGGCTATTGCCTCACTGCCAAGCCATGTTGCTAGCTCGGCATATCCGAGGGGATACGGAATACTATCCCCCCTATCTGGTGAAATAGTTATGCTGGTACTCATAACCTATGATGTCAATGTAGTCTCTGAAGGCGGCCAAAAACGGCTTCGGCACATCTCAAAGAGCTGCCTGGACTACGGAATGCGGGTGCAAAACTCCGTATTTGAATGCGAAGTAACACCTGCTCAATTTGTCGTATTGAAAAATGAACTGCTGGAAATTATTGACCCAAGTAAAGATAGCCTTAGATTCTACATGTTAGGAAAAAAAGGGCGACAAAAGGTCGAACACATTGGAGCCAAAGCCGTGGCTGACCCTGTCAGCGATGCCTTAATTATCTGATCGCTAACCGTTAGCTCTCATTGAAAACCAAATAGGGTTAGCGGAATGCTAACTCCCTGTTTTTGCAAAGTAATAATTCACAAACATTCTGCTCTTTAACAATTTGGTAAATTCCATTCCAGGTTAGCGGAATTTGGGTCGTTGGATTATTGAAATCAATCGATTAGACTTGAGCAGTCGCACCCTCACACGGGTGCGTGGATTGAAACCACGCTTTATTTCTTGACCCTGGGTTAGGTAAAACGTCGCACCCTCACACGGGTGCGTGGATTGAAACATAAACAAAAGGTTGTATAACATGACTAAACCAGGTCGCACCCTCACACGGGTGCGTGGATTGAAACTCGAGAGCGGGAAGTAAAGCTGTAACGGCAATGAAGTCGCACCCTCACACGGGTGCGTGGATTGAAACCAACCGTATTTCTTAGCAGCTTTTAATTGCTCTTGTCGCACCCTCACACGGGTGCGTGGATTGAAACCCTTAATGATAATCCTGGGGCAATTGCAGCGCGAGTCGCACCCTCACACGGGTGCGTGGATTGAAACTATAAAAGGTAAAGCTTATTCTTATGGAGAGAGGTCGCACCCTCACACGGGTGCGTGGATTGAAACATAGCTGGCTAATGAATCAGTCTATAGTCATTAAGTCGCACCCTCACACGGGTGCGTGGATTGAAACAACTAAGCGACTCAATTACGGACATAATGATTAAAGTCGCACCCTCACACGGGTGCGTGGATTGAAACCAAAAAGATGAAGACAGATGGACTCGGCTTATTGTGTCGCACCCTCACACGGGTGCGTGGATTGAAACTGGTTAGCCATTTGTTGTAGGTACAATATAAACGTCGCACCCTCACACGGGTGCGTGGATTGAAACACCTGTAACAGGGTGCTTTATCTCTGTGTGTGTCGTCGCACCCTCACACGGGTGCGTGGATTGAAACAACTGTCGTTGATCATCGCCGGATGACTCATAGAGGTCGCACCCTCACACGGGTGCGTGGATTGAAACTGTTGCCACTGCTGCCGACTGGACTGGTTTAACAGGTCGCACCCTCACACGGGTGCGTGGATTGAAACTCGGTACTACGGTTAAATCAATAACACCCTCAAAGTCGCACCCTCACACGGGTGCGTGGATTGAAACAATACTACAAGATAAATTGGTCAAATATGTTCAACGTCGCACCCTCACACGGGTGCGTGGATTGAAACCAATCTAGGAAAGAAAGATATTATTGAATTTCTCGTCGCACCCTCACACGGGTGCGTGGATTGAAACTGAATTGCAGGTACATAAGAAAACCACCCATCACGTCGCACCCTCACACGGGTGCGTGGATTGAAACCATACCCCATCTACGGATAAGCTCATACGTCAAAGTCGCACCCTCACACGGGTGCGTGGATTGAAACCGCTTACATAGCTTAGGACGGGCTTGCCCTGCCGTCGCACCCTCACACGGGTGCGTGGATTGAAACACCTCCATCTGAATCATCAGCACCAGTTGCAACAGTCGCACCCTCACACGGGTGCGTGGATTGAAACATACTCCGTAGCTCACACTAACAAAAACATACAGGTCGCACCCTCACACGGGTGCGTGGATTGAAACTCAGAATAGCCATTATCGATGAATGATTGGATAGCACGTCGCACCCTCACACGGGTGCGTGGATTGAAACACCAAAAAGATAAAGGCTGCGATGATAGGCGGCCTGTCGCACCCTCACACGGGTGCGTGGATTGAAACTCTGCTTCTGTTACAGCTCCAGTTGCCTGAGACGCGTCGCACCCTCACACGGGTGCGTGGATTGAAACATCGCCACCCTCATACGATAGCATGAGGAATTTAGGTCGCACCCTCACACGGGTGCGTGGATTGAAACTTGTGACATGCTAGCGTATGACAGGGAATCCGCCGTCGCACCCTCACACGGGTGCGTGGATTGAAACAAGTGCCGATTGGCGTTTCGTATAAGTTCGGCCAGTCGCACCCTCACACGGGTGCGTGGATTGAAACCCAGATTCGCTCATTTATGTTCGCCAGCCAACCTGTCGCACCCTCACACGGGTGCGTGGATTGAAACTCCTTTCCATGTAATAAGGTGACTCCCGTTAATTGTCGCACCCTCACACGGGTGCGTGGATTGAAACTTACGGACTTGATTGACAAAGGCGCATTAGTTCAGGTCGCACCCTCACACGGGTGCGTGGATTGAAACCACTTATCGTTATCAATAAATTCATCTGCTTTGTCGTCGCACCCTCACACGGGTGCGTGGATTGAAACAACGCTACTAAGCGTCATTAATATGGTTCGCGGAGGTCGCACCCTCACACGGGTGCGTGGATTGAAACAACGAACGAGCGGAATGACACCTTGATTTCTTGTGTCGCACCCTCACACGGGTGCGTGGATTGAAACAATTGGTTGGTTGAGTAGCTTGAAGGTTTACTCAGGTCGCACCCTCACAGGTGTGTGGACTGAAATGTTGTGGTTGCGATGATGGTGCTACATGATGCATGAGCGTAGAGATCAGGTTGCTAGCCGAAAATGATGGCAGTTTGGCAGTTGTCAGGAGCACTAACTGATGACCAATGAAAGGGGGGGTATTGGATACTTCAGATGGAGCAGTGCTGGCCTTTAGCTTGCGAGTCAATCCAGTGGTGACACGTAAAGATGATAGCGGGAAACAGCATCGCCATGATGTGGTGATGAATGCGAAAAGTGAGATGGCCTATAAGGCGATGTCACCTGAAGAGCGTCCCGCACTCAATAGTGGCATTGGCCCAGCCAAAGCCTTCGGCTGTGGGCTAATGCTAATTCGTCGAGTATAGGCCGCTTACTTGACGGCCTCTTGCCTTGCAACTATAAGTAAGACTGTCGTCTTACTTTTTGGGTATAACAATGGAAACTACAAAACTCTCCAGCAAGGGTCAGGTCATCATCCCTAAACTGGTAAGAAGTTCGCACCATTGGGAACCGGGCCAGGAGCTTGAGGTTATTGATGTGGGTGATGGTGTGTTGTTAAAGGCAAAATCGCCCTTTGAGGAGACAACCATTGAAGACGTGGTGGGTTGTCTCGCCTATAAAGGGCCAGCAAAGAGTCTTGATGCGATGGAAGAGGCAATTCAAGCAGGCGTGAAGGAACAGACGGATGATTGCAGTTGATACGAATGTAGTGGTGCGGTTTTTAACGCAGGATGATGAACATCAAGCTAAAAAAGCAACCACTCTTTTTAAGCGCCAACAGATCTACATCCCTGACACGATAATTCTTGAGACAGAGTGGGTACTAAGATATGCCTACCACTTCACTGCTACAGAAATATGCAGGGCACTGGTCAAGTTATTTGGTCTACCCAATGTGAACCTATCAAATCCAATCTGGATTGCTCAAGCTATTACGTGGCATGAACAAGGCATGGACTTTGCCGATGCATTGCATCTTGTTCAAAGCCAATCTTGCGAGCAGTTTTTAACCTTTGATCTTAAATTAATAAATAAGGCAAAAAAGCTAAGTGAGAGTGTCGTGAAAGCCCCGTAGTTTGCTTCGTGTTTATCTGGAAAAACAGCCACAAGGATCGTCATGCAACCACCCCTCAAACCCCTACCCATAAAAGAGCGCATATCCATGATCTTCCTGGAGTATGGCCAAGTTGATGTGATTGATGGTGCATTTGTACTGGTTGATAAGAGTGGCGTGCGTACCCACATTCCTGTCGGCTCTGTTGCATGCATCATGCTAGAGCCAGGAACACGCGTCTCACATGCCGCAATCAAACTAGCCGCAGCAGTTGGCACCCTAATGGTCTGGGTAGGTGAGGCAGGTGTACGTCCCTACGCCTCAGGTCAACCGGGGGGAGCGCGCTCTGATCGGCTACTCTACCAAGCTAAACTGGCGCTAGATGATGAGCTTCGCCTCAAAGTAGTACGCAAAATGTTTGAGCTGTGTTTTGGTGAAGAGGCACCCTCAAGACGCAGTGTAGACCAGCTACGAGGTATAGAGGGGGCGCGGGTGCGTAAAACCTACCAACTGCTCGCCAAACGTTATGGTGTAGCGTGGCACGGTCGACGTTATGACCCAAAGGATTGGGAGAAGGGAGATAAGGTCAACCAGTGCATCAGTGCCGCCACCTCCTGCCTCTATGGCATCACAGAAGCAGCCGTGCTGGCCGCCGGATATGCCCCAGCGGTTGGCTTTCTGCACACCGGAAAACCGCTCTCATTTATCTATGATATTGCCGATATCTACAAATTTGATACCGTAATCCCCATCGCCTTCAAAGTGGCTGCCCAACAGCCCATTACGCCAGACCGGCAAGTGCGACTTGCCTGCCGAGACCTCTTTCGAAGTGAAAAAATACTCAAACGGCTGATTCCACTCATCGAAGAGGTACTGGCTGCAGGAGATATTGAACCACCCAAACCGCCTGAAGATGCAGTACCTCCAGCCATACCAGAGCCAAGTTCGATGGGTGATGCTGGGCATCGGAGCGGTTGAAATGGCCATGCTTACTATCGTTACTGAAAATGTCCCACCGCGTCTGCGAGGCAGACTCGCCATCTGGCTATTAGAGGTTCGAGCGGGGGTCTACGTTGGTGATACCTCACGCCGAACACGTGAAATGATCTGGGAACAGATAACTGAACTTGCTGAACAGGGTAATGCCATCATGGCCTGGGCCACCAATACAGAGTCTGGATTTGATTTCCAAACCTATGGTAAAAACCGGCGTATCCCCGTTGAATATGATGGGTTGAGACTGGTCTCCTTTCAGCCCGAAGAAGAGAAAACGGGCCCGCAGAGTTAGCTTTTGGATGGCATTAGCCATCGATTTTACTGTTCTTTAACAATTTGAAAATTGCCACTGAGAAGCTCAAATTTGTTGGTGGAATTGAAGAGGGTGTTTTTTCTCAATGAGATCAATGGTATAAGTTTAGAGTGTTCCCCACACCCGTGGGGATGAACAACTATTTAGTTGAACTGGCTACTTGGTGCTAAATTGTTTGACCAAACGTTCGGTGTGCTCTACCTCTTTTGCCAATGTTGAAATAATCTGGGCTGTCTGTATCGCGCCGCTGGCGGTCTCATCGGTGACTGAACTTATATTGACGAGTTTGTGGTTAATCTCCTCTGCAACGCTGCTCTGTTGACCGACTGTGGTGGCGACGATGGCGATCATCTCATCTACTCGGGCGACCATTTCTGAGATGATGTTGAAGGTGGCGCGGGTCTGTTCACCCTTTTCAACGCTTGCTTGTGCTGTTGTGCTTCCCCGTTCCATCACTTCTACAGCTTCATGGGCCTCTTGCTGAAGCTGTTCAATCATCAATTGGATCTCTTGAGTTGCATCTTGTGTTCGCACTGCCAGGGTGCGCACTTCATCGGCAACTACGGCAAAGCCTCGCCCCTGTTCACCCGCTCGTGCAGCTTCAATGGCGGCATTGAGGGCGAGTAGGTTGGTCTGTTCTGCAATCCCTTTGATGACATCTAGGACGCTGCCGATCCCTTTGCTTGATTCACCTAGTTGGTTGATTACAGCAGCGGCTTGTTTGGTTTCGGCGGCAACTTCTAAGATTGAGTTGAGCAGGGCGGTCACTTCGTTTCCTCCTGAAATGGCTTGTACTTTGCCTTGCTTTGCGGCACCTGCTGCTTCGATGGTGCTGCTTGCTACGCCATGAATGCTGGTGGAGATCTCTGCCATGGCGGAGACCAAGCTGTTGAGGTCATCTTTCTGCTGCTGCATGCCTTGACTGGTCTGCTCTGCGGTGGTGCTGGTGCTGCTGATTACCTGCCCTAGGTTGTCCAGGGTGTCTGACATCCGCCCAATGATGGCAGCGCGCTCTGAGTTGGCCATTTTTAGCGCAAGCTCAAGTGTGCCCGCCTCATCTGTTCGATTGGTGTAGATGTAGCGCATGAGCGGGTTGTTGGTTGCTTCCAGGGCTTTTTTAATCACCTTTTTTAGCGGCTGTAATAGAAACATGGTGCCGAACCAAGCCATTAGTAGTGAGAGTAGAATGGCTCCGCCGGTCTGTGTGATGGAGGGTGTCTCAATGAGAACAAGCATGGTGATCAGTGGAAGCAGTGATGCGGTGGACATGAGTGATATTTTGAACTGCAATGGCAGTGTCTTGCGCAGTGCGGTGATACTTTTTCCTGCGTTAATTTGCTGGTATGTCTTTTCCGCTCGCGCTACTGAACTGGCATCGGGTTGGATGCGAACAGATTGGTACTCAACAATCTCTCCATCTTTAATAATGGGTGTTACGAAGGCATCGACCCAGTAATGGTCACCATTTTTGCAGCGGTTTTTTACAATGCCCATCCAGGGCGAACCCCCTTTGATGGTATCCCAAAGGTCGGCAAATGCGGCGGGTGGCATGTCGGGGTGTCTGACGATATTGTGGTTGTTGTTAATGAGTTCATCACCTGAGAAACCGCTGACTTTGAGGAAATCTTGGTTGATGTAGGTGATGGTTCCTTTTGGGTTGGTGGTTGAAAGGATGATGGTCTCACTAGAAAAAGAGACCTCTTTGTTGGTCACAGGAAGATTATTTTTCACTGATTGCTCTCACTTCAAACGGGCGACTGCAATGTCCACTGTCAATCTTGATGTCTGATAAGTCCACTATCCGCCGGTGGAAGGGGTTATTTAGTGTCCTATCTCTTTAGTAAATCATCCATAAAAGGTCGCTATATTAAGCGCCCCTAATTTAGCGGCGTTAAGATTAATATCTTGAGTGCAATATTGCAGGAAAAGGAATTTATTTATGCGAAGGTGTCGAGGCCAAATACTTCAGTGAGATAGCTTCTCTCATCGTTTTTTTCATGGCTGCTGTAGGCGGAGAGAGCCGCTTTGCCTCGCTGACTCAATGAGTCGTCAGATGCTTGGGCCTTTAATGTGTAGTCTCGAGCGCGTTCTAGGTTCTCAGTCCAGGTGACGGGGCGTACCTGTTGGCTGGGAGTATCACTCTGTGGTGGGTTAGATGGTTTATTAACCGCACTCTCAACGGGCAGCGCGGTGCGCTGACCGGGGTCATAAATTTGTGGTAGTTGGCTGTTAACTATCATTAAATTATTTGGAGTGTGGTGTGCTTTGTGAGATGTGAAAATTGGACTGTATGTAATTATAGATCAGTTTTTCCGGTCATATCCAATGTATGAACCCCTTTTCAGTTCATGCATTGGATATGAGGTGGTGAATGAATAAGCGAATAAGCTCCCGATTGCTGTTGGTTAGCCTGCTCTTGCTCATGGTGCAAGTTGAGGCAGGGCCGAATGGTTTTGATATCAAACAGCCCTTGGTTCCGATCGATGAAATTCTATTAGGTGGCCCACCAAGAGATGGCATTCCAGCCATTGATGCGCCGCTTTTTATCTTGGCGAGTGAGGCAGATTTGAAGCAAGATGCTGAGGTGCTGGGGCTTGTTGTGAAGGGGGTAGCGAAGGCCTATCCCATCGCTATCCTCAACTGGCATGAGATTGTGAATGACCAAGGGGTGCTGGTGAGCTTCTGTCCACTCTGTGGAACGGGCGTCGCTTTTAGTGCAGATGTGGGTGGTGAACGGCTCGATTTTGGTGTCTCTGGACTGCTCTATAACAGTGATGTGTTGCTCTATGATCGTAAGACCCAATCACTCTGGTCTCAGCTATTGAATCAGGCAATAAGTGGCCCATTTAAAGGGACAAAATTGCAGATGCTACCGCTGATGCATACTACGTGGTCTGCGTGGTTGAGTGCCCAGCCTGAGACGTGGGTGTTGTCACGCAATACCGGCTACGGTGCTGATTATGATCGTGACCCTTATGCGGGATATGCATCGCGGCCGGGGTTATATTTCCCAGTGGCAAAGCGTGATGCGCGTTATCCCCCCAAAGCGCGTGTGTTGGGGGTTGAGTTGAATGGCCAGTTTAAGGCCTACCCGATGGTTGAATTGGCCAAAAATGGGGCTGAGTTGGTGGATGATTTTCAAGGGAAGAGGGTGTTGGTTCGCTATGATGCTGCAAGCCGCAGTGCGGCGATCTATGATGAGCATGGGGAGTTGATGCCGGCGGTGACCGCATTTTGGTTCGCTTGGTATGCCTTTCATCCAGAGAGTGAGGTCTATAGGAGCCCTGAATAAGTCAGGATGTATCCACTCCAGGCACTTTATGCCCGTGTAGGGTTGCATTTATGCGACCAGCCGAACCTGCAAACGTGCAGATGAATGTGCACCTACAGCCATATTAGGCCAATGGAGTGCTTACCCCTTTTGTTTTATTCAGAGAGTTCTATACAGTAGATTGAGCTGAATGGCAGGCAAAAAAATAGCCCCTGGAACATCCTGTTCCGGGGGCTGGTCATCATAGCTTGGTTGGCGAAAGCTTCGATATCCTATCAAGGGCCTGTTACAGGCTTACCGTCCGTGGTTGATGACTGGGGTTATCATGCCAGAGTTTATAGGGGGCAGTGTGTAGGACTTTTCCTGTTTCCTTGTAGGAAATTTCCTACAAGGAAGTAAAAGTGTGACGTGGTTCACTTTGCCAGTAATTGATTTGATCAAAGCATGACCCATCCCTTATGGGTGAGCATAAGGGATGGGTGTGATTGCGTGCTAAATTGAGCGTTACTCCAGAACTTTGGCTTGATCCCTCTCTTATGCATCTGAAACAATAGGCGCAGAGTATGCCGACAGATGGCGTGCTGGACTTGGACGCTAAGCAGCCTTTTTTGCGGGTTGTTGGTCGGTATATATAATCCCCCTTCTGCGTAGTAGGGGATTGCTGATGCAGGTTGATAAGCCTGTATTTGGAGTGGACGTTTGGTATCAACAACGACAAATTTACCCACAGATAGTGAGTTGGATCAGCGCAATGTTGCCACTTGGTTAGACTCAATTACGCCTGACCAGGATCAGCAGACGTTGCGGCGGCTGAAGCTGGCGTGTGATCTCGCATTGCGAACTGAGGGTGGGCAGCTACTCGCTTCGGGAGAGACGCGGGTGCGCCATGCGCTCTCGGTGGCGGATATTCTGGCCGGCCTCAAGCTTGACTACGAAACACTGGTGGCAGCCATCCTAAATGGTGTGTTGGCACATCATGAGGTGAGCCTTGATGATATCTCGCATGACTTTGGTAAAACCACCGCGCGCATGTTGGATGATCTGCAACGGATTAGCCTGTTGGCCGGTTTCCGGCAAGATGTTGAGATTGATGATGAGGTAAAACAGGCGGAGAACCTGCGTCGCTTGATGTTGGGTATCGCCGAAGATGTGCGTGTTGTGTTGATTGTTGTTGCTGAGCGACTACATGTGATGCGCAACGCTCGTGCGCTGCCAGACCATATCCGCCGTCCCCTGGCAAAAGAGACCCAAGAGATCTATGCGCCGCTGGCCAATCGTCTTGGTATTTGGCAGATCAAATGGGAGCTGGAGGATCTTTCGCTGCGCTTTCTAGACCCCGATGCATACAAGGAGGTGGTGAGTCTCTTGGATGGTCGTCGCTCTGAGCGAGAGGCTTATATTACCCGTGTGATTACACTGCTCAATGAAAAATTTGATGAAGCGGGAATCAATGCCGAAATTACCGGCCGACCCAAACACATCTACAGCATTTGGGGGAAAATGCAGCGTAAAGGGGTCGGTTTCGAGGAGATTTTTGATCTACGTGCCGTGCGCGTATTGGTTGAAGATGTGGCCGACTGCTACACCGTTTTAGGTATTGTGCATGGCCTATGGCGCCATATTCCCGGTGAGTTTGATGACTATATTGCCACCCCGAAGAATAATATGTATCAGTCAATCCACACAGCTGTGATTGGCCCCGATGAGAAGACATTTGAGGTGCAGGTGCGCACCCACGATATGCACCATCACGCCGAGTTGGGTGTGGCCGCACACTGGCGATATAAAGAGAATAAACATCACGATGCTGATTTTGAGCGTCGGGTGGTCTGGATGCGTCACTGGTTGGAGTTTAAGGAGGATGACTCTGTTTTAGATGACTCTGTTGATGAGCTGAAGGGGGAGCTGGAGTCGAGCCTGATCTATGTCTTGACGCCAAAGGGCAAAGTGGTTGAACTGCCCGAGGGGGCGACCGCTCTCGATTTTGCCTATGCCGTACACACTGAAGTGGGGCATTGTTGTCGTGGTGCGCGAGTGAATGGGCAGATGGTGCAGCTGACAAAACCGTTGCGCAGTGGTGAAACTATTGAGGTGCTGACCTCGAAATCTGGTACACCCAGCCGTGATTGGCTCAGTTCCCATCTGAACTATCTAAAGACCCGTCGGGCGCGTAACCGGGTTCGCCAATGGTTTAAACAGCAGGATTATGAGGTGCATCTTGACTCTGGGCGTAAGGGATTGGAGCGTGAAATAGTACGTCTTGGTATTAGTGATCGCCCTGATCTCGTCGCGTTGGCAGAGCGGTTCAATTTCAAATCGGCCGATGACCTGCTGGCGGCTATTGGTCGAGGGGATATCTCATCACTCAAGATTGCGGCCGCAGGTGGTGGGGTTAAACAGGCGGTGCCAAAGAGGCGAGTGCCGCCCGCTGACGTGCGTCCCATATCGGGTAAGGGGGAGGTGATTGTGCAGGGGGTGAGTGATCTGATGACCCATGTGGCAGGCTGTTGTAAACCCGTCCCCTATGATCCAATTATCGGTTTTATTACGCGTGGTAGAGGCGTCACCGTACATCGGCGTGACTGTAGCAATGTCTCTGGCTCGGTGTTGGCTGAACCAGAGCGGCTTGTCGATGTGACTTGGGGGGCACACGCTTCTGACTCAAGCTATGCCGTGGATGTAAGAGTTTTAGCCAATGATCGACGGGGTTTGCTGAGTGAAATATCAGCGCTGTATACTGCTGAAAGGGTGGATGTTATGGGTGTTAATACGGCCTCCAATCCACTTAAAGAGACCGCCTCCATGATGTTTACCATCCAGGTGATCGATATCACTCAGCTGAGTCGAATCTTGAATAAGATTGCTCAGATTCCTGATGTCACTGAGGTAAAACGGCAGATTTAAGTGGAGCAACAGGTTCGCTGCTCCACCTTCTTAGTACATTTCAGTGCCCAACATAGAGTGCTTTGATCTCGGCCTCAAAACGTTCCATGATTTTTGCCCGGCGAGGTTTTAGTGTCGGCGTGATCAGGTTGTTCTCAACGCTCCAAGGGTCATCAAGAACTGCAATGCGGCGAACGGTTGCATAACCGGGAAAAGCGCGTAGCTGTCGGCTCACTCTTGCGAGTAGATGCTCTTGCAACATGGTGGCATCCAGTTGGCCGCTATGCTTGATAGTTAACTCCTTTAATACCTTCTCTTTCAGCTCAGGATTAAGTACTATCAGGGTAATGAGGTAGGGTTTGCCTTCACCGATCACTAATGACTGTTCAAAGATAGGGTCGAGCTGAATAGCGGTCTCCATATCGGCAGGCGGCACCTTCTCGCCATTGGAGAGGACGATGATCTCCTTTAGACGCCCTGTAATGTAGATGTGTTGGTTCTCGTCGACCCGTACTTTATCACCGGTATGCAGCCAACCATCGATATCGATAATCTCATCGGTGGCTTGCTGGTTGTTCCAGTATCCCAACATCACACTGGGGCTGCGCGATAGCAGTTCGTCATGTTCACCCACCTTTATCTCCACACCTGGAAGTGGAGGGCCGACGCTTGCGGGGATGTTGTCGCCAATAGGATTACAGGCGATGACAGGGCTGGTTTCGGTGAGTCCGTAACCTTGCACGATGGGGATGTCCAGGCCGATGAAAAAACGGGCAATATCGGGTGATAATGCTGCGCCGCCTGAGACGGCAAAACGGAGTCGCCCGCCCAGTTTCGCTTGCACTTTTTTGGCAACCAAATGTTCAAGAATAGACCAGAGTAGCCCACCGCTCGTACCCCCCGGGCGGTTCTGCTGGTGCAGAAAACGTCGCCATCCGACATCAACGGTTTTGTTGAATAGCGCTTTTTTGAGTGCTGACTCCCCCTCCAATTTGGCCTGAATCTTGGCGTAGACGCGCTCAAATATACGCGGTACTGAGACCATGACGGTGGGTTTGATGGTGAGGAGGTCTTCACCCAGCAGCGGTATTGAACGGGCGTAGGCGACACAAGCCCCGGCCGACATGGTCAGATAGTAGCCTGTTGTTCGTTCCAGGGTGTGAGAGAGCGGTAGAAAGGATAGAAATTGGTCATCAGGATAGATATCAATCGCCTTCAGACCTGCTTGAATGTTCCACAGCATATTGCGATGACTCAACATCACCCCTTTGGAGCGGCCCGTTGTTCCAGAGGTGTAGACGATGGAGGCGAGTGCGTTGGTATCGCTGGTGTTGATCTGGAATTCAGCGGGTTGCTTGCTCACCCAGGTGGCCGCCTGCACCACATGCTTGGGCAGCTTGCTCTCATCTAGCTGATCAACGACCACTATTCGGATGAGATCAGCGAGAGGCCGGTCGATCTGTTGGATGATGCTCCACTGCTCCTGATCACCTATCAATAAGACGCGCACATTGGCATCTTCTAAGATGTAACCGATATTCTCGGCCCGATCATTAGTGTAGATCGGTACAGTGACCAGCCCCAGCCCCTGTGCAGCAATATCGAAGATGACCCACTCTTGACAGTTACGCAGCATCAGTGCGACGCGATCACCCGCTTTCAGCCCCTCTTTGCTCAGGCTGGATTGCCAGCGGTTGACCTCTTCAGCGATGGTCTGCCAACTGCTCTCCTCCCATATGCCGGTGGCAGGATTGCACTGGACATAGGCCACCTTGTCAGGTGTTCTTGCCACTCGTTCACGAAATAGGGCCGGGATGGTATCGGCTTGCTCAAGGGTGATGATATCGAGTTGTTTACCGGACATAGTGATCTCTTGTTAGTTTAATTCGAATGGAGGTAAACCACCGGCTTTGCCGGTGAGGCTTGAAAAGACTCTGATGCTTCATTGTGCAGATGCCCTTGGCAACTGCCAACAAGAATAAACCACAGAGAGCAGAGAGAACCTAAGATGATTAAGTCCCTCTTTTCTTTTCTCTGTGACCTCTGTGTTCTCTGTGGTCATATCTGTATTTGCTGGTGAGTGGCTTTAGCCCTGGGTACTAACGGCTACTCCAGATCACTCCAGCCTGGATCCGCTTTAAAACGCGCACCATGTGCGCTATTCAGTGCCTCTAGGCGCTGTCTCATCTGGTTGACTCCGCTGTCACGAATATACTGCATTGGCCCGCCTCGAAAGGGGGCAAAACCGGTGCCGAAGATGACACCCGCATCAAGCAGATCGGCATCCTCTACCACCCCTTCACGCAGACAGGCGACCGCCTCATTGAGTAGCCTGAAGATCATCCGGTTGGTCAGATCTTCAGGGGCCTTGTAGTCACTGGGTATGGGCGTTTTGACCGCTTTGCCCTTTTGGTAACGGTAGAAACCCCAGCCCGATTTAATGCCAAGGTTATTATCATCGACCTTCTTCTGCAAGATGGCCGGTACGGTCACATCCATTGTCTCAGAGAGTTTTTGTGCCACTGATAGACAGATGTCGATACCGACACTATCTGCCAGCGCGATAGGCCCCATTGGCATGCCGAAACGTAGGGCGGCGCGGTCGATGGCCGGTGCGGGTACACCCTCCTCCAGCAGTGCCACCGCCTCCAGCAGATAGGGCATCAGAATGCGGTTAACCAGAAAGCCGGGGCTGCTGGTGACGGGCAGTGGCAGTCGGTTGATGGCCAGTGCAAATGCAGCGGCACGGTGGGTCTCATCGGGCGAGGTCTGTTTGCTGCTGACGATTTCGATCAACTGCATCTTGGCCACAGGATTAAAAAAGTGGATGCCGACTAGACGTTCAGGTTTTTTCAATATGGTAGCGATCTGCTCAAGTGGGATGCTGGATGTGTTGCTGGCCAATACCGCATCCGGTTTAGCGCGTGCTTCGATCTCTTTGAATAGTACCTGTTTGGCCTCAACACTCTCAAAGATCGCTTCGATGATGATATCGGCCTTCTCAATACCGTCCCCTTTATGATCCGGGATCAGCCGGTCACCTGCCGCTTGTATCAATGGGGTGCGTTTTAGCTTTTTACGGAACAGTGCATGGGCGCGTTGCATCGCCTTACTGAGATATTGTGCCTCACGATCTTGCAGGGTGACGCGCATACCGCGCAGTGCACACCAAGCGGCAATATCACCGCCCATGACGCCACCACCAATGACATGCACATGATGGGGTTTGAAATCACTCCCTTTGCCAAGCGACTTCATCCGCTCCTGTAGAAAGAAGACTCTGATCAGATTTTGTGCCGTGCTGCTGGTGAGCAGCTCAGCGACGCCACGCGCTTCACTCTTGTACAAGGCCGCTTTTGAGCCACCATGCAGCTTCCAGTGATCAAGTAGTTTGAAGGGGGCGGGGTAGTGCTCGCGGTTCACTCGCTTAGCGGTCTCTTTCTCCATATATCGGGCGAGCATACTACGCAGTGGGTTGTTGTTGAGTAGCCGCTGGCTGAACGAGGGCTGATGGGGTGGGGGTTGGCGAGTAATGAGGTCGATAGCCGCCTGCTTGAGGTGTCGCTCAGGGGCTATTTGATCAACAAGTCCGATCTTTTTGGCGGCGCGTCCGGTGAGTGCGCGGGAGTTGAGCATGTTCTGCATGGCGACCAACGGCCCGAGCAGTTCGATGCTGCGTACTGAACCACCAAAACCGGGGAAGATGCCGAGGCGCACCTCGGGAAAACTGAGCCGAGTCCCCTCATCGTCACGTGCGACTCGGTAGCGACAAGCGAGCGCCAGCTCAAGGCCGCCGCCCAGACAGTGGCCATGAATCAGTGCCAGTGTTGGGAAGGGGAGGTCTTCGATACGCTGAAATAGGCTATGTACGCCTTTGATGAACTGCTCAGTTTCATCGACATCGCTTCGTCCGACGAAACCTTTGACATCGGCACCGGCGATGAACCCCGCCTTTTTATCGGAGATAAAAATGAGTCCGCGTGGTGCCGCTTTGTCGATCTCGCTAATCTCAGCCGCCAGTTCATCAAGTGCTTCATTTGAAAAGACGTTGTTGCTGGAGTCGAGATGGTCAAAATGCAGCCATCCGATGCCATTGTCATCCAGTTTATATGACCAATGTTTGCTCATGAGAGGTTCTCCAGCAGCATGGCACCACCCTGTCCACCGCCAATACAGAGGCTAGCGACACCATGTTTTTTGTTATTTCGTTGTAGCGTTTTTAGCAGATGTAGCAGGATGCGTGTGCCACTTGCGCCAACAGGGTGGCCGAGGCTGACGCCACCACCATCGACATTCAGCGTTTCAGATGGGATGGGGCTGTAGGCCTTTTTCAGCCCCAGCTCTTCACGACAGTAGTCCTTATCTTGCCAAGCGGCTTGGCATGCAAGCACTTGGGCGGCAAAGGCCTCATTGATCTCCCAGTAGTCGATATCCTCGCTACTCATCTGATTGCGTTGGAGTAGAGCTGACATGGCGTGTACCGGGCCTAAACCCATCTGTGCGGGATCGAGAGCAGACCATTGGCTATCTACCAGACGCCCTAAAGGTTGCAGCTTATACTTCTTCACCATCGGTGCTGACGCGAGCAGCAGCCATGCGGCACCGTCGGTGACTTGGGCGCTGTTACCGGCCGTTACCATGCCGGTGGGTCGATCAAAGACAGGTTTTAGTTTGGCCAGCTTCTCAACACTGGAGTCAGCACGTAGGCCATCATCCTCTTCATAGAGTTTGCCGTTGCTGTCGAAGATCGCTTCAACCTCATCCAACCACCCCTGTTTAATGGCGTTACCTAGCCGTTGGTGGCTACTGACGGCAAATTGATCCATCATTTCGCGGCTGATACCAAAGCGGTGGGCGATGATCTCTGCCGTCTGGCCCATCGATAGGCCGACAATGGGGTCACTCAAGCCGCGCAGTAGGGCGATGATGATCTGGAAGTGGCCTGGGCGTAGTTTGGCCAGTTGGCTGGCGCGTTGGGAGAGGGTCTTGGCCCGACTCCAATCACCCAGCCAAGCGATCATGGTGTTGTTGAGTAGTACCGGATGGTGGCTCATTGCTTCAGTGCCACCGGCGAGTATCAGGTCAGCGCGGCCAGTGGCGATATTGAGTGCCGCGCTATCGACCGCCTGCATACCCGACGCGCAGTTGCGGTGTACCGTCCAGGCGGGAACCTTATGGCCGCAGCCGAGACGGAGTGCTGTGATGCGTGCGATGTTGGCCTCATCTGGCCCGGAGGAGACGCAGCCGAGAATCACCTCATCCAATGCATCGGGTTCAAAGGGTTGACGTGTCAGGAGTGGTCGTCCAGCAGCAACGGCCAAGTCTGAGGCGCGGAACGGCCCCGGCTTGCCCTGTGCCTTTAGAAATGGCGTACGACTACCGTCGACCAGATAGACCATACGGCCCTTCAGGTTGCTCTTACTCATCCACTATTTCTCCTTTTTTTGTTCCCATTGCGGAAAGGCATCAACCTGAATTGCGTCATTGCGCAGGCGGTTGGCCTCTTGTAACAGTGCAATATCCTCTTTGGATATGATGCCAAGTTCGCAGGCGTGTTCAGCCAGTTCGCTGATGGTTTTACCTTTAATCTGCCCTGCTCGTTTTGCTTGGCGCAAGGTCTTCTCTAATGGTGAGGCGGCAATGGCCGCTTCAAATGCGCGCTCCAGACGACCAACCGTCTCACTCTCATCGAGAGAGGCGTAGATGCCGCTGGTGAGCCGCTCTCGGGCATCACCCTTATTAAGGATGATGCGGGCGGCTTGATGATCGAGATGGTCACTCGACTCATGGTAGGGCGTCCAGGTTGGGAAGATCAGTATGCGTAGGAACCAAGAGAGTGGTTTGAATGGCAGGTTGAGCAGCAGGCCGCGCAACGCCTCTTGGATGTTGTAGAGCGAATCGAGCAGGGCCCACTTAACCAGGGGCAGCTCCTCCACCTTCTCCCCCTGGTCATGGTAGTGCTTAAGTACCGCTGAGCAGAGGTAGAGTTCACTCAACACATCACCGAGACGGGCTGAGATACGCTCCTTACGTTTTAGTGAGCCACCCAGGGTCATTAGTGAGACATCGACCATGATGGCAAAGGCTGCACTCATCCAGTTGAGCTGTTGGAAGTAAGGTTTAGTCGGCCCTTTAACGGGTGAGAAGGAGAACTTGCCTCGGGTCAGTCCGAGCCAGCTGACGCGGGCGATATTGCTCAGTACGAAGCCGATATGACCAAATATTGCCTGATCAAAATCCTCCAGTGCCTGCTCATGGTCATCACTCTGCGCGGCGCTGAACTCTTTGAGTACGTATGGATGGCAGCGGATAGCACCCTGGCCAAAGATGATCATGCTGCGGGTCAGAATGTTGGCCCCCTCAACAGTGATGGCAACGGGAATGGCCTGGTAGACCCGGCCGATGAGATTGCGTGGGCCGAGACAGATGCCACTGCCGCCTTGAATATCCATCGCATCGTTGATCACCTGACGGTAGCGCTCGGTGAGATGATATTTGATGATGGCGGAGATGACAGATGGCTTCTCGCCCTGGTCGAGACAGCCGAGTGTCATGATACGTGCGGCATCCATCTGGTAGGTCTTACCGGCAATGCGTGCCAGTGGCTCCTCAATGCCCTCAAAGTAACCGATGGGCTGGTTGAATTGACGCCGGACCCGAGCGTAGGCACCGGTATAACGACAGGCCGCCTTGCCCGCCCCCACAGAGAGTGCAGGCAGTGAGATGCCGCGCCCTTCGGAGAGGCACTCAACCAACATGCGCCAACCCTGGCCTATGCCCGTCTCACCGCCGATGATCCAATCCATTGGGATGAAGACATCTTTGCCCTGATTGGGGCCATTCTGAAATGGGATGTTGAGTGGGATGTGTCGCTCACCTATCTCGACCCCCGGTAAATTGCTGGGGACAAGTGCAACGGTGATGCCAAGGCGCTTCTTATCACCAATTAGATTGTCGGGATCAAAGAGCTTGAAGGCGAGACCAATGATGGTTGAGACCGGGCCAAGGGTGATGTAACGCTTCTCCCAGTTGAGCCGGATGCCGATAATCTCTTCACCCTCAAACTGACCCCGGCAGATGATGCCTGAATCGGGTAGGGCACCTGCATCGCTGCCAGCTTGTGGCCCGGTGAGTGCAAAACAGGGGATCTCCTCGCCACGAGCAAGACGCGGTAGGTAGTGATTTTTTTGCTCTTGAGTGCCGTAGTGCAGAAGCAGTTTTCCAGGGCCAAGAGAGTTGGGTACCATGACGGTGACAGCGGCCGTTACACTACGGCTGGCGATCTTCATCACCACCGCTGAATTGGCCATGGCAGAGAACTCAAGGCCGTCATACGCTTTGGGGATGATCAAGCCAAACATCTTGCTCTGCTTGAGAAATGCCCACGCCTCTTCGGGTAGATCAAAGTCTTGCTGGGTGATCTGCCAATCGTCCAGCAGTTGGCAGAACTCCTCCACAGGGCCATCTATATAAGCCTGCTCCTCATCACTCAATTTGGGGGTGGGAAATTTTAGCATCTTCTCCCAGTCGGGTTTACCACTGAAGAGATCGCCATCCCACCAGACGGTGCCAGCTTCAAGCGCCTCGCTCTCGGTTGTCGACATCGACGGCATCACTTTGCGGAATTTATTGAGCAGTGGCCCGCTGATGAATTTTTTCCGTAAGTTGGGTTTTGCGTAGAACAGAATGGCGGTGAGATAGATGAGGAGCGGGATTAGAAGATAGATGCCGCAGACGAGCCCGCTTAGGCCAAGGGTGATGAGTAGTGTAGGGGGAATGACAATCCAGCTGACAGTGCCCGCGCGGATGTAGGCCAATATCCAGAGGACGGCAACAGTAAGAAGCAGGCCGCTAAGTGTCATGGTTTTCTCCTTGTAAAGATGCGAAAGCGCTGGATGATGGGTGTATCGTCAATGGGTTCATCTTCTATCGCCTCATCATCACTCTCGGTAATGGGAATATCAATCTGATTGCTCTTTTTTTCTTGTGGTGTCTCTTTGCTCTTATCAGAGGCCGTTCCCTCTGTTTCGTTCCTTTTCATGAAATCTTGATGATCATCATTAAAGAGTACCTGCTCACTGCTCCATGGCAGTTTTCGGTAGATACCCAGATCATCCAAACCGAGGAAGGGGTATTTGATGATGTCGAAATAGGGTGAAGAGTCGAAATCTTTGGGTGACATCAGTCGTGGATTGCGCCGATAAAATCGGATGCTGCCATCAAGCCCCCGGTCAATAAAGGGCAGTACCGGAAAATCAACAGAGCCAAACGCTTCGGCAATGAGTGTGGTGCATACCGCGTGGGTTGGAGCGCCCGCATTGTGTTCAAAGAGCGATGAGCGCCAGCGTCTCGGTAAGATCGCCCAAGGGAATAGAAAGCGAGCAAGATCAAATAGTTGGCGGACATCATACTTGAAGCCAAGATGTTTGATGGTGTAGGCGATGATGTGATGGGCGTCTGTTGTTGTCAGTCTTGATGGTCGACAGATGCGTATGTGATCTTCACGGTATTTGTGCAGTGGTGCGATGATGGTTCCTTCACCCAACAGCGCCTCAATGATCAGTTGGTCGCTTGGATGACCATCATAGGCCTCACTAATCTTTGCCTGTATTTCAGGGTCGGGGATATCACTGATGCGTCCCAGGTAGAGTGCCGCATGCGTCCAGCTGCTTTGGGTGATCATTTTAATCACCTCACTGACTCGGCTGCGCCCTTCAATCAGCAGCACATCACCCTGTTTAAGCTCATGTGAAAGGTGGTTAAAGTCACATAGTGGTGATACCCGTAATGGCGCATCTCGCATCAACCAATCTGTTATTTTTGTTGTTAGCCATTGGGCGAACCGTTTCATTAAGTTACTCAGAGGTAATAGGCGTATCCATAAGTATAGACAGTTGTGCGCGTAGCATGAGGCTCTGCTGAGCGGAGGTGATTGTGAGTAAATTGAGGTCGCTTGCGGGCTATTTGGCTGAGGTTTTAGTGGTTCAACGACAGAGATTATCAATTGCTTTGAAGGCGTTGATGATTTGACTCTTCTGGGTGTGGAAGTGAGGTGAGAAACGAATGCCACCGCCACGAAATGCGCAGATTACGCCCGCTTGCATCAGCTGTTGGTAGAGTATCTGATTGTCGATATTGGGCACCTGGAAGGTGATGATGCCGCTGCGTCGCTGTGGAGCTGTGTCTGTCAGTAGCAGAAACCCTCGTTCGTGGGCCTGGTCGATAATCAGCTGGCCGAGCTGCATGACGCTCTCGGCAATCTTGTCGATGCCGGTTGCGAGTAGCAAGGCCAGACTGGCCTCCAGTGCATGGATCGCCAACATATTGGGGCTGCCGCACTCAAAGCGGGTGGCACTGCTTGAGGGGTGCCATTCAGTGGCATCATAATCCCCCACCTGCGCCACCATATGCCAGCCGAACTGCTGTAGTTTTAGTTGGTCATACAGCTCAGGATGACAGTAGAATAGTGCCAACCCCTCTGGACCCAGCATCCATTTGTGGCCATCGGCCATGACAAAGTCGGCATGAATCTGCTGGACATCAAATGGCAGTACGCCGAGGCTCTGGATGGCATCGACACAGAATAGGATATCCCGCTGTTGGCAGAAATCGCCTAGCTGTTGCAGGTCGATCCGCATGCCGGTGGCGTACTGTACGGAGCTGGTGGTGATCAGCCGGGTTCGCTCATCACAAAGCGCCATCAATGCCGCCTCTGGATCGGCGGCTGTTGCCGCCTCCACGCAACGCAGCTCAACACCAAACTGGCTGAGTGACTGCCAAACAATTCGATTGGAGGGGAACTCATCGGCAAAGCTGACGATGTTGTCACCCGGCTGCCAAGTGAGGCCGTAGGCGACCATCGATAGCGCTTCAGAGGTGTTCTTCAGTAGTGCGATAGTGTCGCTTGATGGGGCGTTGATCAGCTGGGCGAGGTGTTGGCGTAGCGCCTGCTCTTTGAGTAGCCATCGTGGGTAGTGCTGCGCCCCGCAATGGGCATTCTCATCGGCAAACTGCCGCACCGCCTCTGCGCTGCAATCTGGCCAAGGGGCCACGGCAGCATGGTTGAGGTAGATGATCTCAGGTTTCAGTGAGAACATGCCTGTTTTCAGAGTGTCGATAGTGCCCGGTCCAGTTTTTCACGCACGGTGGCGGCTAGCGCCTCAATGCTTGGTTTATCGACCAGTGTTAACACCGCATTGGGGTCCATTATTTCGATATGCACGGCCCCCGCCTCATCTTGGCGTACCAGCACATTGCAGGGGAGTAGCAGTCCAATACTGGGTTCGGCTTGAATTGCTTGATGGGCTAAGGATGGGTTGCAGGCACCGAGGATTTTGTAGGGCAGAATGTCGACATCTAGCTTTGTCTTCAGGGTTGCTTGTGCATCAATCTGGGTCAGAATGCCGAAGCCCTCCTCTTTCAGTGCTGCGGTGATGCGCTCAATGGCGGTATCAAAATCTAAGTCGACAATCTTGCCGAAACCGTATTTACAATCGCTCATGAGAGGCTCCCTGAATAGTTACGTTCATCTTACTGTTTTGATGATATTAACCCGGCCATTATTATTTGAACATGTGGGGCGGACTTTAGTCCGCCATGGCTGGTTAAAGCCAGCCCTACAAGCCACGGTATTTAATAGCTCAACTCTTGTCTAAACCAAACCAATTCCAGATTTTTCGGCCAAAACTCCACTCGCTTTCAGGTAGTTCATCACTGACAAATCGACCGGTACCCAAATTGAGTTCTAGCACCTGTTGTGTGTCGGCAGATAGGAGAGTCAAACCTAACTCGTTATAGGCCTCAATCATGATCTCCAGTGCGCGTTTGACAGAGCTGCTGCGCTGATAATTTTTGACCACTTTACTGGCGCGGTTGGCGGCCGCTAAATAAGCGCCTCGGCGCATATAGTAGTCGGCGGCGTGAAGCTCATGTTTCGCCATATTATTGCGCAGATAGATCATGCGCTTGCGTGCATCCGCAGCATATTTGCTGTTGGGAAAGCGTCTGACCAATGCACCAAAATCATTGAATGCGGTGAGTGTTGCTCCAGGGTCGCGCTGGGATGGATCGGTAGGGAAGACATCATCCAGAAAACCGCTGTTTCGGTTGAAGTTGACGATACCCTTCAGATAGTAGGCGTAGGCGGCAAACTCACTCATGGGGTGCAGTTTTATGAAACGATCAGCGGCGGCGATGGCCGAGTCTGGCTCATTATCTCTATAGTGGATATAGGCGGTGTCGAGCTGTGCCTGCATCGCATAGCGACCAAATGGGAAACGCGCTTCAAGCTTCTGCAAATAGTCGAGTGCAGATACATAGTCGCCATTGGATTGAGACTCTTTTGCTTCGAGATAGAGCTTGCTAGCGCTCCAATCTTTGGTTAGATCGATCTGATCAGGCAGCAGAGCGCAGCCTGAGAGTAGCGTGAGCAGGAGAAGTAGTGCAATCAACCGAGGTTTTGACATCGCTGTGAATGAGTTTGGAAGCGGAATGGATATCAGATTATACCGGAAAGTGGTGAAGAGATCAGATTATGGTGCTGCTGGGGGAGAGTGGCTAAATGGTCTACTTAGGATCGCTTATAGCAGTGCGATCTGTAAGTTGAGTGCGGACATATCCTCTTGTAGATGCGCCAGTTTAATGTTCAGTGCATTGAGATCTGTTTTGGCCTTTTTGTGGTTAAGTTTTTTGTTGAAGGCGTAGACCAATCCACCAGGAACGACGATGGTGATGATGGCATCGACGACGTTAAAGCTCATTTCAGCTATTTGAGTCAGCAAGCTGATCTGTTGGCTCCATAGTTCCTGCTGTAGCTGTTCAAGTTCTAGGAGCAGTAATGGCTGGTCAACCTGTTGTAGTGATACGGTGAAACCGGTGTTGTTAGTGTGCAGCTGTCGGTACTCACCCTCTGCAAAACAGTTGCCATAGAGCGTGCTTAAGAGCAGTAGTAGTGCAAGGCAGGTCAGCTGTTTAGTCATCGGTCATCCGCTATTTAGGGGTGTTTGCCAGAGGGCGTCTACCTAAAAGTTTCGACCAAATTGCTGGTTTTTGTGCTGTGAAGGGGTGTAAAGGGGAGTTAGGTCACGTTTGTTCTGCGGGTCGTTTGGTGTTCTGTCTATTGGTTCTCAATTGTTCTGTTGGGAAGGGAAAATCTTTCCTGGATTCAAGATGTTATTAGGATCGAACTGATTTTTTATCGCCCGCATCAGTTGTAGGGTGGGTGGATCGATCTCCCGATCAATATAGGGCTGCTTCTCCAGACCGATGCCATGTTCGCCCGATAGGGTGCCGTCAAGTTTCAGCACCAAGTCAAACAGTGCATCTAGGCAGCGGTGGGCGCGTTGCATCTCTCCATGGTCGTCTGGATCGACCAGTAGGTTGACGTGGATATTGCCATTGCCTGCATGACCAAAGTTGATGATGGTGATCTGATGTTGTTGTGCGAGCTGTTCCAATCCGGCGATCAGTGCAGGGATGTGTGAAACGGGCACCACCACATCTTCATTGATCTTCTTTGGTGCCACGGTGCGCAGTGCCGGTGAGAGGGATTTACGAGTCTTCCAGAGTGCGGCGACCTCTTCAGCGGTAGTGGCTTGCGTCACTTCAATGACCCCCGTTACATGAGCTGCTTCACTGACGGCGGCGGTTGCTTGCTCAATGCCATATTCGGGGCCATCGATCTCAATCATGAGCAGCGCACCCACACTGTTATCTAGCGTGAGGTCGGCGTAGTTGCTGACCATTTTCAGCGCGGCACCATCCATGAACTCTAGGGCGCAAGGTGTGACCGGCTGGGCCATGATGGCGGAGACGGCATGTGCGGCCGCGTGTATATCGTGATAGGTGGCGCGTAGGGTGCGTTTGCTCTGCTGGAGTGGGGTGAGGCTGAGGGTCGCCTCTGTGATGATGGCCAGGGTTCCTTCGGAGCCGATGATGAGTCGTGTGAGATCATAACCGACCACCCCTTTGCTGGTGCTGACGCCGGTATGGATTATCTCACCACTGCCGGTGACGGCGGTTAGACCGAGGGTGTTGTCACGCGGTGTGCCGTACTTTACGGCACGTGGCCCGGCAGAGTTGTAGGCGAGATTGCCGCCAATGGTACAGATGGCGCTGCTGGTGGGGTCGGGTGGCCAGAAGAAACCGTGTTCAGCGGCTGCTTGCTGTAGCGCCTGATTGGTGACGCCGGGTTCGATGCGGGCGAGTCGGTTATCTGGGTCGATCTTGATGATGCGGTTGAGCCGTTCGGTGCTGAGTATGATGCCACCGAGATGGGGCACGCTGGCTCCGGTGGTGCCGGTGCCGGTGCCGCGTGGGATCAGGTTGGTTTGGTACTGGTTGCAGAGTGCCAGAATGCCCTGTACCTGTTGAGTGCTGTTGGGGAAGAGAACCGCTTGTGGTGTCGCTTGTCGACGGCTGTTGTCATAGCCGTAGGGCAGCGTGTCGGCAGGGTCGGTGTGAACCGCATCCCTGCCTAACAGCTGGATCAGTGGTGTGATTATCTCAGATGATTTCAAAAACTTTGACGACTTTTTTTACGTCGCTAATGGTGCGAACCCGTTCGACAATTGCATTGGCCTCTTGCTGAGTGATGAGTCCCATCAGGTAGACAATGCCGCGTTCAGTTTTAATTTTGATCAGCGTGGTATCAAATCCGGGGATGCCCAAATTGATCAGCTTCAGTTTTACCTTGGCAGTGATATAGGTATCGCTGGTGGTTTCACCCGCAGTGGCAACAGCGCCGATCTCCAACTCATTAACCACCCGTTTGACCTTGGCGATGCTTTTCATCAACGCTGCACTATTCGCCTTTACCTCGGCAGACTCCACCTGCCCCGTCAGCAAGATGATTTGGTTATAACTGGTAATGCTGATGGAGCTGCTATCACGTCTGACCGCTTTATCATTGATGCGGTCGATGGCCTTCAGTTCGATATTTTGATCTTCGAGGTAGGAGCCTGCAGTGCGTCGATCATGGACGACGGATGCCGTCATGGCGATGCCGCCAATGACGATGCCTGCGCAGCCAGATATGAGCGGTATTAAGAGCACGAAAATGAGCAGCAGGGCGGGTTTTCTATTCATGGATGGTGATCCTTATGGGGTGCCTAAAAGTTGACGGTCGATCAGGTCACAAAGGGAGTGGATCACCAACAGGTGAACCTCTTGAATACGTGCTGTTGAGTCGGAGGGTACACGGATCTCAATATCACCCTCATTGATCTGGCTGCCCATGCCGCCGCCGTCACGCCCCGTGAGGGCGACGATCAGCATCTCTTGCTCGTGTGCGGCGTTGATGGCGGCCATCACATTGCTGGAGTTGCCGCTGGTTGAGATGGCGAGCAGGATGTCACCCGGATGACCCAGCGCAGTGATCTGCTTGGAGAATATCTCATCGTAGTGATAGTCATTGGCAATGGAGGTGATGGTGGCGCTATCTGTGGTGAGGGCAAAGGCGGGCAGGCCAGGGCGCTCGCGCTCGAAACGGTTGAGCATCTCTGAGGAGAAGTGCTGCGCATCCCCCGCAGAGCCACCATTACCACAGCTGAGTATTTTGCTGCCTTGCAGTATTCGGGTGACTATCAACTCGGCGGCTGCGGCAATGGCTGGGGCCAAGAGCGGCTGTGCGTCGGTTTTTACTTGAATGCTGTGTTCAAACAGCTCATGTACACGTTCAATGAGTTCCATGGGGGGAGTTTACTCCGGCTTTAGTCTGTCTGGAAAGCGTTAGGGATCCAGTCGATGGATCGGTCTGTTTTGCCGCTGATTGCTACCACATCAAAGCGACAGGCGAGTGCGCTGGGTTGTTGTTGCAAATAGTGTTGTGCGGCAGCGATGATGCGCCCCTGTTTGCGTGAGGTGACACTCTCCGCAGCAGAGCCAAAATGGTCACTGCCACGTAGGCGAACCTCAACAAAAATCAGCGTTTTATCGTGCTGCATGATCAGGTCAATCTCACCGCGTCGGGTGTGATAGTTGCGTTCGATCAGCCTCAGCCCCTGCTGTTGCAGATAGTCACAGGCCAGGTTCTCAGCCCCATCCCCCGCTATTTTTGGGGGCTGTTTGCGTCTAAATATCACGTTGCCTCAGCCACCGGCAGCTTGTCGGTGGGGGCATTTTCGAACATTTCAGCAGGCAAAACCTCCTCTATCGGCAGCGTCTCCGAAGGGAGGGGTGTGATCGGTTCGATGCGCGGGGCATAACCGACAATGCGGCTCTTACCGTTGCTCATTTTAGCCCACACCAACTGACGATGAATCTGGTTGGGTCCATCGAGATAGAGTCTGCCGGTGGTGCCACTGAGGATCTCATCTGTTGAGGAGCGTAGACGCTCCAGCTGTGATAGCAGGCTATAGCTGTCGATGCCCATTGCGTAGTAACGGGCGTATCGATCTTGAAAGGTGGAGAGCTCTCTGCTCAGATGTTGGCGTGATAGTGGCCCGGTATCATCCTCTTCCAATACCCAGGGGATATCGGGGAAGAGCAGGCGGCCGAGATCTTTGTCTTTATCTCGGTTGGTGGTGCCGGAGTAGATGTGTGACGTGGTGTAGAGTGGCAGACTCCCCGCATGGTGAAACTGTAGCTGAGGCCGGATTTGACGCCCCTTCTGTGAGCGTGCAGCGAGGAAGATAAAATCGACATCTTGGCGGCGGCGTGGCTCAAATTTCAGCTTCTCACCCAGCAGGCGCTCAAGTTGGCGATGACGCTGATGGCTCTGGTCGATATTGAGTAGTGCTTTGATCGGCTTGCCAAAGTCATTTGCCTTCGCAGGATAGTGCTGCTGCTCAGCGATGGTGCCGCCCAATGCTTGCCAGCGTTGGGTAAAACTGTTGGTGATGCGCTCACCCCAGTTGTTGTCAGGGGCTAATACCAGGGCGCGACTATGCCCATCAAGCCAGGCTCGTTCGGCAACTTGGCGTGCCTCATCTTCTGGAAATAGACCATATTGGAATAGGTTTTCAGGGGGATTTGAATCGTCATCAAAACTGTTTAATGCCAGTGTGGGAATTGCCAGTGTCGCTTCACGGGCCAGTTGTGCAACAGCATTCTTATGCAGTGGGCCGAGCACTATCTGAGCCCCTTTCTCAACCGCCTCCATATAGAGTGGCCAGATTTGGTCTGGGTCACTGCTGTCATAGAACTGTAAGCGTGGTCGCTGGTCAGCGGGTTGTACAAAATAGGCCGCCAGCAGGCCATCACGCAACGCGCCTGCCACATTGGCATATGGGCCGCTGGATGGCAGCAGTACAGCGATGTGGTTGATCTGTTGGTGTGGTTCCTGCGGGCGCGTCTGATAGCTCTCCAGCAGCGCGGCGGTGGCTGGGTGCTGAGGGAATGCTTCATGCCAGATGGCGATCTGGGTGGTGAAGTTGTCCGTTGTGGTGGCCCCTCGTTTGATGGCTCTGGCCAGCTCCATCCAGCCGCCAAGACGGCCCGGTGGGTCGGGTTGCAGCAGCTCAAGTGCGGTATCGGTGAGTGTGATCAGGGTGTTGATGATTGCTCGCTGGTTCTCCAGTCGAGGCGCCTCATCTTGCAGTAGTCGATCAAGCAGATCCCGTTCACGGGCGCTCTCTAATATGTTGCCCGCTAGACGGAAGGCCTCCGCTTTATCTGTGCGGTAACGCTGGCGCAGCTCAAGTGGTTGATCCTCTGTGGGGGGCGGTTCAAGCAGATCCAGTGCACTCTCAATTTGGCCATGCTGTAGAGAGACCTCAGTCAACAGCAGGCGGTAGTGCAGGGTCAATGTTGGGTTGAGATCGCGCTGTGTGATGTAGGCGAGTGTGGTGGTTACTTGATCGCTATTGGCGCTCTTCATCCAGGCGTCGGCGGTTAGCAATAGTAGCTGTTCGCGCCTATCACCTTCACTCTTAATCGCCTGCTGAAAGTAGAGTTTGGCTGCGGCTTGATACTCCCCCTCTGCCATTAATAGTTGCGCGGTTTCAATGTCGCTGAGTGGCACTGAAATAGGGGCCTCTTGGGCGAGTTGGCTCTCAGGTGTGGTGCTACATCCCTGGATGATGAGCAGGGGTGTGATGACCAATATAAAGGCGAGCCTATGCAGGATCACTTGCATGGTGCGCGTTGAATCGGCAGGATGTGAGTTAAATAGGGTCAATTTAGGAGTAGCTAAGGTGTCAGATCAGAGTGGTGTACTATACGTGGTGGCGACCCCCATCGGCAATCTTGATGATATGACGCCGCGCGCAGTTCAGATATTAAAGCAGGTTGACCTGATTGCCGCAGAAGATACCCGTCACAGTGGCCATTTGTTGCGCCATTTTGGTATTAATACCCCCACCTACGCCGTGCATGAACACAATGAACGTGATCAGTTTGAACGGCTGATTAGCCGTTTGCAGGGAGGGGAGTCTCTTGCGTTGATCTCAGATGCAGGCACACCGTTGATTAGTGACCCCGGTTTTCATTTAGTGCGAGAGGCACGGAAAGCGGGTGTTCAGGTGACGCCAGTGCCGGGTGTGAGTGCGCTGATCTGCGCCCTCTCAGCGGCTGGGTTGCCCACTGACCGTTTTCTATTTGCCGGTTTCCCTCCACGTACCGCCTCACGTCGTCGCGAGTGGTTGCAGGTGTTGCGTGGTGAACGTGCGACGTTAGTCTTTTATGAGGCGAGTCACCGTATCTGTGCCTCCCTACAGGATATGTCTGAGGTTTTTGGTGCTGGCCGAGAGGTAGTGGTGGCGCGTGAGCTGAGCAAGATGTTTGAGACCTTTCTGAGTGGAGATCTGGCCTCAGTCATGCAGCAGATAAGCGATGACAGCAATCAACAGAAGGGGGAGTTTGTGGTGATGTTAGCGGGCGCCGCTGAGAGTGATGCTGAGATTGAGATGGCTGAAGCGGAGCGGGTTCTGCGTCTATTGTTGGCTGAACTGCCGGTCAAACAGGCGGCAGCGTTGGCGGCGAAGATCACCGGGCAGAAGAAGAATGGCCTCTATAAGTTGGCACTCTCTTGGCAATAACACCCTTTAATATGCCGCTGAGCTTTGGCTGTTCTGGATTCCTAGTGGCCAAGTGCGGTATAAGGACGCCATGAAAATCCCGAAACAAATCCAACCGCTGGTTGATGACGGCATAGTTGATGAGGTCATCCGCTCACTGATGAGTGGTAAAGAGGCCACCGTCTATGTGGTGCGTTGTGGCGATGAGCTGCGTTGCGCCAAGGTCTATAAAGAGGCCAATAAACGTAGTTTTAAGCAGGCCGCGCAATACCAAGAGGGGCGTAAAGTGCGTAATAGCCGCCGCGCCCGCGCCATGGAGAAGGGCTCTAAGTTTGGTCGCAAACAGCAGGAAGAGGTGTGGCACAACGCGGAGGTCGATGCGCTCTATCGCCTCGCCAATGCGGGGGTGCGAGTACCTCAGCCTCATGGCTGTATTGATGGTGTCCTGTTGATGGAGCTAATCACCGATGATGAGGGGCAGGTGGCGCCTCGTCTGAATGATATCACCATGTCAGCTGAACAGGCGCGGGAGGATCATGCGGTGATGATGCTGTATGTGGTACGCATGCTCTGCGTCGGCATTGTGCATGGTGATCTCTCTGAATTTAATGTACTGGTGGATGAGTATGGCCCGGTCATTATCGACCTGCCACAGGCGGTTGACGCCTCTGCCAATAACCATGCGGAGTGGATGTTGGCGCGTGATGTGGATGCCATCACCAGCTACTATGCTCAGTACGCTCCAGAGCTGGCAAAGAGTCGCTACGCTAAGGAGATTTGGGCGCTCTATGAAGATGGCGAGTTGCACCCTGATGTAGAGCTAACGGGTGAGTTTGAGGTGCATGAAGAGGCGGCTGATGTCGATGCCGTGCTACAAGAGATAAAAGCGGCGTTGATAGAGGAACAGGCGCGTCAGGAGCGGCTGCGAGAGGCGGATAGCTGATAGATAAGGGATGATTGTTAGTGCATCAGTCATTCAGATGATTCACTGTAGGAGCGCCGCCCTCGCCGCGATTGGGCTTGGCAGCGGGATTCAAAGCTTCCGCTCCTGCTCACGCCCCTTACCTACATCCATGTAGGCATCGCGGCGAGGCGCCGCTCCTACAGACGCTTTACATAGACATGCTGAGCTTTGTACCTAATCACCTAAGGGATTGAGCAACCCGAAACAGCGGTGCTGTTTCGGGTTGATTTTTTAGGCCCCTGCTATTTCACTTTAAGCAGTTCAATATCGAAGACCAGGGTTGAGTTAGGGCCGATATTGGGGCCAGCACCGTTGGCACCATAGGCCAGCTCTGAGGGGATATAGACCTGCCATTTTGCACCCTCTCCCATCATTTGAAGAATCTGAGTCCAGCCTGGAATGACGCGGTTTACCGGGAATTCAGCCGGTGAACCACGCTTGTAGGAGCTATCAAACTCGGTGCCATCAATCAGTGTGCCACGGTAGTTAACGCTCACGGTATCGGTTGCCGCAGGTTTTTTACCTGTGCCTGCCGTGAGTATTTTGTACTGCAGCCCATTCTCTAATTCAGTCACCCCCTCTTGCTTCTTGTTTTCAGCAAGGAATGCTTTGCCAGCCGCTTCATTTTTACCGTTTGCTGCCTTTTGCGTGGCCATCTGTTTCTCTTGGAAGCCCTTCATAATGGTTTCGGCCTGCTGGCTGTCTAAGCGAGGTTGGGCACCTGAAAGCCCCTCTTGAATCGCTTTGCTCAGGGTCTCCATGTCAATTGGAAAACCTTGTTGCTTAAGTTGGGTGCCTGCCTGATAACCGATGATGTAGCTCATCTTTTGGCTCTCTGTCTCTAGCTTCAGCTCATCTGCAATCAGTGGACTGGCGCAGAGGCCTAGTGCAAGGGCGGGCAACAGGTATTTTGCTTTCATAAACTATTCCTAGTGATTTGTAGTGGATACCACCTTCCCTAACGCAAGGATGAATGGCGTGCCACTAACTTAATTGGGTTTGGTTTGCTGCGTCAACTACTCTTTCATGCCATTGAGTTGCTTTAAGAGTCTGAAAATTGAGTTTGGTTCATTGTGACTTCTTAGCCGCTTTTTTTATGACATTTTGGCTTTAAGCAGCCCTCGCAATAGACGTTTTAATCCTATTTTCTACAGGTGGCAGCAATTTCCTGACAAGCCCTAACACTGGCACCCGAGATATTACGGGTACAGATGTAGGTTGCTGGAAATAGCTTAACTGAGAACCTCTGAATAGATCCGCTCAGCCTGTTTCAGGTAGACTGTGCCTCCCACGTTGACCGCCCACAGGATGAAGTTGATGAGTACTCCCTCGACCACACCACGTAGCCCCACCATGATGGTGATTCTTGATGGCTTCGGTACCAACCCATGCCGTATCAATAACGGTATTGCAGAGGCAAATACACCGCGACTTGATCAGCTCTTTAGTACCAATCCACACACCCTGTTGCAAGCGTCGGGTGCCGCCGTCGGTCTGCCTGATGGGCAGATGGGCAACTCTGAAGTGGGGCATCTCACCATCGGCAGCGGTCTTATCGTACGCCAGGATCTGGTGGTGATTGATGATGCGATTAAAGATGGCTCCTTTTTTACCAATGAGACCCTGTTAGCGACACTCGCCAAGGCCAAAGCGGGCCGTGGCCGAGTGCATATCATTGGCCTAGTCTCAGAAGGGGGCGTGCATAGCCACACCCGGCATCTCAACGCGATGTTGCAGCTGGCCCATCAGCAGGGTGTGAAGTCGCTGGTGCATATGATCACCGATGGTCGAGATGTACCCCCACAGTCGGCGAAGGTGTCGCTGGATGCTATTGAGCCGGTGCTGCAAGCCACCAATGGTCAGATCGTGACGGTGGCTGGTCGCTACTACAGCATGGATCGAGACAACCGTTGGGATCGCGTCAAACTGGCCTGGGACTGTATGGTTAAAGGTCTAGGTGAAGCGGCAACAACGGCGACTGAAGCGATTGAGCAATCCTACCAGCGTGGTGAAAATGATGAGTTCATCAAACCTACGCTGTTGGATGGCTTTGAGCCGATTGAGGCGAGTGATCAGGTGATCTTCCTTAACTTCCGTCGTGATCGGCCACGGCAGATTGTCAGTTCACTCTACGCTGAAAGTTTTGATGGTTTTCCACGAGAGAGTTTCACCCCCATCGACGTCACCTGTATCACTAAATATGATGATCGTTTTGGCCTGCCCTACGCCTTTGAGCAGGAGCGTTCAGTTACCACGTTGGCTGAAGAGATCAGTAATGTGGGTCTGAAACAGTTCCACTGTGCCGAGACGGAGAAGTATCCGCATATCACCTTCTTCCTTAACGGCAGTCGTAATGAGCCTTTCCCAGGTGAAAAGCAGGTGATCATTCCGTCACCGCGCGTCGCCACCTATGATCTGCAACCGGAGATGAGTGCCGCTGAAGTGACCGATGTCGTCATCGAAGCTGCGCGAAGTGGTCAATATGACTTCATCGCTGTCAACTATGCCAATGGCGATATGGTGGGTCACACCGCTGTACGTGAAGCGGTGCTGAAGGCGGTAGAGACGCTTGACCATGAAGTGGGGCGTCTAATGGATGTGGCCAAAGAGCTCGACTACTCCGTGCTGATGACCTCTGATCACGGCAACTGTGAGGAGCTGATTGACCCCGTTGCCGGTACGCCACAGACCCAGCACTCCGTCTATCCGGTACCCTGCCTGATCATTGATAAAGAGAATCGGAGCCTATCAATCGGTGCGGGTCTTAGCTCTATTGCACCGACGGTGCTGCAACTGATGGGGCTAGAGATTCCAGCAGGGATGTCTGGTCATTCATTGTTGTTGGAATAAGCATCAATCACGAACACCTCATCTGCAAGGACGCAACTAATGACAAATTATCGCCGGACACGGGCGCCTGGAGCCACTTGGTTTTTCACGGTCAATCTTGCTTCGCGGCACAATAACCAACTTCTGCTTGATCAGGTTGATTCGCTTAGAGATGCATTTCGTTATGTAAAGAGACGACATCCATTTGATATCAAGGCCGTGGTGATTCTGCCGGATCATCTACACACTATTTGGCGGCTGCCTGCTGGAGATAGCAATTATTCAGTGCGATGGGGTTTGATCAAGGGTCATTTTTCGAGATCGATTGAGAGGGGTGAATCTCTCTCTGCCAGTCGATTGGGTCGGGGCGAACGTGGTTTGTGGCAACGGCGTTTTTGGGAGCACCTAATTCGTGATGACGAGGATTTCAAGCAACATGTGGAATACATCCATTGGAATCCAGTGAAACATAATTGGGTTAAATCGGCTGCTGATTGGCCCTATTCGAGTTTTCATCGGTATGTGGAGCAGGGAATCTATCCGCAGAATTGGTGTGGCTACGATGTGGAGGGTGTTGATGGTGGAGAGTGAGTCCGGTGATGCGGTTCATTCCATTCACCACATCCTACCGTAGGATGTGGTGAATGGAATGAACCGCATCAATCTCGTGTATATCAACGCCTCCGTCTCAGAGGCTGTTCCCTTACCGGCTTTTTCACTCTACTGGGCCGAACTTTTGTGGGCTTTCGGCTCGGTGCTTTGCTTTGGCCCGGCTGCCAATTTGGGATCAGGTGTCGTTTGCCATTACCAATTAGATCGGCTCGCCCCATGCTTTCAAGCGCTTCGCGCAGCAGTGGCCAGTTCTCTGGATCGTGATAGCGCAAGAAGGCTTTGTGCAGTCGTCGCTGGCGGATCCCTTTGGCTGAAAAAACTCGTTCGCTGCCGATTTTTTTCAGCGGGTTGAAGTCGCTGTAGTACATGTCTGATGCGACGGCCAGTGGTGTCGGTAGGAAAGCCTGCACCTGATCCAGGCGGAATTTATTCTTCTTCAGCCAAAGGGCCAGATTGAGCATATCTTTATCACTGGTGCCGGGATGGGCGGCGATAAAGTAGGGGATCAGGTACTGCTCTTTACCCGCCTCTTTTGAGTAGTGCTCAAACATGCGTTTGAAACGGTCATAGACCTCGATACCTGGTTTCATCATCTTGTTGAGCGGGCTCTCTTCGGTATGTTCCGGAGCGATTTTTAGATAGCCACCGACATGGTGAGTGACCAACTCTTTAACATAAGCGGGGGAACGTACAGCGAGGTCGTAACGTACCCCAGAGGCGATGAAGACCCGTTTTACCCCCGGCAGCTGACGTGATTTTTGGTAGAGCTGGATCAGCGGGTCGTGGCTGGTCTCCATATATTTGCAGATGTCGGGGAAGATGCAGGAGGGACGACGACATACCGCTTCGACAGCTAGGTCTTTGCATCGTTGGCGATACATGTTGGCAGTTGGGCCACCCAGGTCTGAGATGTTGCCGGTAAAGCCAGGCACGGTGTCGCGGATGGTCTCAATCTCATCCAAAATTGATTGCTCTGAACGACTCTGGATGATGCGCCCCTCATGTTCGGTAATTGAGCAGAAGGTGCAGCCACCAAAACAGCCACGCATGATGTTGATAGAGAAGCGGATCATCTCCCAGGCGGGGATCTTCTTCTGGCCATAACTGGGGTGTGGTCGCCGGGTGTAAGGGAAGGCGTAGAGTGGATCAAGCTCCTTGGTGGTCAGTGGGATCGGGGGTGGATTGACCCAGACATCCCGTTTGCCATGTTGCTGTACCAGTGGGCGAGCGTTGCCTGGGTTGGTCTCCAGATGGAACATGCGCGATGAGTGGGCGTAGAGTGTTTTATCGTTGAGCACCTGATCATAGGAGGGGAGCCGAATGACCGCAGGCCGGTCGCCATCCGCATGGCGGTTTTGCTTGCTCTGTGCAGACTCAATGGTGGAGGCATCCAGCTCACACCACTCTTCAGGTGTCTGCTGGCGCATGAAGGCGGTGCCGCGCACATCGGTGATTTCATTGACGGGGGTGTTTGCTGCAAGACGATGGGCGACCTCAACCAGCGCCCGCTCGGCGTTGCCGTAGATCAGCAGATCGGCTTTCGAATCTGGCAAAATAGAGCGCCGCACCTTATCTGACCAGTAGTCGTAGTGAGCAATCCGGCGCAGACTCGCCTCAATGCCTCCGACGATGATCGGCACCCCTTTATAGGCCTCCCGTGCACGCTGTGCATAGACCACAACTGAGCGGTCGGGGCGTTTTCCACCCTCTCCATCGGGTGTATAGGCATCATCGCTGCGAATGCGTCGATCTGCCGTGTAGCGGTTGACCATCGAGTCCATATTGCCAGCGGTAATGCCATAGAAGAGATTGGGTCTACCCAGGATGCGGAAGGCATCGGCTGATTGCCAATCTGGCTGCGCAATAATGCCAACACGAAAACCCTGCGCCTCTAACAAACGTCCGACCAGCGCCATGCCAAAGCTAGGGTGGTCGACATAGGCATCACCGGTTACCAGAATGATATCGCAGCTATCCCAGCCCAGCGTTTCCATCTCATCGCGAGACATTGGCAGTACGGGGGCGGCGCCGAAACGTTTGGCCCAATATTGGCGGTAGGAGAAGAGTTCTGTGATGATGTCCATTGCACAATTATACTGCTGATCCAGGCCAGGTTGTGATTTATGTGTGCGCTCTCTCCGCTCTTAAGAAACCACATATTGACTTTGATGTAGGTCTCTGTCTATATTCATATTAATGAGTTGATCATCCGCTAAAATAAAATGGAGTAATTATGTATAAGGTCGCACTCTCCTTCGTCGTTCTGATGTCGGTTGCTTTTTCAGTAAATGCTGAAGAGAAAAAATTCTATTTTGGTTTAACAGTGGGTGGGATTGAGTACCAAGAGACAGATTTTGATACTAGCCTAACCGCCTTTACGGGGCGTTTTGGTTATGCCATCAACGAAAATTTGGATGTGGAGGGGCGTTATATCAGTGTCGGCTCAGGAAGTGATGGTGATTCTAAATTGTCAATTGAAGGGATGGCGAGTGCGTTAGTCAAATATAAGGTGTTTTTACAGCCAGATCATCGAGTTAATGTGCATGGTTTCCTTGGTACCACTGTCGCACGAACGAGTTCAAATAGAGGCGGTGACACAACAGTAACCAATGCAGGCCTATCCTTAGGGCTAGGTGTTGATCTCTATGTGGATGATGATCGTGGTGTCAATATCGAGTGGATCCACTATATGGATGCTGAGGCTCGGCATGAACAGTTCTCCATGGACTACCTGGGTATCGGATATATTCAGTGGTTTTAGCTGATCAGGCGGGTTTGCCTGTGTCTTACTTTTTTGCTCTCTGCGGCCTCCAATAGCAGATGATGATTCCGTTGCTGAATCATAGGATGTAAAGATGAATAAAAATGCCTATTTAGCTTTTATGCTGCTATTCACATTTATCACGTTCGGCTTAGTAGGCTGTGGTGGCGGTGATAGTGGCGGTGTTGCTGGTGATGGTAGTGCACCGGCGGGCCCTGTTCTTCCAGATCGAGCTGCGCATAGTATTAAATACTCTTGGTCGATAACCAATGCTATTGAAAATCTTGGGGCTGGACTCTATCGTAGGGTTGGTACAGTAAAAGTAGAAGATATTGATGGTGGTGCGGTATCTGATGGAACCGTTGTAAATCTAAATATAATTGACTCTATTATTGCAACCGGTGTTATTACAGCGGCAGGTGGTGACTCGATTGTAGGCCCGGTGTTAACAGATATGGCGCCTACCCAAGGTGATTGGGCAACTGCACTTCCTCAGTTTGATGCCGCGGAGATTACGAGGAACTCTGCTCAACGTGATATTTTGCCTGGTGACTCTGTACTTTTATTCAATGCGGATGAGGAGGATAAAATTCGAACGATTGGCACAACTGTACTCTCTAATAACACGCTAACAGTCTCCTCAGCATTTTCTGGAATATACCCAAATGCAACCTATGGTAATGCGCAATATGTTGTTGGTGCCTCATTGTTGGGTGCTGAAATAGCTGGAGAGGATAGTGATGGCAATCTTACTACTGGGAAGGCATATACTGTTAATGGTTTTGCGACCTTTAAAATTACTTATCCAGCAAATATCAATACTATTAATGTTGGGTGTGGAAATGTTCCAGCTGTAGATGCGCGTTACGCGCCATTGGGATCTGCTGATGTCCATGTTTTTTCAAGTGTGAATAGTTCAGTAACGACAGTGAGCACTGACTTTTGCTTTTCCCCTATTTCTGGCGGCACTATAGAGCTAATTCCTACTGTAATTGCATCTACTTCCCCTATTAGTTTACGAGTGCGTGATGGCGGCGACACGATTCCAGTGCCTTATACAGGTGTCTCAGTATCTGTTGTCTATAAGACGAATACAGGCGGTCTTAGCGTGACACCAGATGCAGGCTCATATACAACCAACGCCTATGGTTTTGCCACACCTACACTGACTGTTGCTGGAGGTGCTTCATCTGATGAGGCTACAGTAACATTTATTGCAAATGGCACAGCTGTTGGAGTTGTTACAGTCGAAATCCCATGAAAATTTGTGGTTGAGTTTGAGGTGGGGTTGGTATCATTGTTAATCGGGCTGAAATCCGCTATCTTTCCTGCTGGGAGTTAGCCAGACAGTCGCCATTCTCTCGTTCCCACGCTCCGCGTGGGAATGCATACGATGGTGGGTGAATAACGCACGGTATGGGTTCCCACGGAGGACTGTGGGAACCAGAAAGCAAAGCAAGCCAGGTAGGGTGGGCACGCTGTTTGTGCCCACAGGTACTTGCGATCCGCGTGGGCATAAAAACCTGCCCACCCTGCTGGGCTCGCTTTGCTCGCACGATCTAACCTTATTCGTTATGTGCGATTTTTCCATTCTTTCGGATTTCTTCGTGCATGAAGCACAGCCAAAACAGAAATACTTTCTTTGCCTTCGATAAAAAATACACCAAATGGAAATCTATGTATTAACACTCGATGAACTCCTTTATAAACGATTGAATACATAGCTGGATGACGTGAAGCCCTGGACAAAGCTTCTTCAATGCATAAGAGGAAATTTTCACCTAGCCCTTTTCTTTGTGCCTCATACCATTCATAAGCATCTTTGATATCTGATTCCGCCTCTGAGCGGATTATTATTCTCTTTATATTCATGAGTTTGAGATTCTATTTCTTACATTCTCCCATGAATCCCCAGCTTCAGGATTAGCAGAGTAGCTAGCTAACCTTGTATCTAATTCTGCCTTTTGATCCTCTGTTAATGGAAATAACTGTTCTTCAGAAGCCACACTATCCCATAACTCCTCAGCCAATAATATTTTTTCTGATGAGGTAAGTTCTTGTAAATTCATGGCTTTCTCCACTTTTAAAATAAATGCTTACATCTATTTTAGCGGATTCTAGGTAGAGATACTAAAGACAAGGGAATTACAGTTGAGACTCATTTCATATTGGACAAGACTCACTGTTGTGATTGAGGCAATAAGCAGGTAATGTCTCCGCCGGGAGTCAGCCAGACAGTCGCCATTTCGGTTTACCGGGGTGGAGGAAAGTCCGGGCTCCATAGGGCAGAGTGCCAGGTAACGCCTGGGGGGTGCAAACCTACGGAAAGTGCCACAGAAAATATACCGCCTAAGCCCGCAAGGGCCGGTAAGGGTGAAATGGTGCGGTAAGAGCGCACCGCGCTGCTGGCAACAGTAGCGGCACGGTAAACCCCACTCGGAGCAAGACCAAATAGAGGAGCACAGGCGCGGCCCGCGCTGTTCCTGGGTAGGTTGCTTGAGGTGTGCGGCGACGCACATCCTAGATGAATGACTGTCCACGACAGAACCCGGCTTATCGGCTGACTCCCACCTTCCTTCTTAATAAGTTACATTAACTGTGCGTCCTATTCGACTGTTTCTGTAGAGCTATTTGAGTTCATTTCCCTCTCTTTTGTCCCCGTTGTAACTCATTGACCCAAAAGGTTTTTTTCTGTTTTTGTGTTGACAGGGTGGGTAATCGTGCCTAATATTGGGAATTAGTGGTGCATAGTGGCTAAAACTGCATTTTAGGGTGATTTAGGGGAATAACGTGTTTCGAGGTGTGAGCACACTCAATCTCGATGGCAAAGGTCGTTTGGCGATCCCGACAAAATATCGGGATGAGCTAAAGACCAGTTGCGCCTCAACATTGGTGGTCACTGCCGGTGTGGACAGATGCATTCTGATCTACCCTGAACCCGCCTGGAACACCGTTGAACGTGATCTTGATGGCCTCTCTTCGCAAAATCCCAATGTTCGTAAACTCCAGCGCTTGATGACAGGTTATGCCTCCGATGTGGTGATGGATGGCCAGGGGCGCATATTGCTGCCTCCTGCGTTGCGTAAACATGTGAATTTAGAGAAGGCGGTAGCTTTAGTGGGGCAGGGTAAGAAGTTTGAGCTTTGGAGTGAGTCAGCATGGAATGCCCAGTGGCTTGATGACGCTGAGCAGATTGAGCTGAGTGACCCTGTATTCGAAAATCTTTCGTTCTAACCAGGTGGGCGAGATGGGGCATAAAGCGGTACTGCTAGATGAAGCGCTGGCAGCGCTAGCGATTCAGCCGGCAGGCATCTATATCGATGGCACCTTTGGTCGGGGTGGTCATAGTGGTGCTATTTTGCAGCAGCTTGGGCCGGAAGGGCGTCTGTTGGCTGTGGATAAAGACCCTGAGGCGATTGCATCAGCGCAACAGCAGTTCTCTGCGGATGAGCGCTTTTCAATTGTCAGAGCCTCCTTTGCCACGTTGGGTGAGGTGGCTTCAGAGGCGGGTATCTCTGGCAAAGTGGATGGCCTGCTGCTCGACCTTGGTGTCTCCTCTCCTCAGTTGGATGATGCAGAACGCGGTTTCAGTTTTTCCCAGGATGGTCCACTTGATATGCGTATGGATCCAGATTCAGGCCAGAGTGCAGAGCGATGGCTGGCGCATGCCGAAGCAGATGAGATTGCTAAGGTGCTGAAAGAGTATGGTGAAGAGCGTTTTGCCAAGCGGATCGCTCGCGCCATTGTCGCGGCCCGTGAAGAGCAGGTGATTACTACTACAGGCCGGTTGGCGGATATTGTCAGTAAAGCCAATCCCGCCTGGGAGAGAGGCAAACACCCTGCAACACGCAGTTTCCAAGCAATACGCATCTTTATAAATAGAGAGCTGGATGACCTGTTGATCTGTCTTGATCAAGTGCTGCCGATGTTGGCGATAGGCGGTCGTTTGGCGGTTATCAGCTTCCACTCCCTTGAGGATCGTATCGTAAAACGCTTTATTCGTGATCTTGCCCGTGGTGATCGATTTCCTCCCGGCGTACCTGTAACCCATGATCAGATAAAACCCCGCATGAAAATGATCGGTAAGGCTATCCGCTCTGGCCAGCAAGAGTTGGCTGAAAATGTGCGTGCAAGAAGCGCTACATTGCGGGTGGCAGAGAGGCTGTGGTGAGCAGACATCAGCCTTGGATTATCGCTTGCCTCGTGTTGGTCGTGGTCACCTCGGCGATCTCCGTGGTCTATGCAAAATACCTCAGCCGAAGCTATTTTTTTCAGTTAGAGGCGCTTCGGCTTGAGCGTGAGCAGCTTGATGTTGACTGGCGTCGCCTGCAACTTGAAGAGAGTGCTGTAGCGACCCACTCGCAGGTTGAGCATAAGGCGCATACCGTACTGAAGATGCGTCTGCCAAATATTGATGAAGTTGTGGTGGTCAGACGCTGATGGCCAAAGTGAAAAAAAGAGCGCGCAAAGAGAAACGGGTGATTCCAACCTACCATGGTCGTCGTCACTTCTTGTTTGGTTTGATGCTGGTTGGTTTCTCCCTGCTGATTTGGCGCTCGTTTGAGCGTCAAATTCTAGAGACCGACTTTTTGCAGGATCAGGGTGAAGCGCGATTTTTACGTGAGAAAGTGATCCCTGCATACCGTGGCGTGATCACTGATCGCCACGGTGAGATCTTGGCAGTGAGTGCGCCGATGTCATCGGTGATTGCGACCCCTAAAGATATGTCGGTAGATGATAAGACTATTGGACGGTTGGCTAAGGTGTTGAAGGTCAAGCCTGATGCACTACAGCGCCGGTTGGCGCAAAACCGTCACTATGCCTACCTCAAACGCCAAGTTAAGCCCGATATGGCAGCCCGTATTGAGGCGTTGGATATTGAGGGTGTTCGACTGGAAACAGAGTATCGACGTTTCTACCCCAGTGGCGAAGTGACCGCTCACATCGTCGGCTGGACCGACATTGATGAGGTCGGAAAAGAGGGCATGGAGCTGGCTTACAACGAGTGGCTCAGCCCCGTTGCCGGGTTGAAACGTGTGATCAAGGATGGTCGTGGTCATGTGATCAAGAATGTTGAAAGCATCAAAATACCAGAGCCGGGCCAACATCTGGCCCTCAGTATCGACCTGCGCTTTCAGTTTCTCGCCTATCGTGAACTCAAGGCCGCCGTGGAGCGGCATCAGGCCTGCTCCGGATCGGCGGTGATTCTGGATGTGCAGACGGGTGAAGTGCTGGCCATGGTCAACCGCCCCTCCTATAACCCAAATGCATCACGCCGACAGGTGTTGGCGCGCGACCGCCGTGCGGGCTGTATCGGAAAAAGCAGGAGCAAATTGGACTTCAGCAAACTACGCAATCGTGCGGTTGTCGACCTTTTTGAACCCGGCTCCACGATTAAGCCTTTTGTCGTTGCAGCGGCGATAGAGGCGGGGGTGCTGAAGGCGAATGAAGAGATTGATGTTAGCGGGGCGAGGCTCTTGGTGGGTCGCCATCTGGTGCGTGACTCTCATGACTATGGCTTGATTGATGTATCGACGGTGATTAGCAAATCGAGCAATGTGGGTGCCAGTAAAATTGCCCTGCGTATGGAAGGTGAGCAGCTCTGGCAGTTCTTTGTTGATCTCGGTTTTGGTGAACGAAGTGAATCGCTTTTTCCCGGTGAGGCTGCTGGCCAGCTGCCCCATTTTACCAACTGGTCGAAATTCGAACAGGCGGCCATCGCTTATGGTTATGGCCTCTCTGTTACCACGCTACAGCTGGCGCAGGCCTACTCGATCTTTGCTACCGATGGCGTGAGGCGTCCCATCTCCCTGATTCGTCTTGATGAGGCATCTGAGTCGATACGTGTTATTCAACCCGAAACGGCTCGATTGGTGCGCGCTATGCTGGAGCGAGTGGTGACGGATGGCACTGCGCCACAAGCCGCTGTTGCTGGATATCGTGTCGCTGGTAAGACCGGTACGGCGAAGAAGTCAGTATCAGGTGGTTATGCAGATGACCGCTACATTGCTGCATTTGTCGGCATGATCCCGGCAAGTGCGCCACGTTTGGTGATGGCCGTGATGGTTGATGAGCCGAGCGCCGGTGAGTTTTATGGTGGGCAGGTGGCTGCACCGGTCTTCTCAAAAGTGATGTCAGGGGCGATGCGTCTGTTGAATGAAGCGCCTGATCAAATCAGAGCCAGTGGCACGCGAATGGCCGCAACAGGAGGGCAGCACTAATGACGGTTGCACTCGACCAGCAGCAGGGCTGTTCACTACAGATGTTGCTGCATGGCATCGGTCAGGAGGCACTCCCTCACTGTTATGTGGCAGGGCTAACGCTAGATAGCCGCCAAGTGACGGCGGGTGATCTGTTTGTCGCTACCTCAGGTGTCGCTGGGCATGGTCTCAATTTTATCGATGATGCACTGGCCCATGGTGCGGCAGCGGTTATCTGTGAAAGTGATCAAAATTGGCCTGAGTCACGGATTAAGAAACTGGCAGCAGAGATCACCACACCGCTGATTGTTGTTGCACAATTGAAGCAACAGGTGAGCCTGATTGCGGGGCGTTTCTACGCCCAGCCGAGTGAGAGCCTATCGCTCATTGGTGTGACAGGCACCAATGGAAAAAGCACTGTCTGCCAACTGCTGGCACAGGTGCTAGATGGTGAAAAATCGCGTTGTGCCGTTATTGGCACGTTGGGCAACGGCTTCCCTGGTGCATTGCAACCGAGTACGCATACCACGCCGGATCCCATCTCACTGCAACGTCTGCTGGCGGAGTATCTTGCGGATGATGCAGCGACCGTAGTCATGGAAGTCTCATCACACGCCTTGAGTCAATGGCGGGCTGCCGCGCTACATTTTAATGCGGCCCTATTGACCAATTTGAGCCGTGACCACCTCGATTATCACCCCGATATGGCGGCCTATGCGGCGGCCAAACAGCGGCTGTTTGAGATGCCCAATCTCGATTGTGCGCTGCTCAATTATGATGATGCCTTTGGTCGTGAGCTGATCAGCACGCTAAAGGGAGATCTGCCGGTGGTGCTCTACACCCTTGACCCTGCCGTGGTGCCTCCCGCAGACATTTCTGGTTGGGTGCGTGTTGATAGCATTGAGCAGAGTGTTGCCGGAATGCAGCTGCAAATTTCAACGCACCTGGGTGTGGTGGCGTTGACAAGTGCGCTACTGGGCCGATTTAACGCCGCCAATCTAGCGGCTGTACTGGCGCTGCTGTTGCAGCGTGGTTGGCGGCTGGAAAAGGCGGCAAAAGCGCTCTCCAAGGTGGCCACTATTCCGGGTCGGATGGAGCGCTATGGTGGTGGTCAGCAGCCATTGGTGGTGGTTGATTATGCACATACCCCCGATGCGCTGGAGCAGGCACTGCTAGCGTTGCGTCCACACTGTGATGGCCGGTTAATCTGCCTCTTTGGCTGCGGTGGTGATCGTGACCGAGGTAAGCGCTCACTGATGGGTGCGGTGGCCTCCCGCTTGAGTGATCAAATTATTCTGACGGATGACAATCCACGCAGTGAAGATGGCGCAGAGATCATTCGTGAAATCAGATCAGCGATCGCACCACAGCATCCTGTCATCGTCGAACGCAACCGTGCCAGTGCGATAAGCCAGGCGATAGCAATGGCTAGTGCAGGTGATCTTATTCTGGTGGCCGGAAAAGGGCATGAGACAAGCCAACAGATAGGTGATTTAACACTGCCATTTAGTGATCGAGAACAGGTCGCGAGTCTATTACAAGAGAGAGAGGCTGGCCGATGAACCAATTGACCCTATCGATGGTTGCGAAAGCGATGGCGGCGAGCCACATCGGCGATGATGCCACCTTCTCCACCGTCTCTACCGATAGCCGTAGTCTGACCAAAGGTGCGCTCTTTATCGCACTGAGTGGCCCCAATTTTGATGGACATGACCACCTCAAAGAGGCGGAACAAAAGGGTGCTTGTGCGGTGATGGTGAGTCGAGAGGTTGATTGCGACCTGCCGCAAATTAAAGTTGAAGATACACGCATCGGTTTGGGACGACTGGCCAATATTTGGCGCAGAGAGTTCCCGGTATCACTGCTAGCGATAACCGGCAGTAATGGTAAGACCACCACAAAAGAGATGTTGGCCGCCATCCTGGGTCAAAAGGGCGATGTGCTGGCCACGGAAGGTAATCTAAATAATGATGTCGGCCTGCCTATAAGCCTGTTACGCCTACAGAGTGAGCGGTTTGCTGTACTGGAGATGGGTGCTAACCACAGTGGTGAAATCGCCTGGTTGTGTGAAATTGCCCAGCCCTATGTGGCGGTCATCACCAATGCTGGACCTGCGCACCTGGAGGGGTTTAAGGATCTACAAGGGGTGGCAGAAGCGAAGGGTGAGATTCTCAGCGGACTCTCCAAAGATGGTATTGCTGTATTGAATGCCGATGATCCTCAGCTTGAATTGTGGTTAGCCCTGGCCGGGTCAAGACGTGTTGTTACCTTTGGTATCAAAAAGGGCGCAGATGTCTCAATCGATCCCAAAGCGATCACCACTCTCTGGGATCAGAGCAGTTTTAAGAGCAGCTGTCAGGTAAAGGCACTCGGCCAAGTTTTTGATATTGAGTTGCGGCTGGCCGGACAACACAATCTGATGAATGCCTTGGCGGCGATTGCTGCTGCAATCTCTGTCGGTGCAACTTCCGGTGAGATCAAACGAGGTCTCGCCTCAATTGAGGTGGTCAAAGGTCGTCTACAGACGCTGACGGGCATCTCAGGCTGCCGGTTGATTGATGATAGTTACAACGCCAATCCCGCATCGGTACGCGCTGCGGTTGATGTGTTGGCGACTGCGCCGGGTAGAACCTGGCTGATTTTGGGCGATCTGGCTGAGCTGGGTATCGATACCGAAGATGAGCTGCATGCGCTTGGTGAATATACCTCAGGCAAGGGCATTGAACGCTTCTGGAGTGTGGGTCAAACCAGCAAGTTTGCTACCGACTACTTTGCCGGTGAGGGGCAACATTTTGAGCAGCAAGCAGATTTGATTGAGACACTGAAGAGTGAACTCACCGCAGATGATACCGTACTGATCAAGGGGTCACGCAGTGCCGCAATGGAGCGTGTGGTTGATGCACTAGCGGCGGAGGATAGAGACTGACATGCTGCTCTATCTCGCCGAATATCTGACCCAGTTTGATAGCTCGTTTGCGCTATTTCAGTATCTCACCATGCGCACTATTCTCGGTGTGCTCACGGCCCTGCTGATCTCGTTTATTGTCGGGCCAATAATGATTCGTCGGCTCAGCTTTCACCAGATTGGCCAATCTATCCGTGATGATGGGCCAAAGAGCCATCATGTCAAAGCGGGAACCCCCACCATGGGCGGGGCGTTGATCTTGGTGGCCGTCACTGTCAGTACCCTACTTTGGGCTGATCTGAACAACCGTTATATCTGGATCGTGCTGTTAGTGACGCTAGGGTTTGGTGTCATTGGTTGGGTTGATGACTATAAAAAATTGGTCGAAGGCGACTCAAAAGGCCTGATTGCACGCTGGAAATATCTCTGGCAATCGGTGATTGGTGGTATCGCCGCAGTGACGCTCTATCTCACCGCGACTTCCCCAGCAGAGACGCACCTGCTGATCCCCTACCTGAAAGACGTTTCGATCAACATGGGGCTGCTATTTATCCCCTTCGTCTACTTGGTCATAGTCGGCTCAAGCAATGCGGTCAACCTGACCGATGGTCTGGATGGTTTGGCCATCTTGCCAACGGTCCTGGTGGCCGGTGCACTGGGACTCTTTGCCTACCTCTCTGGCCATGTGGTTTTCTCTGAATATCTGAAAATCCCCTATCTGCCTGGGGTGGGTGAGTTGATGGTTTTCTGTGCTGCACTGGTTGGTGCGGGCCTCGGCTTTCTCTGGTTCAACGCCTATCCAGCGCAAGTTTTTATGGGCGATGTTGGGGCTTTGGCCATCGGTGCTGCATTGGGTATTGTGGCTGTCTGTGTGCGCCAAGAGCTGGTGTTGCTGATTATGGGCGGCATCTTTGTTATGGAGACGATCTCAGTCATCCTGCAAGTGGCCTCATTCAAACTGACCGGAAGACGAATCTTCAGAATGGCACCGCTGCACCACCACTTTGAGTTGATAGGGTGGCCTGAACCACGGGTCATTGTTCGTTTCTGGATCATCACCGTAATACTCGTGTTGGTCGGTTTAGCGAGCCTTAAAATCCGATGAATGTTCACGATACACATGGAATGGTTGAGATGGAAAAGTCGCATGATGAGTGCAAACGGCTGGTTGTTGGTTTGGGGAAAACCGGCCTGTCGTGTGTCCGTTTTTTGAGCCAAAATGGCAAAACTGTCGCTGTTACTGATAGCCGTGATGTGCCTCCCGCATTGGCAGAACTGAATAGTGAGCTGCCCGATGTGGCTGTTTTTGTCGGTGGCTTTCGTGCTGAAATATTTGCCGCCGCCGATCAGTTGATTGTGAGTCCCGGTGTCTCATTAAGAGAGCCGCTGTTACAGCAGGCAGCTGGGCGCAATGCTGAGATTATTGGTGATATTGAACTCTTTGCCCGCGAGGCGGCGGCCCCGATCATTGTCATTACTGGTTCAAATGGCAAAAGCACCGTGACCACACTGCTGGGTGTGATGGTAAAACATGCCGGCATCAATGTTGCCATGGGGGGCAATTTGGGTGAGCCAGCACTCAACTTGCTGGACGACAAGGTTGAACTCTATCTGTTAGAGCTATCAAGCTTCCAGCTGGAGACCACTGAGAGCCTCTATGCAGTGGCTGCGGTGGTGCTCAATATCTCCCCCGACCACCTTGATCGTTATGACAGCATTGAAGAGTACGCAGCGACCAAATCTAAGATCTATCGTGGTGCTGAAATTGGTGTCATCAACCGTGATGATCCGATGGTCTGCGCAATGATGGGTGAGGCGACCAATGAGGTTGGTTTTACACTACAGGAGCCATCAGGGAGTGATTTTGGTCTGCGCCAGGATGAGCGTGGCCTCTGGTTTTGCAAGGGTGAAGAGCGCTTGATGCTGACTGCTGAGATGCGGCAGTCTGGTTCACACAACCATGCCAATGCCCTGGCTGCATTGGCACTCGGTGAGGCGATTGGCTTGCCGATGGCTGGCATGTTAGAGGTGTTGCGTCACTTTGCAGGTCTGCCACATCGTACTCAATTCATCACCAAACGACGGGATGTTGATTGGTACGACGACTCCAAAGGAACCAATACTGGCGCTACAATTTCAGCGCTAAAAGGGTTGGCGTTGGATGATGGCAGCCGAACCGTTTTGATTGCCGGAGGGGTGGCAAAAGGTGCAGATTTCAGACTGCTCCGTCCAGTGGTGGCCGCTACAACAAAAGCAGTGGTACTCATTGGTGAGGCGACAGAGCAGCTGGAAGAGACCCTCTCAGGCTGTGCGCCATTGCATCGGGCTGCAACCATGGATGAAGCGGTCAAGATGGCAGCTGAGCTGGCTGCGCCGGGTGATCGTGTTCTGCTCTCTCCCGCTTGTGCCAGCTTTGATATGTTTGACAACTACCAGCAGCGTGGTGAGATTTTTATCGCCGCAGTAGATCGGTTGGGGCCGTGAGCGCTTACAGCCAAGCCAGCTTGCCAGGAGGCGCAGATCTGCGTCTGCCAAAGCTCGATTATCTTCTGCTGACAGCAGCGATTGCACTGCTCTGTTTCGGCTTGATTATGGTGGCATCGGCCTCAATGTCGATTGCCGATAGAAATACCGGTGCGCCATTTCACTATGTCATTCGGCATCTGATTGCGCTCGGTTTAGCATTGGTTTTGAGTCTGCTGATGTTTAAGATTTCAATGAAGCAGTGGGAGAGGTCGAGCACCATTCTCTACTTTGTTGGCCTGTTGATGTTGGCTGTGGTGTTGATCCCGGGGGTTGGCACCACGGTGAATGGTGCGACACGTTGGATCAGAATTGGTGGTTTCAGTCTACAGACATCGGAGTTTATGAAGCTGTTCCTGGTGATCTATATGGCGGGTTATGTGGTGCGGCGTCAGGAGGAGCTCTCCTATCAGTTGAAGGGGTTTATTAAACCTCTGATTCTGCTGCTGCTAGCGGTCTTTTTCATTATGGAGCAGCCCGATTTTGGTACTACAGCAGTATTGATCAGTGTTGCTATGGGCATGCTTTTTCTTGGTGGTGTGCCGCTGCATCAGTATGCAGGTTTGTTGGGGCTGGTGGGTGCCATGTTAACGGCCTTTGTGATGAGTTCAGCGTATCGGATGGAGCGGCTAGAGGTCTTCTTCTCCAGCCCCTGGGCCGATCCCTTTGGCAGTGGATATCAGCTGATTCAGGCATTGATCGCCTTCGGTCAGGGTGAATGGTTTGGTGTAGGTCTTGGCAATGGGATCATGAAACAGTACTACCTGCCAGAAGCGCATACCGACTTTTTAATGGCGGTGATTGGTGAGGAGTTTGGCCTGGTTGGGACGGTAGTAGTGATTGTGCTGTTCGTATTGATCGTCTGGCGCGCCTTCAGGATTGGTGCATTAGCCGAACGATTTGGTGAACGCTTTAGCGCCTTTGTTGCCTATGGATTCGGCTTGTGGATTGGCATGCAGGCCTTTATCAATATCGGTGTAAACATTGGTTTGCTACCGACAAAAGGTTTGACTCTGCCGCTGATGAGTTATGGCGGAAATAGCATCATCGTTGCTTGTCTTGCCATCACGCTGCTGCTGCGTATCGACTACGAACTGCGCTCCGGCAAGAGGGGGGCGGAATGGGACAAAGAGTGATGGTGATGGCAGGTGGCACTGGTGGCCATGTCTTTCCAGCACTGGCTGTAGCGGAGTGGCTGCGTGAGCAGGGTGCTGATCTGGTTTGGTTGGGCACACGGGATAGCTTTGAGTCTCGTGTGGTGCCTGAACGGGGTTTCAAGATGGAGTGGATTGATATCAAAGGGGTGCGTGGCAGTGGTCTGTTACGGCGTTTGATGGCGCCATTTCAACTGTTGCTTGCGCTCTTTCAGGCGATGCAAGTGATCCGCCGGGTACGGCCCACTGTGGTATTGGGCATGGGAGGTTTTGTCTCCGGGCCGGGTGGATTGATGGCCTGTCTTATGGGCATCCCATTGGTGATTCAAGAGCAGAACCGTATCCCCGGTCTGACTAATCGTCTGCTCTCCCGTATTGCTCATCGTGTCTTTGAGGCCTTCCCCGGTAGCTTCGATTCGGTTGAGGCCGAAGCGTGCGGTAATCCCGTGCGACGTGAGATTGAGCGGGTGGCACCACCACAGCAGCGCTTTATTGGACGCGAGGCACCCATGCGGCTACTCATCATCGGTGGTTCATTGGGTGCGCAGGCCCTCAATGAGACGGTACCTGCTGCGCTGGCATTGCTGCCAGGGTCGATGCCGCTTGCGGTACGTCACCAGTGTGGTGCGTCACATCTAGAGGCGACAGAAGCGAGCTATCGTGTGGCCGGTGTGCAGGCTGAGATCCACTGTTTTGAAGAGGATATGGCCGAGGCTTACGGCTGGGCTGATCTGGTGATCTGTCGGGCAGGGGCGCTCACCGTATCAGAGCTGGCAGCGGTGGGCCTAGCAGCGGTGATGGTGCCCTATCCCCATGCGGTGGATGACCACCAGACACTCAATGCCCACTTCCTGGTTGATGCAGGCGCAGCACTGCTGCTGCCGCAGAGTGAGATGGATGCCCACTCATTAAGTGCGAAGTTAAAAATGCTATTTGATCAACCCGACCAGCTACGTGAGATGTCGGTGATCGCTCGCTCCTTAGCGCAACCTGCGGCTGCTGCCTCGGTTGGCAAAGCCTGTCTACAAGTGGGGATAGAGAGATGAGCAAGATCCAGCGTCATCGCCACGCCGCCAGCAGTATGGGCCGTATGCGTAAGATCCACTTTGTTGGTATTGGTGGGGCGGGCATGAGTGGCATCGCCGAAGTGGTCGCCAACATGGGCTATGAGGTTTCGGGCTCTGACCTAAAAGAGAGTCGTGTCACTCAGCGCTTGGCGCGCCTCGGTGTGGTGATCCATATTGGCCATCATGAAGAGAGTGTAGCTGGCGTGGATGCGGTGGTGATCTCCAGTGCGGTAAATGACAGCAATCCAGAGGTGGCGGCGGCTCGGGCGTTACGCATCCCAGTGGTACCCAGGGCTGAGATGCTGGCTGAACTGATGCGTTTTCATTACGGCATTGCCGTTGCTGGCACCCATGGAAAGACCACCACCACCAGCCTGATTGCCAGTATCTTGGCTGAAGGTGAGCTTGATCCCACCTTTGTTATTGGTGGCCTGCTGAACAGTGCCGGGGCCAATGCGCGTCTTGGCAGTAGTAAATATCTGGTGGCTGAAGCAGATGAGAGTGATGCCTCATTTCTCTATCTCCAGCCGATGTTGGCGGTGGTGACCAACATCGATGCAGACCATATGGCCACCTATGGCGGCGATTTTGACCGCTTGAAAAACACCTTTGTTGAGTTCCTGCACCATCTGCCCTTTTACGGTCTGGCGGTGCTCTGTATTGATGATGAAAATATTCGCAGCCTGCTGCCTGAATTGACGCGCCCTGTGGTGAGTTATGGTTTGAGTGAAGGCGCTGATCTGCAAGCGACTGATCTGAGCCAGGAGGGGGTGAAGAGCAGTTATACCCTGCGTCAAGAAGGGTTTGATGACCTGCGGATCACCCTCAATATGCCGGGGCAGCACAATGTACTCAACTCACTGGCAGCGATTGCCGTGGCACGTGAACTGTCGGTTGAGGATGAGGTGATTCAACGTGCGCTGGAGAACTTTCAAGGCATTGGCCGTCGCTTCCAGGTGACCGAGAAGTGTCTGACCGATGTGGGTGAAGTGATGCTGGTGGATGACTATGCCCACCACCCAAAAGAGCTGGTGGCAACGCTTGAGGCGGTACGATCTGGTTGGCCAGAGCGGCGCTTGGTGTTGGTTTTTCAGCCACACCGCTATAGCCGCACCCAAGAGCAGTTTGAGGATTTTGTGCAGGTTCTCTCCAGTGTTGATCTGCTGGTGTTGAGTGAGGTGTTTGCCGCCGGTGAGGAGCCTATTCCAGGGGCGGATGGTCGTGCGTTGTGCGGTGCCATCCGGACAAGAGGTCAGGTTAACCCGGTCTTTGTAGAGCCGATAACAGATCTTCCTGATCTGCTGAAGGGGCTGATTCAAGCCAATGATGTGGTGGTGCTATGTGGTGCAGGCAGTATCGGTGCAGTGGCGGCCACGCTACCCGAATTACTGAGTGTTGAGGTGAAGGCATGAATAAGCGGCTGCAAGGGATTCATCTTCACATGGGGTGTGGCGAGCCACTCGATAAAGAGCCGCGTAAAGATCAACGGCATAAGGTGAATGAGCAATCGGATGGGGTGTCGATTGCCCGGCCTGTTGTGGTTAAAAAGAGTCCATTGAAGGCCTGCCCATGATGACGGCCAGCGAGATCAAATTGCGTGGTGTGATGCGTTTTGATGAACCGCTGTCACGCCATACCACGTGGCGGGTAGGCGGCCCGGCGAGTGTCTTTTATCAGCCCGCAGATAGCGCAGATTTGATCACATTTTTGCAGCAGTTAACGAGTGATGAACCACTGCTTTGGTTGGGGTTGGGCAGCAATCTACTGGTGCGGGATGGCGGGTTTCCTGGCACTGTGATTGCCACACAAGGCAGCTTGATGGCGATGGCGCTCACGGGCGATGAGACGTTGCGTGTTGAGGCGGGTGTGCCCTCTGCACAGGTGGCCCGGTTTGCTACGCGCAATGCACTGAGTGGGGTCGAATTTTTGGCCGGTATTCCCGGCACCTTAGGTGGTGCGCTAGCGATGAATGCGGGTGCCTTCGGCACGGAGATCTGGCAACGGGTGGAGTGGGTTGAGACGGTTGATCGTTTTGGTCAACTGCACAAACGACAAAAGAGTGAATTCAAGATTGGTTATCGTGAGGTGCAGGGTGTGGAGAATGAGTGGTTTTTGGCCGCGCATCTACAACTTACGCCGGGTGATTCAACAGAGACGGTGGCGCATATCCGTCAGCTGTTGGAGCGACGCGCTGCCACACAACCTACTCGCCAGCCCAGTTGTGGTTCGGTGTTTCGTAATCCTGAGGGGGATTATGCCGCCCGTTTGATTGAGGCGGCAGGTCTTAAAGGCTCTCAGCGGGGTGGTGCACAAGTCTCGGAAAAACATGCCAACTTCATCATCAACACCGGGAGTGCGACAGCGGCTGATATTGAGGCATTGATTGCGCAGGTACAGGATGAGGTGGAGCGGTGTAGTGGTATTCGACTACAGACAGAAGTTCATCGTGTTGGAGTGACCGGGTGATGGCCAATTTTGGCAAAGTGGCGGTGTTGATGGGCGGTGACTCAGCAGAGAGAGTGATCTCGTTGCAGAGTGGTAGCGCCGTGCTCGACGCGTTGCAACGCCAAGGCATCAACGCACACAAAGTTGATGCGGGCCGCGACCTGCTACAGCAGCTTGAGCAGGGTGGTTTTGATCGTGCTTTTATCATGCTGCATGGCCGAGGAGGTGAAGATGGTGTGGTGCAAGGGGCGCTAGAGCAGATAGGCATGCCCTACACCGGCAGTGGCGTGTTGGGCTCATCACTCGGCATGGATAAAGTGCGCTGCAAGCTGCTGTGGTCAGGTTGTCAGCTGCCAACCCCGGCGTTTGTGGTGATGCAGAGTGAGGCCGATGTGGCACTGGCCGACAGGTTGGGTTATCCGCAGATGATAAAACCGGCGCATGAGGGGTCAAGCATCGGTATGAGCCGGGTGACTCAGCGCGATGAGTTGAATAGCGCATGGCAAGTGGCCAGTCAGTATGACGGTTCGGTGTTGGCCGAGTCCTATGTGGATGGCCCTGAGTACACCATTGCCATCTTGGCTGGTGAGGCGTTACCCGTCATTCGGCTTGAGACCCCCAACGCCTTTTATGACTACGAAGCGAAATACCAGTCAGAGAAGACCCAATACCACTGCCCGTGTGGACTGAGTTGTGATGAGGAGTTGGCGCTACAGCAGTTAGCACTACAAGCATTTGAAAAGGTCGGAGCGAGTGGCTGGGGCCGGGTTGATCTGATGCTGGATGGTGAGGGTCAACCTTGGTTGATCGAGGTGAACACAGTGCCAGGAATGACCGACCACTCTCTGGTACCGATGGCAGCTAAAGCGGCTGGCATTAGCTTTGACCGGTTGGTGTGGCATATTTTGGCCACCAGCTTGGAGGCGGATTAGTTGACGACACCACGCAAAATTAGCCAGCAGAACCTCGCTGAAAAGGCGCAACAACAACATCAGTTGTTGGTTTGGGCTGGGCTTTGTGTGCTGTTTTTGACGCTAGGGTTGGCGTTGCATTACGGCACCAGATGGTTGCAGCAGCCCACAACTATGCCGCTGCAACATGTGGTGATCAATGGTGAATTTAAAAACCTACAGTCAGCGGAACTGCGTGATTTGGTGATGGCCGCTGCCGCAGGTGGTTTTTTTGCGGTCGATATGCAGGCGATGCGCCGTGCAGTTGAACAGCAGGCGTGGGTTGATAGCGCCAGTGTACGGCGCATCTGGCCCGACACGTTGTATGTTGATGTGGTGGAACAGGTGCCGTTGGCACGTTGGGCCAAGGCTGCGCTGATCAATCAACGTGGCGAGGTGTTTGAACCCGGTGATGGCATCTATCCCGCCGGTTTGCCGCACTTAAATGGTCCGTATGATCGCTCATACGAGGTAGCTAATCGCTACCGTCAGATTGGGGCAGATCTAAAAAGAGTCGGTTTGAAGATTAAGTTTTTACGAGTCAATCCACGGATGGCATGGCTAATGGTGACAGAAGATGGCATCAGATTTGAGATGGGCAGCCAGGATGTGGCGCAGCGCTTGAATCGCTTTATTGATCTCTATCCCGGTTTAGCGGCAGATAGAGAGGAACGTTTGAGAGGTGTTGATCTTCGTTATAGACACGGTTTTGCGCTGCAGTGGCAGCCACAACTTTCGATAGCGAAGATGGGGGTCTAAGTGACTAAAAAGAGTGAAAGAAACCTGATCATCGGGCTGGATATCGGTACCTCCAAGGTGGTGGCGATTGTCGGTGAGATTATGGTCGATGGGGGGATCGAGATTATCGGTCTTGGCTCGCATCCATCACGGGGTCTGAAACGCGGTGTGGTGGTCAATATTGAGTCCACCGTGCAGTCAATTCAGCGTGCAGTGGAGGAGGCGGAGTTGATGGCTGGGTGTGAGATTCACTCGGTCTACGCCGGTATTGCGGGCAGCCACATCAGCAGCCTCAATTCACATGGCATTGTCGCCATTCGTGATAAAGAGGTGAGCCAGAGTGATGTTGATCGGGTGATTGATGCGGCGCGTGCAGTGGCCATTCCAGCGGATCAGCGCATCCTGCATATCCTACCTCAAGAGTTCATCATTGATCAGCAGGATGGTATCCGTGAGCCGGCAGGCATGTCGGGTGTGCGCCTTGAAGCACGGGTCCATATGGTGACGGGGGCAGTGAGTGCGGCGCAGAACATTGTGAAGTGTGTGGGTCGATGTGGTCTTGATGTTGATGATCTGATTCTCGAACAACTCTGCTCCAGCTACGCGGTGTTGAGCGAGGATGAGAAGGAGCTGGGTGTCTGCTTGGTTGATATTGGTGGCGGTACCACCGATATCGCTGTGTTCACTGGCGGGGCGATCCGCCACACCGCTGTGATCCCGATTGCCGGTGATCAGGTGACCAATGATATCGCTGTAGCGCTACGTACGCCGACCCAATATGCGGAAGAGATCAAGATTAAATATGCCTGTGCGCTGACTCAGTTGGCAGGTTGTGATGAGACCATTGAGGTGCCGAGTATTGGTGATCGACCGGCTCGTCGCCTGTCACGTCAGACTCTGGCGGAGGTGGTTGAACCACGTTATGAAGAGCTGTTGACGCTGATTCAAGCAGAGCTGCGGCGCAGTGGTTTTGAAGATCTGATTGCAGGTGGCGTTGTGATGACGGGTGGCAGTTCAAAGATGGAGGGGCTGATTGAGTTGGCGGAAGAGGTGTTCCATATGCCAGTGCGTCTTGGCATGCCTCGTTATGTCTCAGGCCTCTCAGATGTGGTGCGTAATCCGATCTATGCGACGGGTGTCGGGTTACTTCTGTTTGGTGAAAAACATCGTAGTAAAGGGGTTATAAACCAGCTGGGAGGGCAGGGGTTTTCAGCGGTATGGCAACGGATGAAGAGTTGGTTTCAGGGCAATTTTTAGAGCAAATTGAATTTATAGATTTATGCGGCGAGAGCAGCGGGTGAGGAGAAAATTATGTTTGAGTTAATGGATACACAGAGCCAAAACGCAATCATCAAAGTGATTGGTGTCGGTGGTGGTGGTGGTAATGCAGTTAACCACATGATGAGTTGTGAAATTGAGGGTGTCGATTTTATCTGTGCCAATACAGATGCGCAGGCGTTACAAGGGAGCGAGGTGCGTACTCTGTTGCAGTTGGGTAGCAGCATGACTAAAGGGTTGGGTGCAGGTGCCAACCCAGAAGTTGGTCGGCAGGCGGCAATGGAGGATCGTGACCGGATACAAGAGTCCCTGGCGGGGGCTGATATGGTCTTCATTACCGCCGGAATGGGCGGTGGTACCGGGACAGGTGCAGCACCTGTGGTAGCAGAAGTGGCGCGTGAGATGGGTATTTTGACGGTGGCGGTGGTGACTAAACCGTTTAGCTTTGAAGGGAGCAAACGCGCCAAAATCGCAGCGATCGGTATTGAAGAGCTGGGGCGTCATGTCGACTCACTAATCACCATCCCAAACGAGAAACTGCTGGCAGTGCTGGGCAAGGATATGAGTCTGCTCAACGCCTTCAAAGAGGCCAATGATGTCTTGATGAATGCGGTGCAGGGCATTGCTGAACTGATTACGCGCCCTGGCATGATGAATGTCGATTTTGCCGATGTGAAAACGGTGATGTCGGAGATGGGCAATGCCATGATGGGTTCGGGTGAGGCGAGTGGCGATGGCCGTGCGCGTGAAGCGGCTGAGAAGGCGGTTAGAAGCCCGCTGTTGGATGATATCAATCTGTCGGGTGCACGAGGTATTTTGGTCAATATCACGGCGGGCATCAGTCTCACTATTGGTGAGTTTGATGAAGTGGGTAACACCGTACGTGACTTCGCTGATGAGGATGCCACTGTTATTGTAGGGACGGTGGTTGACCCAAATATGCAGGATGAGATTCGTGTGACGGTGGTGGCAACAGGTCTTGGTGGTGTTGCAGAGGCTGACAAACTAAAGCCTAAGACAGAGGAGCCTACGGTGCGTCTGGTCAATGCGGAAATGGCTGCCCAGCCTGAAACAGCGTTACAGGATAGCTATAAAGATCTGGAGCGCCCTGCGGTTCATCGTCGTCAGGATGCAGCGTCATCATTGGCAGAAACGCCAAAAGAGAGTGATATGGAGTGGCTTGATATTCCCGCGTTTCTGCGTCGTCAAGCAGATTGATAGGAGCGTGTGATGTGACGCCTCAAGGATGAGGCTGCCAAAGGCTATCAGGTGTTATGTTGAGAGGGACTCTTAGTCCTGATCGAGCAGGCGTCTGACGGTCTGGATTAACTCAGCAGGATCGAAAGGTTTATCAATGACGGCTGAGGCGCCAAGCTCTTTGGCCATCTGCAAGAAGTTCATGCGTCCCGTTTTACCGCCACCTGACATGGCGATGATCTTTACTTGCGGATACTTCTCACGTACCTCAGTGATGGTTTCCAGACCCTCTTTTTCAGGCATTAAAATGTCGGTGATTATCAGGTCAACTTGTGTGTGCTCAAGTAGCTGTGTCGCTTTTAGCCCATCTTCAGCACAAAATACTTGGCACCCATCAAATGCCATTAAGAGGAGGTCATGAATCCCAGAGACGATGGATGGTTCATCATCGACTACTAAAATCTTATCGGTCATATTTTTTTTTGATTCCTAAAGTTACACTTTGAATGCATGGCTCGATTTTATGAGGGCACAGTCCCAATAAGTATGTATCCAATTCAGAAATAAAGAAAGTGGTAGCAGGCGGTGCAGGTGAGGTAGGTGACGTAAATCTGCTAGAGTAAAGTGGTTTATTGCTGTTCTTGGCCCCTTTTGCGTAGTAAATGAAAGTGGCTGAATTATATTCTCTATCAGGTTGGTGCTTGTTGGATATTTGTAGTATTGCTTGTGGTATCAGGTTGGTTGCGTTTTGTTGTTTAGTGGTGATGTCGTCGGCAGGAGCCCACACACCGAAAGACCCCAATTTCCTGCAACCAGACATTCAAAAAGAGTGGCTTACACTTCGTTCTCCACACTTCAATTTTCACTATGAGGCGGCCAATAGGGCAGCTGCGGTGCAGATGGAACGAGTGGCTGAGCGTGTCTATGACCGTTTAACCAAGTGGCTTGAGTGGGCGCCTGCTGAACCCACCGAGGTGGTTATTCTCGATAGTGTTGATGCCTCCAATGGCATGGCGACGCCCGTCCCCTATAACCGTTTTCAAATCTATATGCCAAGCCCGATATCTGGGCGTCTGATGGATCATAACCCATGGTTGGATATGGTCTTTACCCATGAGTATATCCATATTTTGCAGCTTGATATGGTGCATGGTGCGCCGGAAAAAGTACGTGAGATTTTTGGTCGCTTGGGGGGGCTCTTTACACCGTTTGTTTTTCCGCAGCTCTTTGCTCCCAGTTGGGTGGCTGAAGGTCTGGCTGTTTTTGGTGAGTCGGATAACTCTGAAGGGTTTGGTCGACTCAATAGTGCCTGGTATGCGGCGGTCATGCGGTTGGAAGTTGAGCGTGGTGTGCGTTCGTTGACTGAGATGAGTTTTGAGGGGTATGGCGGGGTTCGCTGGCCTTATGGGCAGATCTATATCTACGGTGCCTACTTCATGCAGTTTATTGAAGCCCGATATGGTCGTGATGCGATTCGACGCTATTTTATGGTCTACAGCAGCAATTTGATCCCATGGCGTATGGATAGCCGCTCAAGAACCGTTTTTGGTAAATCGGCCGAGGTGGTTTGGCAGGAGTTCCAAGCCTACTTAAAGCAGCAGTTTGAGCCGCAACTGGCCGCTCTCAGAATGCAACAGAGTGGTAAAGGAGCACTCCTATTTGATGCGCCGTATAACACTCGGTTACTGACGGCAGGGAGTTCAGGTGAACTCTATTTCTACCATGATGATGCCCAATCCAGGCCGGTTGTTAGGCGCTTGGATGCGGATGGTGGTAGCCGCGAGCTATTTGCCATTCAGAATCTTATTCATATGGATTGGCATGCGCAATCAGGATTGCTGTTAAATCGTGAGGCGGTTTGTGATAACACCAACCTTTATACCGATCTCTATCTATGGCTGCCGGGAGATAGAAAGCCAAAACGTCTGACAGAGTGTGGGCGATACCGTCTGTCCGCTTGGCGGCCTGATGGTGAGGCGATTGCTGCGTTACAGCTGGAGAGGGGCAACAGCCTTCTAGTTCTGCTGGATCGCACCGGCGAAGTGGTTGAGGTGTTGAGTGAGTTTCCAGTCGGCGATGTGCTGGGGAAGTTTGCGTGGTCGCCTGATGGCCGCTTAATAGTGGCGGCGGTAAAACGCTTGACCAGCGGTTGGAATATAGAGCTGTTTGATCTAGCAAACCGACAATGGCGGCCTTTGACTCGTAATGCCGATATTGAATCTCAGCCACGTTTCTCCGTAGATGGGCGGCGCATTAACTTTCTTTCCGATCATGATGGCGTGTGGGATTTACGGCAACTCCAGTTGGGTAGTGGTGAGATCGCCACGCTGAGTCACAGTGACTCAGCGGTAATGGAGGCGGTTGAGATAGCTGATCAGCGCTTTCGCATCGCTGAGTATCGATCCAATGGCATTGAAATTAGTGAGTTGTTGCCTGCCGTCAATGAGGCTCGCTATCCGGCAACGTCTGAACAGCTCTTTAGTGTGCCTGTCGCCGCATCATCGCCCTCACCTGACATGCTGCAAGAACAGCCCTATGAACCGCTGCATAGCATGAGGCCGCGCTCCTGGTTTCCGTTGTCGGAGATCAATAGTGATGAGACCTCCTTTGCAGGTATCGTGGTGATGGGTGAGGATGTGCTTGGTTTTCACCGTTGGAATGTGATGCCGCTCTATTACTATGACCAGCAAAGGCTGGGTGGATTGGCCTACTACAGTTTTGATGATCGATTAACGCTCTCCATACAGCGGCAGTTTATGCGTGGTTCGGGGAATGATTTTGATGCCTATGTTGAGGATGAACGGCGTCTTCAGCTGCTTTTTAATCACTGGATAAATGGGCTTGATCGTTCATTTTCTATCGCAGTGGGGTTGGCTGCTGAAGAGAGTGATATTGAAGTGGTGCAGGGTAGCGGTCGGTATGAGTCGATTGACGATACCCTTGCTGGCATTGTACTTGGTTATGACACAGCAGATTACTATCGTCGTTCGATCAGCTTGTCGGATGGTCGCCACTTTAGTCTCACGTTGGAGAGTTATGACTTAGCGGGTCAAAGTGACCACTCAGGTGAAACATATCGCATCGACTGGGATGAGTTCCTGCGTTTGGGTGGCGGACAGGTGCTAAAATTGAAGGCGATGTTTGCAGAGGGTGACTCAGGTATTGCCCCCTATGAGTTGGGTGGCGAGACTGAGCTGCTTAGTCAGTTGGGCGGGCTAACCGGACTGGGTTCACGCCACTTCCCGCTACGAGGTTTTGCTGCGGGCAATAGTGAAATGGTTGGCACCAATATGGCCATATTCTCTGCCGAGTGGCGTTATCCTCTAGGCTATCATTACGATGGCTGGTTTGTCCCGCCGGTGGGTTTGGGGCGACACTCGATTACACTGTTTGCGGATAGTGGTGATGCTTGGAGTGATGGTGGAAGTATGAGGCTCAATAGTGGTGTGGGCGTCGAGTGGGCCGGTGAGCTGCTGTTTGGTTACAATATGATCCACATCGGAGCCACTGTCGGTATGGCGCATGGTTTTGGGTCGCTGGGAGAGGATCGTATCTACCTGAAAATTGGCCTGCCACTCTAAGGTTGCCGACTATAATCCTTTGGTTCATCAATGATTGTAGTTACTCAGCGTACTCATTTTTTGCTTCAACTCTCCGTTATTTTCGTACTCAATCGGTCACATATGCCCCCTCTTTCCGCACGCTGAGTAGCTACAATAATTCTACTTTGAATATGCGGGGGGTTGCCACAATATCAACGACCTTCTTAGTATGTTAGTATGCGACGGTTAAAGCATAGGCGATCGTTTTGATCGGGAGTGGGACAAGAGAATGATACGGCAACGTACACTCAAAAATGTGATTCGCGCCACGGGCGTTGGATTGCACACCGGGAAGAAAATTTATCTGACGTTGCGCCCAGCAGCGGTCAACACCGGCATCATCTTTAGGCGTGTTGATCTGACGCCTGCGGTCGATATCCCGGCTACACCCCATAATGTTGGTGATACTCGCCTATCGACCACGCTTGAGTGTAATGGTGCGCGAATCTCAACAGTAGAGCATCTACTCTCCGCCTTTGCGGGCTTAGGCATCGATAACGCCTATGTCGATGTGAGCGCCGCTGAAGTACCCATCATGGATGGCAGTGCTGGGCCGTTTGTTTTCTTGATCCAATCTGCAGGTGTCGAGGAGCAGGACTCAGCAAAACGCTTTATCCGTATTAAACGTTCTGTCATCGTTGAAGAGGCGGGTAAATTTGCCCGCTTCGATCCATTTGATGGATTTAAGGTCTCGTTCTCTATCGATTTTGATCATCCCGCCTTCTGTGAAGATAGTAAGGTCGCCAGCATCGACTTCTCCTCCACCTCGTTTGTGAAAGAGGTCAGTCGCGCCAGAACTTTCGGCTTTATTCGTGATATTGAGATGCTGCGTAAGAATGATCTTGCACTAGGTGGCAGTATGGATAACGCCATTGTCGTCGATGACTATAAAGTGCTGAACGAAGATGGCCTGCGCTACAATGATGAATTTGTTAAGCACAAAATCCTTGATGCGATTGGTGATCTCTATCTGTTAGGCCACAGTTTGATCGGCTCTTTTGTGGGGAAAAAATCGGGTCATGCTTTGAATAATAAACTGCTAAAAGCGCTGCTGGCAGACAAAGAGGCATGGGAAGAGGTCACTTTTGAAGAGGGTGATAACGTGCCAATCTCCTACATGAAACCTGCCCAAGCGGTTAATCACTCTTAAATCCTAAACCCTAGGGAAAAGTATGCTGGGGTTGGTCAATGCTCTTTTACATGTTGCGCCAATCGGCGTAATGCAGCAGCCAATTCAGGGTCATCGATAAAATCTGCGGTAGATTTTATGTGCTCTGCCTCCTTGCTGGGCAGGACGTTAGGATGGCGTTTGGCTCTATTGGACCCCGGGCGACTTATCGCGGGAATAACGCGAATTTTAATTCGGTCGATTCTAGGGTCGTTGTTAATTAGTGTTCTCAGTAACTCTGCAGTGAGATAGCGTAGCCGGCTTGACCATGCGGGGGAGTCGGCGAAGAGCGTTAGGTTGGTGCCATTTCTGATGGCTGCGAGGCAGTGTGGCGCCATCGATTTAGGTAGTAGCGCGCGGACATAATCCAACAGCTGCTGGTGTTCTGTGATCGACCGCACCAAACCCGACAAGGCAGAGTGGTGTTTGATCAGCTTATTGATATTTTTCATCTTGCTTCTCGTGGTCGATTAGTAGGAAAATAACACTGTTTTGTGAACCCGTCCCTAAAGTTGTTTTGGGCGCGGCCGAAAATTTAAAGAAACAAGCCATCTAAATTTAAGTAGAGTATTTTAGCCGAATTTTTTGCGATGCGAATAATCCTTCTTTCAAAAACAGGAAAAAGCCTTAGTGCTTCAGGCCGTAGCCTAACAGCTGTTGCGGGCCTATTTTCAATGACCCTTATTTCAGGTCTCGCGCTCTGGAGCGGTTATAACATGGGGTTGCGCGATGCCCCCATGGTTGAGAACCCTACAGAGTATGCGTTAAACAGCCTGTTTGAGCGCGAAAGACGCAATCTTAAAGATGCCAAAACAGATGTTCAGCAGCACATTGATGCCATTTCTATGCGCGTGGGACAACTGCAAGCGCATATTTTAAGGCTTGATGCGTTGGGAGAGCGGTTAACCCAAGTGGGTGATTTAGATAAAGGTGAGTTTAGTTTCGAGCAGTCACCGCCAATGGGTGGCCCCACCACTACGGATACACAGCTGTTACCCGAGTCACTGGTAGCGTTGATGACAGATATTGAAAGTCTCGACCGGCAGATAGATAGCCGTGAGCAGCAACTGAGCCTGCTGGAGGATCTGATGATGAATCAGACCCTGCAAGATGAGAGCCTGCCAGCGGGGCGTCCTATCAATAGCGGCTGGACCTCATCCTACTTTGGTATGAGAAATGATCCGTTTACTGGGCGTCGTGCCATGCACAAAGGGGTCGATTTTGCCGGTAAGCTAGACTCCGATGTTGTTGCCGTAGCGGGCGGTGTAGTGACCGTTGCTGAAAAACGTTACGGTTACGGCCTACTGGTTGAAATTCATCATGGTCGAGGTTACGTCACTCGCTATGGACACAATAAAAACCTGCTAGTTGAAGAGGGTGAGCGTGTTCAGCAGGGGCAAGTTATCTCAAAGATGGGGAGCAGTGGGCGTTCAACAGGTCCTCACGTCCATTTTGAAGTGATGCTCAACGGCAAACAGATCAATCCACTAAAATATATTAAAAGGCAGCGCGAACCTCCTCGCAGTTAGTCTCCCTCTCGCCAAAAACGCCCCCTGTTTTTCTTGGCGCTCACCCAGAACCGATGGTTACGGCTTCATGTCAAACGCCGCATACGGTACTATTCAACTCATTTTATAAACTAAAATTCATGGCCAGTCGTTGGTCGTGGATAGAAAAATTAGTTCCCACGGGATTTCCACCACATGGTCAGTAATATTCTGAAGAAGATCTTCGGCAGCAGGAATGATCGCTTAATCAAGCAAATGTACAAAACTGTAGCGCAGATCAATGCCTTGGAAGAGGGCATGAAAGCGCTATCGGATGACGAACTTAAAGCGAAAACGAAGCAGTTTCGCGAACGCCTGGAGGCGGGTGAGTCACTTGATAGTTTGCAGAATGAGGCCTTTGCAGTGGTGCGTGAAGCGGGGTTTCGATCCATGCAGATGCGCCACTTTGATGTCCAGCTGATTGGTGGCATGGTGTTGCATCAAGGCAAGATCGCTGAGATGCGGACGGGTGAAGGCAAGACGCTGGTGGCCACCTTGGCGGTCTATCTCAATGCATTGCCTGGCAAAGGCGTACATGTTGTTACGGTCAATGACTACTTGGCGCGGCGTGATGCAGCGTGGATGAGTAAGCTCTACCACTTCATGGGTTTGACTGTCGGCGTCATCAACTCATCAGGTGGTCAAGGGCCAGACTCATCCTCCTACCTTTATGATCCAGAATATGACGGTTCTGCGGGTGGTTTTCTCCATCTGCGCCCCGTCGCACGTGGCGAAGCCTATGCTGCTGATGTCACTTATGGCACCAATAATGAGTATGGCTTTGACTATCTGCGCGACAACATGGCCTTTGAGGCCGGGCAGCGGGTACAGCAGAAACCTTTCTATGCCATCGTCGATGAGGTTGACTCGATATTGATTGATGAGGCGCGTACACCGCTGATCATCTCTGGCCCGACCGATGATAACTCTGAACTCTACACCCGTATCAATGTGATGATTCCAGCGCTGGAGCGTCAACCTCCGATCACCAATGAAGAGGGGCAACCCGATTTTGGTCCAGGTGATTACTCGGTGGATGAGAAGTCAAAACAGGTCTATCTCAGTGAAGATGGGCATGAAAAAATTGAGGATATGCTGGCGGAGTCGGGACTGTTGCATGAGGGTGAAAGCCTCTATGACAGTGCCAATATCAGCATGATGCACCACGTCAACGCCGCGTTACGTGCGCATGTATTGTTTCAGAAAAATGTTGATTACATCGTTAAAGATCAGCAGATTGTCATTGTTGACGAGTTTACTGGCCGTACCATGCCAGGACGACGCTGGTCTGAAGGGTTGCATCAGGCGATTGAGGCAAAAGAGCAGGTGGAGATTCAGAACGAGAATCAGACCTTGGCATCCATCACCTTTCAGAACTACTTTCGTCTCTACCAGAAACTCTCCGGCATGACCGGTACAGCGGATACCGAAGCATTTGAGTTCCAGCAGATCTATAGCCTTGAAGTGCTTGTTATGCCCACCAACCGTCCGATGTTGCGTGAGGATATGGGCGACTTGATCTACCTGACGCAGGCCGACAAGTACGCGGCGATTGTCAAAGATGTGCAAGATTGTGTTGAACGTAAGCAGCCTGTATTGGTCGGCACCGCGTCGATTGAGTGCTCTGAACTAGTAGACAAACTGCTGACTGATGCCAAAGTGCCACACCAAGTGCTCAATGCGAAACATCATGAGCGTGAGGCGGTGATTGTTGCGGAAGCGGGGCAGCCAGGAAGCGTCACTATCGCGACCAATATGGCCGGCCGTGGAACAGATATCGTGCTAGGTGGCAACCTTGACGTTGAGCTGGAGGCGCTGGGCGTTGAGGCTGATCCCCGCGAAGTTGAAGCACTCAAAGCGGATTGGAAAAATCGCCACCAGCAGGTGTTGGATTCAGGTGGCCTGCGCGTGATTGGTACGGAGCGCCACGAGTCACGGCGTATCGATAATCAGCTACGCGGTCGCTCAGGTCGTCAGGGTGATCCTGGTGCCAGCCGTTTCTACCTCTCTCTGGACGATAGTTTGATGCGTATTTTTGCATCGGAGCGTGTCTCAAAAATCATGCAGAAACTAGGTATGGAAGAGGGCGAGGCGATTGAGCATCCGTGGGTCTCCAAATCGATTGAGAATGCCCAGCGTAAGGTTGAAGGGCGGAACTTCGATATTCGTAAACAGCTACTCGAATTTGATGATGTTGCGAATGATCAACGCCGTGTTGTCTACGAACAGCGTAATGATCTGATGGAGATGGAAGATATCTCTGACTCCATCAATAGTCTGCGCCGAGATGTGTTGACTAATCTGATTGATGGTTTTATTGCACCGCAGAGCTTGGACGAGCAGTGGGATGTGCCGGGTCTCAGTGAGGCATTGGCAGAGGCCTTTGGTTCTGAGTGGCCGATCCAGCAATGGCTTGATGCAGACAATGACCTGCATGAAGAGACACTACGCAGACGTATCCTCGAAACCTTGCAAAATGACTATGCGGTAAAAGAGGAGATGGTCAGCAGCGAATCACTGCGGGGTGTCGAGAAAGCGATCATGCTGCAGACGTTGGATAGCCAATGGAAAGAGCATCTGGCCGCCATGGACTACCTGCGTCAGAGTATTCACCTACGTGGCTATGCACAGAAAAACCCCAAGCAGGAGTACAAGCGGGAGGCGTTTGAGATGTTTGCCCGTATGCTGGATAGCATGAAGGCCGAGGTGATTGGTACCCTCTCTAAAATTCAGGTGCAGTATCCAGAAGAGCTTGAACGTCGTCCAGAGCCCAATGCGACTGACTTTGTCTATAAACATGAAGAGTTTAAAGGCATCTCTGACGATAGCAGTGACGAGGCCGCTGAAGGTGAGACAGAAGAGGAGAAACCTTTCGTGCGTGCAGATCGTAAAGTGGGGCGAAATGAGCCTTGCCCATGCGGTTCAGGCAAGAAGTATAAGCAGTGTCACGGCAAGATTAACTAACGCAATCTGTGCACAAATTTATGAAATATCCGGGCTAAGGTGACTTGAGTTGAAATTTATACCTATTGGTGGCATTCGTTTGGCAACCATCGCGGCGGGTATTCGTTACCAGGAACGTGAAGACCTCGTCCTAATGGAACTGCCGAAGGGGAACTCTTGTGCAGCGGTTTTCACTCAAAATGCCTTCTGTGCAGCGCCGGTCTTGGTGGCGCGTGAACATCTGGCGGCAACCTCACCCCGCTATCTGCTGATCAACTCAGGCAACGCCAATGCCGGAACCGGTGAGCCGGGGTTGTTGGCCGCACGACAGAGCTGTTCACTGCTGGCCGATGCGGCGGGTTGTGATGCTGAACAGATCTTGCCCTTCTCCACCGGTGTGATTGGTGAGCTATTGCCAATTGAACCTATTCAGGCGGCATTGCCATCTCTCGTATCGCAACTGGATGAGGCCAACTGGCCGCAGGCCGCCTCAGCGATCATGACCACTGATACCCAAGCGAAGTTGGTATCACGTCAGATTGAGATCAATGGTCAGATGGCCACTGTCACCGGTATGGCCAAAGGCTCCGGCATGATCTGCCCCAATATGGCCACCATGTTGGCCTATGTGGTGACCGATTTGGCGGTGACGCCCGAACTGCTACAACAGGCGTTGGAGCTAGCGGTAGCCCCCTCATTTAATGCCATCACGGTGGATGGTGATACCTCAACCAACGACGCCTGTCTGTTGGTCGCCGCAGGTAGCTCCTCGCTGCCAAAAATCACGAATGTTGATGATGTTGCCTTCCATGCGTTGTGTGAGGCGGTTACGGAAGTCTGCATGGTGTTGGCGCGAGCGATCATCAAAGATGGCGAAGGGGCGACTAAGTTGGTCACCATCTTGGTGGATGGTGCAGTGGATGAGGTCGAGGCGCGCCAGGTTGCCTACACCGTTGCCCACTCACCACTGGTCAAAACCGCGCTGTTTGCCTCCGATCCCAACTGGGGACGTATCCTGGCGGCGGTAGGTCGTGCCGGTGTGCAAGATCTGGTGGTCGAACGTGTTGGTATCTGGCTCGATCAGGTCTGCATTGTACGTCGAGGCAGTCGTGCCGAGGATTACAGTGAGTCGCGAGGCCAAGCGGTGATGGATCAAGATGAGATCACCATCCGTATCGAATTGGGTCGGGGTGATGTGAGCAGCCGTATATTGACCTGCGATCTGTCACATGACTATGTGACCATCAATGCTGAGTACCGCACCTGAACCGATCAACCACACTGCCGATCCATGTAGTTGCAGCTGCCATTAGTGACAGTCAAGGGCGCATCCTCATCGCCAAGCGCCCAGAGCATGTGCATAAGGGCGGTCTATGGGAGTTTCCCGGCGGCAAGCTGGAGGCAGGCGAGAGCGTACAACAGGGGCTTGCCCGCGAGTTGGATGAGGAGCTAGGCATCCACCCAACGGCCACTGAACCGCTGATCTGCATCACCCACCACTACCCAGAATACGCCGTTAAACTCGATATCTACCGGGTCACCGCTTTTGCGGGAGAGGCGCATGGCCGCGAAGGTCAGCCAATCCGCTGGTTGCACCCGGAGGAGATGCAGTTGGATCAATTTCCTGAGGCCGACCGGCCGGTGATCAGCGCCCTGCGTCTCCCCGACCATTACCTCATTACCGGTGCGAACCCTGAGCAGCCAGAGCAATTTCTACAGCGACTTGAACAGGCGCTGCAGGGAGGCATGCGTTTGGTACAGCTACGTGCGCATACGCTGGATGAAACGGCCTACCAACAGCTCGCTGCTGCGGCCCTCTTATGTTGTCGACGTTATGGTGCCCGTCTGCTGTTGAATCGAGCGGATGAGGCGCAGTTTGAATTGGCGGCGGATGGCCTGCACCTGCCAAGCCACAGACTGATGCAGTTGCAACAACGCCCGATTGCTACGGAAAAGCTGCTGGGGGCCTCCTGTCACAATCTGGCAGAGCTGCAACAGGCCGAAAAAGTGGGGGTCGATTATGTGCTGCTCTCACCGGTGCTGCCTACGGACAGCCACCCGGGTGCGCCGTCGCTTGGTTGGGACTGTTTTGCCGACTGGGTGGCTCAGGTCAACCTGCCCGTCTTTGCGCTGGGTGGAATGAGAGCGCGAGATCTGCCGCAAGTGAAACAGCTGGGCGGCCAGGGTATCGCAGCGATCAGTGAGTTTTGGCCAAAATGATGGGTGGTAACAGCCGATGAAAAAGCGAGTCTGGCTATCGTGGAGCAGTGGAAAAGATAGCGCATGGGCGCTCTATATCTTGCGTCAGCAAGCGGATGTTGAGGTGGTCGGCCTGATCTCAACGGTGAACCAGACCTTTGAACGGGTCTCCATGCATGCGGTCAGGATTGAACTGTTGCAACGACAGGCGGCCAGTGTTGGCCTGCCGGTGCATCTGATTGAGATCCCCTATCCATGCAGTAATGAACAGTATGAGTTGATCATGGCTGAGTTTATCAGAGAGGCTCAGCAACAGAAGATTGAGGCCTTTGCCTTTGGTGATCTCTATCTTGAGGATATCCGCCAATATCGCGAGAAGAATCTAGAGGGGAGTGGCATCAGCGCCCTATTTCCGTTGTGGCAGATAGCAACCGATGAGTTGTCGCAAACAATGATAGCGAGCGGGCTGCGAGCAAAGATCACCTGTGTCGACCCGAAACATCTGCCAGCGCATTTTTCTGGTCGAGAGTTTGATCTGAGCCTACTACAGCAACTGCCTGAAGGTATCGATCCCTGTGGCGAGAATGGCGAGTTCCACAGCTTTGCCTATGATGGGCCGATGTTTAGTGAGGCGATAGCACACTCAGTGGGTGAAACTGTCGAGCGTGATGGTTTTATCTACACCGATCTTCTGCCGGAATAGCGCCCCACTCACTTTTTGTAGCGCATGCAGGTGCCATGTTGTTGCGACAGTGCAATCTCATCGGCTGTTAATGCGAGAGGGAAATAGGCACCAGAGATCTTGGCGCAACAGATGCTGGCCTGCTCCAGGTTGGTCGATGAAAAGTTGATGCCCCTGATATCAGCTTGACGGAAGTAACAGCCCATCATATTCAGACTTTTAGCCTCTAAGCCACGTAGATCAAGTCCGCGTAGATCTGCATGCTGTAGGTCGCAGGCTTCACCGCCAGCGCGTCGCTGATTAAACTCTTCAATTTTCTCCTCACGTAACAGTTGATACATGGGATCATCTTTAATTTCTGGTGGCCGCATAGTTTTTCTATCCTGGTTTTATTTGATGGGGGCATAGGATATCACTATCAATTCATGGATGAGCGCCTGAGTCCAAGCTCCCCAATGCCAATAGGCAGTGATTACACGCGGTTAGCCTGTTTCTCTTGAATGGCTCGATATCAAACCCTCTCCTTAGACTTAATAGAATCACTCTATAACTTTGAAGTGTAGACTGTTTATTAAATCCTTACTTTCAGGTGATATTGGCTTGAGTGCGCTGTTTGATTGGATGTGCCGCTCAATCATTGTACAATGCGCTGCTTTTTTCCGCCCCTCCCGCCAACAAGGCCCAGCATGTTTGAACTACTTCGCTCGAAAAGACCCGCCTCATTCAAAGACGACATCCTCTCAGGGGTGACGGTTGCATTGGCTCTGGTGCCAGAGGCGATCGCTTTCGCCTTTGTTGCAGGCGTCAATCCACTGGTTGGGCTCTACGCGGCCTTTATGGTCGGGCTGATTACCGCCTCAATTGGCGGTCGTCCTGGCATGATCTCAGGTGCAACAGGTGCATTGGCCGTGGTGATGGTTGATCTGGTGGCAAGCCATGGTGTTGAGTATCTATTTGCCGCAGTGGTGCTGATGGGGTTTTTCCAGATTATGGCTGGCGTATTGCGACTGGGTAAGTTTATCCGCATTGTGCCGCATCCGGTGATGCTCGGTTTTGTGAATGGTTTGGCGATTGTGATTTTTCTTGCCCAACTACAAAATTTCCAGATCACTGGCAGCGGTGGTGAGGCGGAGTGGATGAGCGGCTCAGCCCTATGGCTACTGCTGGCAATGATTGGTCTGACGATGGCAATTATCCGCTACCTGCCGCGTTTTACTACTGCTGTACCCTCCTCGCTGGTGGCCATTGTAGTGGTGACCATGCTAGTGCTTCTGTTCAATCTTGACCTGCGTACAGTGGGCGATTTGGCCTCTATTGCGGGTGGCTTTCCTGCCTTCCATATCCCTGAAGTGCCCTTCAGTCTGGAGACGTTGTGGGTTATTCTCCCCTACTCGGTTATCCTCGCAGCGATCGGCCTGATCGAGTCACTGCTGACCCTGAGCTTGATTGATGAGATGACCGAGACCCGTGGTCGCGGTAATAAAGAGTGTGTTGGCCAGGGCGTCGCCAACACCGTAACAGGCATGTTTGGTGGCATGGGTGGCTGTGCAATGATTGGTCAGAGCATGATCAACATCAACTCAGGTGGCCGTAGTCGCCTCTCCGGCATCACCGCCGCCATCTCGCTACTCATCTTTATTCTCTTCGCCTCCTCTCTGATTGAGATGATCCCATTGGCTGCGCTAACGGGGGTGATGTTTATTGTTGTGATCGGCACCTTTGAGTGGTCCAGCTTTCGCATCATGGGCAAGATTCCACGGACCGATGCCTTTGTGCTGATTCTGGTTTCGGGTGTCACCGTCGCGACTGACCTCGCGATAGCTGTGGTGGTGGGTGTGATTGTCTCCGCTCTGGTGTTTGCCTGGGAGCATGCCAAACATATCAATGTTAAGAGTTATATTGATGATAAGGGGACGAAGGTTTACGAGGTCTACGGGCCACTCTTTTTTGGCTCAGTACACAGCTTCATGGGACTGTTTGATACCAAAAATGACCCCGATGATGTGGTGATTGAGTTCCAACACTCGCGTGTAGGCGATCACTCCGGTCTGGAGGCGATTGACACCCTGGCTGAGCGTTATCTCAATGCAGGCAAGACCCTACATCTCAGACACCTCAGTCCTGAGTGTCGCAAGCTGCTGCATAAAGCGGGCAATCTGGTTGAGGTCAATGTGATCGAAGATCCCACCTACCATGTGGCGGTGGATGAACTGGGCTAACCCGGATAATTCATAAATTATGTACAATCTTGCTTGTCTATTGATTCCACAAGAAATATTTCTTCAGTCACCCGTAATCACTGATACGGGATTTCTTCAGAAATTTCCTTGTGAAACCAATATCCTGCGCAAT
>JAKITT010000155.1 GCA_021647945.1 Candidatus Polarisedimenticolaceae bacterium
TTTGTAAGGTAGAATGTGTGTTGGCCTTGGTTGTTTCACCCATTGGGTGTCGGTTTGTTTTGTCGCTAACCATTATACAACCAAGGCTTTCTGCGTTTTACGTTTTTCTATGTGGGGATTAGGGAAATCATATTCACTATTGTTCATACTATAGATAGTGTAGGCACAATTAAATCGGAATTTAACTTCCGATCTTGAGCGGTCACGATCCACAGTCAACAAAGCAAACCGCTCCACTCCTCTGAATTCTTTAATAAAAGGTCTACCCCCTCGGCAATTTTCTTACCATTAACCAATAAGCAAAAGACCTCTTTTAATTCTCAAGTTGCTGCAACAATCTTTATCCACTGCTTTTCATCACACTCTATTTTAGAGCTGCCTAGGGAACCTCTGAATAAGTCATGATTGTTTTAGACTGGCTAAAACCGCCCCGATTCGTCCCGAAGATCGCTGCAATAGAGCAACTATTACAGCTCACTTCAAAACAAATCGGAACAGTTTTATCTCACCCTAAATTTTAGCTGAGCTTTAGCGAATCTTATGCTTTAGTGCAACCAGACTTATTCAGATGGAATGGACACCGCCCTCCTTAATTGGCATCAAAGTGCCATAGTTGGAGTGTTAACTATCAACTAAACAAGAGGGCAGCATCCATGAATAAGATTAGCGTGATTGGCTTGGATTTGGCAAAAAATGTTTTTCAGGTACACGGCATTGATGAGGATGGGGAGATCGTAGTACGTAAACAGCTTACCCGTTCTCAAATGCAGCGCTTCTTCGTGCGCCTGAAGCCCTGCCTAATTGGTATGGAGGCCTGTGGTGGTGCCGCGCCAATCCTCATCGGGCGGCAAGAATAGGCTATTGGGTATCAGCAAGCGGGGAGATGGTTATCTGCGTAGCTTGTTGATCCATGGTGCTCGGGCAGTTATCCACCATATCCGTCGCCGTCTGAAGGTAGGTCAGCCTGGTGGGAACCCCTGGGTTGAGCAGTTGTTACAGCGGTGTCATGTGAATGAAGTGGCGGTGGCATTGGCTAACAAAATGGCACGCGTGGCTTGGGTTCTCCTAAGCCGGAATGAAATGTACTCTGCTCCCCGGGTTACTTGACGGCCCCTCGGTAGAGATAAACAGTTTAATGAGTCAACGGAGGTCAACGATTGCATAAGTGAGCGTATGGCGAAATAGGTCGAACCACGGCGGGTCAAACCCGAGGAACCTCTTGAGGATAATACCTCGTTAATCAGATAGGGAGTCCGCCGGCGAAGTCCATAGAGGCCAAGAGAGTAATCTCCACCAACAGGCCGGATGTAAGACTGCAATTGATTCTCTTCGTCTACACGATCACTTGGCAAACAGGCGGTGTCTATGTAAGAGGTTCCCTAGCGAAAGGCCTCACGTAGAAAGATAAATTTGCGCTCACCACGATAGCCCCCAAAATAGATCCTGCCTTGGGGGTTGTCATCACCGACAGCACCATCCCAATTATATTTTAGCCAATAGGGAACTGTTGCAGAGACATTCAGCGGCCCCGTTTTATTCCCCCCTGGCGGCCTAAACCAGAGATTCAAGCTACCCGCAACGGGTGGTTCACTATAGCTCCTATTCGTCGGTGCAACGGTATCGCATGCGATACCTGAATCACCAATGCCAGCGAGATCGAGCGGGGCTTCATATATACAGGTATCGCCGGGGGCCAAATTGTCATCGCTATTTCCATCTGTAACGGCGAAGGTGATATTTTGAGTACATGTGTCATCACTATTGGTGATGAAACCATTACTGTAGTACTCCATCACTACTGGCAGCCCCAGGCTCAATAGCTCTGATTGACGTGCATCACCAATTCTCATTCGGCCGTAGCGTATATCCGCACCCGCATCAAACGAGATTGAATTGATAACATGTGGATTGACCGTCGCCTCCACACCATCGGCGTCCTGAAGAGTTATAGAGAATGAGATCGCAGCATCAACGTTGTTGGTGGGGTCGGCTCGTGTAAAGGTCAATGCATCAACTGCATTAAAGTTCAGAGTAATAACACCCGAAGCATCTCCAATCGTTGGATCATCCGTACCCACTAAATCTGTGCTTGGTGCACCCCACTCCAGGTCATCATAGATGGGATCTGGAATGGCATCGGTTGCCGTCAACTTAGCCCATGTTCCCGTGTAGTTTTGTGTCGTCACCCCATTTATATTTCGTGCAGTGACGGTAAACCCTGGCTTCTGAACATAGTTGATCGAATCACCGACATAACTGAATCCACCTGTATTACAAAGCGTCTGTAGTTGAGGCACTTGGCTATTTACCACCGAGAAGTCCGCTGGAATAAATCGCCCAATATCATCACTAAAGCCCCCGGTCACATCACCGGCACCAAGGTAGTCTGCACCATCAACAGAGGCATGCAATTTGATAATACCCACCTCACTCCAACTCACCTCAGCACTGGTGACAACACCATCTGAAGCTGCAAAATCAAAGCCTGTTGCCCCCGTTGTGATAGCGGGATTATTGACACCACCACTGGCAACAATCGTCGAGGTGAGTTTTATCGTCTCAGCCACGGCTTCATTACCAAAGTTTGGTGTGGTATCACCCTCAGAATCTTTTACCGTGACAGTGACACAGAATTTTTCACCGGCAGTGAAAATTTGCACAATCGTTTCATCATGCGGATCAAGCGTCACAATCTTCATCTCTGAATCAGTAACATTACATGTCCCAGCAACAGCCGGCATTTTAATCGCTGACAACTCAAAATCTGCGGGTTTAACCACAAACTGGCTCGTTCCAGCAATAACGACATCTTTCATGTCGATGCTGATTTGCCCAACATCTTTATATTTAGCTGAGACCACTGCTTTGCCTGCTGTGAAGGTGACGGTCAGCGGGGTCTCATCCTCTGTTGCGGTGATAGCAGAGCCACCAATGGTTGGTGCGATGGTTCCGGTCGCAGGATCAACTCTACTAAACCAGAAATCGAGACTCTTATCACCCGTATAGGTCTCGATAATGCCGCACTCCGGGCTGGTCGGCGTGGTGCCAAAGGCGGTGATGTGCATATCAAATGCGGTGCCCGCTGTTTGTGATGCGATATCAACGGCCGATGATGGATCCACTAATTCACTGCCCGTCACGGTAAAACCACTGGCTACATAGGTGATATTGCCCTCACTGTCATCATCCCTGATTAAGGTATCACCAGAATCATAGACATCGATATTAATTGTCTCCGCAGCATCTGTTTGGTAATCAAGAGTAAAGGTGACGGGGTAGCTCTCTGAACCACTAAAGGCATAGGTGGCCAGACCATCATCCGCCACTGCATCAAGCAACGAGCCATTGCCCGATGTTGCAGTCCAGCTACCCGTACTACTCTGCGTATTGAGCACCAGCGTACCGGTGTATCCAAAAAAATCGCTACCATTTGCCTGCTTAGGTGTCACTAAGATCGTTTCAGAAGCACAGTAGATACCGGCCCCATCATGTGAAATAACAAAATGGTCTAAAACAGGGCCACCACCTGATAGTGGTGTTGGAATGAAGTGGCCCAAGCGGATATTAATATCATGCAACATGGTGCCGACAACCAAACTACCCTGTGTCCAGCCACCGTTTGGAGCACTTACCGCCGCATAGGGGGCAAGTATATTGATCAAATTATTATTTTCGATGGTTAATGTGGCGGCAGTAGGGAAATTGAGCAGCACGGTGCTCTTATCAATACCATCGTTGTAGGCCCAGTTAGTACCCGATGCCATGCTAGGTGCCGTTGAGCCGGTCACGTTGATATAGAGTATGGCATCACTAGGCCCACTGACCGTAAAACCGTAAGCATCCGAAAGCGTGGTTGCGTCAATGCTTGTTACGTTATCGCCAGAGACGACCGTAATGCTTAGCGCACCATATGAATCTGTCACACTTCCCGTATTGGTCAGTGCGCCCACCGTGTCAGAGACATCTTTGAAATAGTTTGAGATGGTCGTAAAATTAACTGGCGCAGTGTAGGGGGTGTTTGGATTCTGAGTGCCCGTGATTGCAAATGTCCCGCCATCCTCGGTAATGGTGGATGCGGCATAAAGGCCGCCATCAATAGAGGTCGAACCTCCCGCTGCAGAGACGCTGCCACCAGCATGCACATCGTTATAGAGTACTGTTCCGCCCGTGTAGGTGATATTGCCATCCACACTCTCTTTACCACCACTATAGGATGCACTTTGCTGACCTGAGCCAATGGTGGCATCGCCTCCCACAAGTAACACATACTCAAACGCATCCAGATTCCCTAACGTCATGCTAGTGCCGCTGTAATCACCCGCCACACCCACCGTGCCTTCAACATT
>JAKITT010000038.1 GCA_021647945.1 Candidatus Polarisedimenticolaceae bacterium
TTGCGCTGTTTATTGCTTTTCATCAAAATAACCTCCATCCAGTGTGTAGATGGTGCATGCAGGCATGGGGTTGTCGATAGATTGGCATTCTCTTGAACAGGATCGCTAGGCGTCACTAATGATTGGGCCGCTAACCCCAGACCACGCTAATCAACGGGCATTTCAGCACCAGTGTAATTTCGGCCTTTGCTCCTGTATGCACCTAATCTAATTGTGCACCATTTTCGATAGGCCGCATGTTATTCTTTGATTTGTGGTCGCGTAGCGGCCTGGGTCGCTAATCACCTAATGTTTTTCTCTGTGATCTCTGTGGTGAAATATTTCTATATTCAGATTTTAGTAATAGATTCACAATCTCTGGAGCAGACAGGAACAAGAAATTTGCGGCCATCCATCATATGAACCGAGAAAAACGCCAGATCATCTTTGAGCGGTTGCGCGAAGCCAATCCCCACCCCACATCAGAACTCAACTACAGTTCCACCTTTGAGTTGCTGATCGCCGTCATCCTTTCTGCTCAGGCCACCGACAAGGGAGTCAACAAAGCGACTAACAAACTCTACCCTGTCGCCAACACACCCGAAGCCATTTTCGCACTCGGTGAAGAGGGGTTGAGGCAGTACATCAAGACCATCGGTCTCTTCAACAGCAAGGGCAAGAACATCATCAAAACATGCCGTATGTTGATCGACTTGCACAATAGCGAAGTACCGGAAGATAGAGAGGCATTGGAAGCACTGCCAGGCGTCGGGCGAAAAACAGCCAATGTGGTGCTCAATACCGCCTTTGGTCACCCAGTGATGGCGGTCGATACACACATATTCCGCGTTGGCAATCGCACCGGTATCGCGCCAGGCAAAAACCCACTGGAGGTGGAGAAACGCCTCATGCGGCTAGTACCCAAAGAGTTTCTACTTGATGCACACCACTGGCTAATCCTGCATGGCCGCTACACCTGCATCGCCCGTAAACCACGCTGTGGTTCCTGCCTGATCGAGGATCTCTGTGAATTCAAACAGAAGAGCGAGCTATAAATCGACTCGCTTCATCTCTCGGTGTGAATACAGTAGACCGTGTGGGTATCACTCAAAACAACCCGATCAGGATAGGCCTGTTTGCAGAGGTCCGTCGCCTGCGGGCAGCGCGGGTGAAAATGACAACCCACTGGTGGTACTGCTGGCGATGGCATATCACCCTGCAGATGAATCCGTTCCTTTGCCCGTTCAGGGTCTGGCACTGGTACAGCAGAGAGCAGCGCCTGCGTGTAGGGGTGAGCCGGCGTTTGCAAGACCTCCTCAACGGTTCCCTGCTCAACAATTCGGCCGAGATACATCACCGCCACCTCATGCGCCAGATAGGCGACCACTGAGATATTGTGGGTAATAAAGAGATAAGAGAGGCCAAGTTCACTCTGCAAACTCTTTAACAAATTGAGTATCTGCGCCTGCACCGAAACATCCAATGCACTGGTTGGCTCATCACAGATAATCAGACGTGGGTTGACCGCCAATGCTCGGGCAATACAGATACGTTGACGTTGACCACCAGAAAACTCATGCGGATAGCGGTTGATCGCTGATACTGGTAGGCCAACCTGCTCCAACAAACGTTCAACTCTTTCCTGGCGATCAGCATGATCCACCCCTATCGATTGCGCCACCATCCCCTCTGCAACAATATCACCCACCAACATACGCGGATTCATTGATGAGACAGGGTCTTGGAAGATAATCTGCATATCACGACGACGTGTTCGCAGCGCACTACGACTAAGCTGTGTCAACTCATCACCATCAAACTTAGCACTGCCAGCCGTGGGGCGAATCAGCTGTAAAATCGCCTTCCCCACAGTGGTTTTACCGCAACCTGATTCACCCACCAACGCAAGAGTACGCCCCTCTTTTATCGCCAACGATAGACCATCAACCGCTTTGACAGCACCCACCGTCCGTTTAAAAAGCCCTTTATAGATGGGGAAGTGAACCTTGAGATCACTCACACTCAATAATGTAGGCTTGTCACGTTTTTCCTGCTCACATGGTTCCACGACCGTTTCAGTGGGCAGACACAAGGTACCCACCTTAGGATCTATTTGATCATAGAGGTGGCACCGCACACCTTGTCCTTCAGAGAGCAGATCCCACTGCGGCACCTCACTACGACACCGATCAAATACATGGTCACAACGGTCAGCAAAACGGCACCCGATAAATTGGCTATCAAGCGGCGGCACCGTCCCTTTGATCACAGAGAGCGGTCGATCGCGCTTCTGCTCTGTCGGTAGCGAATCAAACAGTTTCTGGCTGTATGGGTGCAACGGCTTGTTGAAAAAACCGCGACAGCTAGCACGCTCAACCACCTGCCCTGCATACATCACTGCCAAGTGGTCACTGCTCTCTGCCACCACACCTAGATCATGGGTGATCTGTAGAATGGCCATGCCATATTCGCGTTTCAACCGCCCCATCAACTCCAACACCTGTGCCTGGATGGTCACATCCAACGCGGTGGTGGGTTCATCCGCAATCAATAATTCCGGTCGTCCAGCAAGCGCCATAGCGATCATTACACGCTGTTTCATGCCGCCAGAGAGTTGGTGGGGGTACTCTTGGGCACGGCGTTCTGGATCGGGAATACCGACATCATCCAGTAACTCTACCACCCGTTTGGTGATGGCTGCACCACGTAGGTTGTCATGCAACTGCACCGACTCAGCAATCTGTTTGCCAACACTCATCACCGGATTGAGTGAGGTCATCGGCTCTTGGAAAATCATCGCCATACGACCACCACGCACTCGACGCATCTCTTGCTCAGGCAGCTTCAGTAGATCGACACCATCCAGCTCGACAGTGCCATCAATGATATGGCCGCCCATCGGCAGCAGCCGCATGATGGAGAGGGCTGACATCGATTTGCCACAACCCGATTCACCGAGCAGGGTGAAGGTCTCACCGCGGCGAATCTCCAGGTCGAGGCCATCCACCACCCGCACGGGTGAATCACCGCTGCCGATGACGGTTTTTAGGTTGGATACACGGAGTAGCAGATCGCTCATATCGGTTCTACAAATCTTCTTTTAAACCACAGAGAGCACAGAGGACACAGAGGTTTATCAAATATTAAAATCTCTGTGTCCTCTGTGCTCTCTGTGGTTATAAAAATAATCATTTACCCTGTCTCAAACGTGGATCAAACGCATCCCGCACCACATCGGAGAAGAGGTTGGCGGAGAGTACTAGGGTAAACATGAAGAGCAGTGCTGCCACCAGAGACCACCAGACTACCGGCTCACGTGCCATCTCCATGCGAGCGCTGTTGATCATATTGCCCCAGCTATTCATGGTGGGATCGACACCAATATTAACGTAGGAGAGCACCGCTTCAGCCAGCACGAGGCCACTAAAATCGAGCACCAGACTAATCAATACAATGTGCATCACATTGGGCAGAATGTGGCGGGTGATGATGGTAAAATGGCTGACCCCAAAAGCGGTGGCAGCTTGCACATAATCCGTCTCTCGCAATTTCATCGCTTCACCACGCAGCAGTCGGCAGAGGCCGGTCCAACTGGTGACACCGAGAATCAGGCAGAGGAAGAGCAGCCGCAGGTCGGCCCGTTCCACTAGGCTGTTGAACTCATCGGCGTGGTTACTCATGTAAACTTGTAACATCAGAATGGCGGCAGCGATCAGTAACACACCAGGAATCGAGCTGAGGGTGGTGTAGATGTATTGAATAACATCATCCACCCAGCCACGAAAATAACCCGCCATGATGCCAAGCAGCACCGCAGCAGGTAGCATCACCAGGGTGGTCAGGGTGCCGATAACCAGACCCGTACGGATGCTCTTTAGGGCTTGATAGAAGACATCTTCACCCACCTTGTCGGTGCCCATGATGTGGTAGTGGGTGGCTAGATTGAGCGCAATGAAGGTGAGTACCAACATGATGGCGAGGGTATAGAGCATCACATGCCAGGGAATTTCAGAGCGACCATCGAGCAGACGATGTAACAGCCGGCCGATTGAACAGCTCTCACGAGACGCCAACCGGGCGACAAATGCGGCCGCAATAATCAACCAGATCAGCAACCCCTCAAAAGCCCCCGCCAGGGTGCGTGACAGGATATCGGCCAGACGCATCTGTTGTGGATCTTCAAGATGAGCACCGCCCCACTGCAAGCGTGGGTAGCCACGAATCTGACCACCATCGGGCAGATCGATGCTCTCTTTAGAGTAGAGATGGGCGGCAAACGGTGCTGAGTAGGTCTTCTCCTGCTGCTCTCGCAACGGTGTGACCAAATGGTCAAACAGGCTAATCACATCACCCGTGGGCGCACCATTTTTTGTCGTCGGATGGAAATGGACCGAGTCGAGCAGGCCAACCAAGATATAGAAGCTGAGCACCACCATGCAGCTGATACCCACCTTGCTACGCAGCACCAACGACCAGGGCGCGCGCAGGTGTTCATGTTTGCGGGCATAGAGGGCATAGCCAATAGCGAGGGCCAGTAGCAAAAAAATCAGGATATCGGTTGAGAGCAGCACCATCAGTCGAGTCTCACCCGTGGATCTACCAGCGTATAGGAGATATCAGTCAGCAGCAGACCAACCACATAGAGGACAGCTCCAAGAAAAACCATGCTGCGCACAATGGCGAAGTCCTGCATATTGATAGCATCAATCACATAACTACCGAGGCCCGGTATGGAGAAGAAAGATTCGGTGATCAAACTGCCCATGAAGAGCAGCGGCAGCACGACAACAACGCCCGTCAGGATCGGGATCATCGCATTCTGCAACACATGACGAAACATCACCATCGACTCACTCAGCCCTTTGGCGCGGGCGCTACGCACATAATCTTTGTTGATCTCTTCCAGGAACAGTGTGCGATACCAGCGGGTGCCGCCACCAATGCCACCGATCACACCGACAATGACCGGTAGGATGAGAAATTTTATCGCACTAAAGCCGGTGTCATAACCGGAAATAGGCACCAAGTGCAGCAGTTTTCCGGCCAAGTACTGGCCACCAATGATGTAGAAGAGGCCTGAGATCGACATCATGGTGACGCAGAGTACTACACCCCAGAGGTCGATGTAGGTGGTCCTAAAAAAGACAATCAGCAGGGCAAAGGTGATATTGATGCTCAAACCCACCATGAGCACCGGGATTGCAATCGCCAGACTGGGCCACATACGTTGTGAAATATCGTGGCCGATATCACGACCACTGTCGGAGGAGCCGAAATCAAACATGAAGAGTTTGACTGACTTCTCATAGAAGATGGTGTCGGTGAGGCGATCCAATCCTTCAGCTTGACTGTTAATCAGCAGTGGTTTGTCGTAACCCCGCTCCTCTTTCCACTTCTCAATCGCCTCTGGTGTCACGTGTTTTGCACCGAGATTGAGACGCGCCATATCATCGGGCGAGTTGATCACGAAAAAGAGCATAAAGGTGAGAATATTGACACCCATCAAAATTGGGATGGCATAGAGCAGCCGACGAATTATATAGGTCATCATGATGCAGCACGCCTCTCGCGTTGGCGGAACATATAGATGGCAGGCATGATTGCAGCGATCAAAACGATCAACAGCAGCCAAACAGGCCAAATGATCGGGGGGTTCCAATCTTGACGACGCTGCTCTCTCAATAGCGAGTCGATCCGTTTATATTTGAGGGTGTTGTTGGCCATCAGGTTGGGGGTAGCATTTTTATACCAGGCGTGATGCAGTGAAAATCCTTTTGGGTTGAAACCCCAACTCCAGGGGGCATCATGCCGCAAAATCTTAACCATTTGATCTATTATGGCCATGCGCTCAGGGCCATTATGCATATTTTTCATCTGCTCAAAGAGCTTGTCATACTCAGGATTGGCGTAGTTAACGGCATTCATACCACCCCGCTCGACACGTCCCTGAGGCCCATGGAGCAGGAAGAGAAAATTCTCCGGATCAGGGTAGTCGGCATTCCAGCCCGCCATAAAAACCTGTGCCGTGCCTTTGATCATCTTCTCTTGAAAACGGTTAAAGTCAGTGGCCCTAATCACCAACTGAACACCTAGCTTATCAAACTGCTTTCGCATCCAGTTCAGACGCGCTTTACCATCAGGGCCCGAGGCCGCCACATCGTAATAGAGCAGCACTGTTTTTCCAGTTTCAGGATCAATGCCATTAATATATCCCGCCTGTTCCAGCAGCGCTTTAGCTTCATCAATCGAACGCCGTTTGGCGATACCATTTTCGATACGATAAACCGCTGGATTGATCCCCTTCAGACCCGACTGATAACCAAAGATTCCTGGTGGGATGGGGCCTTGAGCAACCACGCCACGACCATTATTAAAAATTGATACGTACTCTTCGAAATCGACTGCGATAGAGATCGCTTGTCGCAACAGACGCGCCCGTTCACTCTCTCCACCCACCATCTGATCCCGCATATTGAAGCCCAAAAACCAGATACTGGTCTGCACAGCAGTGCTAAGACGGATACCTCGCTGCTGCATCTCATCTGTCAGCTCCGCATCACCACCGGTATCAAACTGTACCGCCTGATCAAAGCTATCAGAAGAGACGCCCGAGTTGTCGTAGTACCCTTGTAGGAATTTATTCCAGTAGGGGATGCTCTCCTTCTCTAGGCTATAGATGGCTCGGTCGATAAAGGGCAGCGCTCTACCTGCATCATCTAACAGCCCCTTTTCAGCATCACCCGGCATCCCCTCTGCTGGATAACTTTCACCGTGGAAATTTGGATTACGCACCATCTCCATGCGCAGGTTGGGATTGTTCACACTCAGCATAAACGGGCCGCTGCCGATAGGATACCAGTCAAGCGAGAGGTTACGTTTGGCAAAACCGGGCTGTGCGTAAAAAAGTTCAGCCTCCCACGGCATCGGAGCAAAAAATGGCATCGCCAGCCAATAGATGAATTGTGGAGATTTACCATTGATACGGATGGTAAAACGGTGATCATCCACCACCTGCAGACCGGCCATCTCATATTGGCGCAGATCGAGATAGGGGTGATCCTCTCCACTGCTTTTTTTCTTCGCTTGATAGGCACTATCCAGCTGCTTAGATAGATCAGCTAAACCCACGATGTGCTCCTTCATCAGACCAGCAATCGGCGAGTGCAGCCGGGGATAGGCGATACGCTTGATCTGATGCACAAAATCTGCGGCAGTGACCTCTCGGCTACCCGTATGCTTAAAATCTGACAAGCTGTAGATCTCATCCGCGAAAGCGGCATCAAGGAGGTGGTAACGATATCTCCCATCCTTGCCCCTGGCCAATGCTGGATGAGGTTGGTAACGCATATTTGGCTGGATAGTGATGAGGTACTCACTAAAAGCGATCTCTGCATCACTTGCACTCATAGACAGTGGTTCACCTTGCTGATCAAGATAGCGCAACGTCGGCATGCCAGAAGCGGCTAACGGCGTCAATTCATACGGGCGCTTTAGAAAATGATACTGCAACGGTGGCTCGTAAATCTGACCAATAAAGGTGTATTCAGGGGAGCTATAGGAGCGCGCAGGGTCAAGGTGCTTGGGGCGCTCAGAAAATGAGCTATAGAAGATCGTCTGACCTTCATCATGCTCAGAATAGGGGTTATTCCAAGGAGTATCGGAACAACCTACCAATAAAAAGAGTAATAGTGTCAATAGCGGGGTAATCTTCAAACTTCGCTTTTCCGTCTGGCTAATTTCCGGTAACTTAGCCGCTAATTCTAATTCACTCAGTGGGAAATTATCCAATGGGATTTATGCAAGATAAAAAAGTGCTGATTGTTGGCGTGGCCAGCAACCGCTCAATCGCCTATGGCGTCGCAAAAGCGATGTTTCGTGAAGGGGCGCAAATCGCCTTCACCTACCAGAACGACAAGCTAAAGAAACGTGTTGAAAAGTTTGCAGCAGAGTGTGGCTCCGACATTGTACTGCCCTGTGATGTCGCCAGTGATGAAGAGATAACAAACCTTTTCAGTGAGTTAGGAAAAACCTGGGATGGTCTGGACTGCATTGTACACTCAGTCGGTTTTGCCCCACGTGACCAACTAGAGGGCTCATATATTGACGCCGTCACTCGCGAGGGTTTTGCCATCGCCCATGATATCAGCTCATACAGTTTTGCCGCACTGGCCAAAGGTGGTCACGAGATGATGAAGGGACGCAACGGTTCGCTGCTCACCATGAGCTATCTTGGCGCGGTGAAAACGGTACCCAACTACAATGTGATGGGCGTAGCCAAGGCAAGTCTTGAAGCCAACGTGCGCTACCTGGCAGATTCATTGGGGCCAGAGGGAATTCGCGTCAATGCCATCTCTGCCGGCCCAATCCGCACGCTGGCAGCCTCTGGCATCGCTAATTTCCGCTCTATGCTGAATGAGGTGGAGAGTAAAACGCCGCTACGACGCAATGTGACCATTGAAGAGGTGGGCAACGCCTCTGCCTTTCTCTGCTCTGATCTGGCATCCGGTATTACCGGCGACATTCTTTATGTCGACACCGGCTACCATATTGTCGGTATGGCTTAATTAGAAACCAATGCGAACCCCAAACGGGGTTCGCATATCATGTTTTAGTTGAGGGTGACATCTGCACGGCTGCGCAGGTCTTGTACCAGGCGGTCATAATAGTCGCGGCCCCGCATCTGTTGCAGATTACTCTTCTCTCTGCTCAGCTGATCCTGCTCAATATCTGTAGCCAAGCCATCAGTAACAGCAATCAACTCAAAGACAACCTGATCACCATTATCTAACTTGGCACTTCCGAAGCTTGACCCACTCTCATCCTTCGGCTGCTTAAAGAGCTGTGCAAGCAATGGACGAGGCATGGCTAGAGTGTTCCGGTCAACAGCGCCTGGACGCGCAATCTCAGCACCAACCGCCACTTGGTCAATCAACTCTCCGGCACGCAGACGCGCTAACGCCTCTTTTGCCACGCTTTCCGCCTGCTCTTCTGCTCGTTGGATGCGTAGAGAGTCCTCGATGCGCAACTTAACATCGTCAAAGGGCAGGATAGAGGCTGTTTTGTGCTCTAAAACACGCAGCACAACAACATCGTCTGCACTCAGTTCAAGCAACTCGCTGTTATTTCCCTGCTCTAAAACATCTTCGGAGAAGGCTGCACCACTCACCTTTGTTGAGCTAAAGAGCCCAGTACGACTCTCTCTATTCAACCATCCGGTCTTTTGAATGGTGATACCTAGTGCCTCTGCGGCTGGCTCAAGACTATCTGGGCTTTCAAAGGCGTGGTCACCAAGACGCTCAACATAATCAAAAAAGAGGCGTTCAACTTCACTGCTTCGGTAGCTAACTTCAATTTCATCACGCACTTCAGAAAAGGGTTTAATGTCAGCACCTTTTATCTCTGTCAATTTGATCAGGTGATAACCAAATTCACTGCGCACCGGCCCACTAACTTCACCTTGTTGCAAGGAGAAAGCAGCATCTTCAAACGCCTTATCCATAATCCCACGTTCGAAAAAACCAAGGTCACCGCCCTCTTCAGAAGAGCCAGGGTCTTGTGATTCACTCTTTGCCAGCTCTGCAAATGAACTGCCCGAGTTAAGCTTGTTCTGAATTTCAATGATCTGCTGACGCGCTACATCATCATTGTCGTCAACGGCAATCAAAATATGACTCGCACGGCGCTGCTCGTTCTGACGCTGTCCCTCTTTGTTGGTCTCATAGTAGGCCAACAGCTGCTCTTCTGTAGGCGCCTCTAACAATGGGCTTATCACGGCAGCATCCAAACGAAGATACTCTAATTGCACCTGTTCAGGCACACGAAACTGCTCTTGTGAGGCTTCATAATGGGCACGGAGGTCGCTATCAGAGATCTCATCTTCAGAGATATATTTTGCTGCGGGAATGGTGTAGTAAGCCACATCACGCTTTTGTAGTGCGAGCCGAACAGCCTCATTTATCTCATGATCAGTAACGAGTTCACTATTAGTTACCGCAATAGCAAGCTGATTACCAAGCAGATATTGCCTTACTCGCTCTTCAAAGCTAGCGGATGACTGCCCCTGCATGCGAAGGTTTCGTTCGTAGGTCTCTTGATCAAAACGACCATCAATCTGAAACGTTTCCTGCGCCAGAATCATATCTCGAACCATGATGTCGCCAACCCGCAACCCCATACCGAGTGAAGCCTGAAGGATGACGTTCTCATTAATCATCTCCTCAAGTACCTCTCTCTTCATCTTCTCATCATCGAAAAGACCCGGCTGATAAGCTGCGCCAAGGCGCTCCTGCAGATTTTGACGAAAATCTTGGAAACGATTATCAACCTGACGTTCAGTAATTTTCACATCACCGACCGTTGCCAGTGCAGGTTCTACACCAACGCCGATATATTCCTGGATACCCCAAAGTGCAAACGGGACGCTGATGAGCCCAACAATCAACCAGGCAATCCAGCCCTGGGCCTTATCTCTGATAGCTTGAAGCATAGTGTGATTCTATTTTATTTGTGTTGTCTGAAACGAAAAAAGGGGTACCCATTTCTGGATACCCCCTTTCGAAAAATTGGCGGAGCGGACGGGACTCGAACCCGCGACCACCGGCGTGACAGGCCGGTATTCTAACCAACTGAACTACCGCTCCAATTTTTTTGGTGGGCGCTGCAGGGATCGAACCTGCGACCCTCGCCTTGTAAGGGCGATGCTCTCCCAGCTGAGCTAAGCGCCCCAATGAAGCAGACTAGTTTACCGCATCCTTAAGAGCTTTACCAGCCTTGAATGCAGGGTTATTTGAAGCTTTAATTTCAATCGTCTCGCCAGTCTGAGGATTACGACCCTGACGAGCTGCACGCTCACGTACAGAGAAGGTACCAAAGCCAACAAGCGCAACTTGGTCACCCGCTTTCAGGGCTCCCGTAACGGCTGCAACGAAGCCATCAAGCGCACGGCCAGCAGCTGCTTTAGATATGTCTGCTGATTCAGCAATAGCGTCTACAAGTTCCGCTTTCTTCATTAATCTATCCCCGTTTGTTTATTTAGGTAAAGTTCTCAAAATATAAAAAGAACCACACCGAGAAAATGTTGTTTCGGTCATTCCCGAAGCGCGCTGAATTATTACCGCCCACTCATACTTCTGTCAAGCGCAGTCAGTGAGTAATTGACCCTGATGTATCTTTAGTCGATTTCTCATCAGCCGATTGCTCATCTTTTCCTTTTGAAGCGCCACTCTTGACATCAATCTTTTTTGGCTGTGGTTTTTTAACCAGCGCAATATCCAGCACCTCATCAATCCATTGAACGGCCTTAATTTTGAGGTTCTGTCGGATATTATCTGGCAGGTCAACCAAATCCCGTTCATTTTCATGTGGGATAATGACCGTTGAAACCCCCCCACGGTGAGCCGCCAACAGCTTCTCTTTTAAGCCACCAATTGGAAGCACCTCACCACGCAATGTAATTTCACCTGTCATGGCAACATCGGCACGCACAGGGATATCCGTCAGCGCGGAGACCAACGCCGTGCACATGCCAATACCGGCACTTGGACCATCTTTAGGTGTCGCCCCCTCGGGGACATGGATATGGATATCATATTTATGGTAGAAATCTGCCTCAATGCCAAGCGTCTCTGCGCGGCTTCTAACCACCGTCATCGCTGCTGTGATCGATTCCTGCATCACCTCGCCCAACTTGCCCGTTTGCGTCATACGACCCTTACCCGGCGCCAAGGCGCACTCTATACGCAGAAGCTCTCCACCCACCTCAGTCCAGGCCAAACCTGTCACTTGACCCACTTGATCATATTCATCAGCAAGGCCATATCTAAAGCGTTTCACGCCTAGATAACGCTCTAAACAATCTGGCGTGACTATGACCTGCTCATCTATTTTCTCGAGCAGGATCGCTTTAACCACCTTACGACAAATTTTTGCCACTTCTCGCTCGAGATTACGCACACCCGCTTCACGTGTGTAATAACGGACAATATCGCGTGTCGTCTCCTCTTTGATCAGCAGTTCCTTATCCTTCAAACCATTATCAGTTATCTGTTTTGGTATCAGATAACGTTCAGCAATATTGACTTTCTCATCTTCGGTATAGCCAGAGATTCGGATCACCTCCATGCGATCAAGCAGCGCAGGAGGAATTCTTAATGTATTCGCCGTACAGACAAACATCACATCTGATAGATCAAAATCGACTTCGAGGTAGTGATCATTAAATGTGTTATTCTGCGCAGGATCAAGCACTTCAAGCAATGCTGAGGCTGGATCTCCACGGAAGTCTGCCGCCATCTTATCTATCTCATCTAACAAAAATAGTGGGTTACGCGTGCCCACTTTAGATAAGTTATGCATAATCTTGCCGGGAAGCGCACCGATATAGGTACGCCGATGACCACGAATCTCCGCCTCATCACGCACGCCACCCAGCGCCATTCGAGCAAACTTTCGATTTGTTGCTCGTGCTATCGACTGCCCTAATGAGGTTTTACCGACACCAGGAGGACCCACCAAACAGAGAATGGGGCCCTTTAATTTACGTACGCGGCTCTGCACAGCCAAATATTCAAGAATACGCTCTTTGACCTTTTCGAGACCATAGTGATCGGCTTCAAGCACCTCTTCTGCAGCAGTGAGATCCAAACGAACACGACTGCGCTTTTTCCACGGCACATTGACCAACGTATCGAGATAGTTCCGCACCACACTCGCTTCAGCAGACATCGGTGACATCAACTTCAGCTTGTTGAGTTCACCCAATGCCTTCCCCTTTGCCTCCTTTGACATACCCGCATTTTCAATACGCTTTGTTAGATCCTCAATTTCGTTCGGCGCATCCTCCATCTCACCTAACTCTTTCTGAATCGCCTTCATCTGCTCATTCAGATAGTACTCGCGCTGGTTCTTCTCCATCTGCCGTTTTACTCGGCCACGAATCCGTTTCTCCATCTGTAGAATATCGTTTTCTGACTCCATCAGACCCATCAGATGTTCAATCCGCAGCGGTATTTTCGACATTTCGAGTACCTTCTGCTTCTCATCTAACTTCAGAGACATATGGGCAGCAATCGTATCGGCTAGACGACCGGGGTCTTCAATACTGGAGAGAGAGGTCAACACCTCAGGCGGCACCTTCTTATTCAGTTTCACGTATTGGTCAAACAGCGATGTAGCGGTTCGCATCAGCACATCGATTTCACGCTCATCAAGATCAATCTCTTCAAGCAGCGGGGAGAACTCTGCCGTGAAGTAGTCATCCTCAGAATCGAAACGAACAATTGCAACGCGCTCACCCCCCTCTACCAACACCTTGACGGTGCCATCTGGGAGCTTAAGCAGCTGCAAGATATTGGCAACCGTGCCAATACCGTACATATCTTCAATAGCGGGCTCATCAACATCAGCATTGCGTTGTGCGACTAGCAGAATCTGTTTGTCATTCTGCATCGCCTCATCAAGTGCCTGGATAGATTTTTCGCGCCCGACAAAAAGTGGAATAACCATGTGCGGATAGACCACCACATCACGCAGCGGCAATACCGGCACACTACAGGCTGAATCAGTACGAGCAATACTTGTTTTTTTATCTTGTCCCATGACAACTTGTCCTCAATGAACATACGGCTGATAGTTTAAACATTTCTAAAGTAGATTTAACTAGTCTATTCATTACGCCAATAACCACTTAAATCTATTCAAAAGTCACTTGGGAACCTCTGATTAAGCCTGGTTGCATTTAGACTGGCTAAAACAATCATGACTTATTTAGAGTTTCCCTTGGGCATTATAGAGGGAAATGTGCCCCCTGCACCCGAATAATGTTGCTAGGAGATGGGGTTGAGGTTGTAGCATTTCAACGGCAAGAAGTGAAGAAAGAGAGCAGAGATTGCTGGGTTTTTATTGCGGAGAACAAAACGCAAACACCCGAGCAACTACTTGGCGTAGCTGCTCGGGTGTTATGAGTATTAGGCGTTTAAAGCTAAGCGCCGTCAGAAGCTGCTAGGCGTTTATCTTTATTATCGAAGAGTAAATAGGGCTCTGACTCACCGGCAATCACTGCTTCGTCTACCGTCACTTTGGTGACGTTATCCAACGAAGGGAGATCATACATAGTATCAAGTAAGGTCATTTCGAGAATGGTACGCAGTCCACGAGCACCTGTTTTCCGATCCATCGCCTTGCGGGCAATAGCGCAGAGTGCATCCTCACGGATCTCTAGTTCACAACCTTCCATATCAAACAGATGGCTATACTGTTTAACCAGTGCATTCTTAGGTTCTGTAAGAATTCTGACCAGGGAGGTTTCATCCAACTCTTCAAGCGTTGCAACGACCGGCAAACGACCAACAAACTCAGGAATTAGGCCGTAGTGAATCAGATCCTCTGGCTCAACTTTGGAGAGTACTTCACCAATGTTGCTCTTATCATCTTTACTGCGAACCTCAGCGGCAAAACCGATCCCCCCTTTTTCAGAGCGGTCACGAATCACCTTATCAAGACCGGAAAATGCACCACCAACGATAAAGAGAATATTGGAGGTATCGACCTGCAAGAACTCCTGTTGGGGATGTTTTCGGCCACCTTGAGGAGGAACCGAAGCAATGGTACCTTCAATCAATTTCAACAGTGCTTGCTGAACACCTTCACCAGACACATCGCGGGTAATTGATGGATTATCAGATTTACGAGAGATCTTATCAATCTCATCAATATAGACGATACCTGTCTGCGCTTTCTCTACATCGTAGTCGCATTTCTGCAACAGCTTCTGGATAATATTCTCAACATCCTCACCCACGTAACCTGCTTCAGTAAGCGTCGTCGCATCGGCAATGGTAAAGGGAACATCTAGCAATCTGGCTAGTGTCTCTGCCAGTAGAGTCTTTCCTGAACCCGTTGGGCCAATCAGCAGAATATTACTTTTAGCAATTTCGATATCACCCGCCTCTTTGCACTGGAGACGTTTGAAATGGTTATAGACCGCAACAGAGAGCACTTTTTTGGCCCTGCCTTGGCCAATAACATACTGATTTAGGGTCTCGTTGATATCATGAGGGATAGGTAGTTTATCTGAGGACTTTGGTACTTCGCCCGCCTGAATCTCTTCTCGAATAATATCGTTACAGAGCTCAACGCATTCATCACAGATAAAGACAGATGGACCGGCAATCAGTTTGCGAACCTCATGCTGGCTCTTGCCACAAAAAGAGCAATAGAGAAGCTTTCCGTCCTCTCCCTTACTGTTGTTATCGTCACTCATTCGTTTACTCCTGCAAGGATCATCAGCTCATCATAGCCAATCAGCATATGGCGGCAAAGTAAAACAGCTGTTTGCCGGCAATATTGAGGAACGCTCCTCGTTTAACTCTCTGTACTACTGTTTCGTTCTTGCAAAACCTTATCGATCAGACCGTATGCGACGGATTCATCCGCACTCATAAAATTATCACGCTCGGTATCAATAGCAATCTGTTCAACCGACTGGCCGGAGTGTTGAGAGAGAATCTCATTCAGGCGATCACGCATCTGCAAAATTTCTCTTGCATGAATTTCAATATCAGAAGCCTGCCCCTGATAGCCGCCAAGCGGCTGGTGAATCATGGTTCTCGAATTAGGCAAACAGTAACGTTTTCCAGCTGCGCCACCCGTCAGTAACAGCGCTCCCATGCTGGCCGCTTGACCAATGCACATGGTGCTTACGTCGGGTTTAATAAACTGCATCGTGTCGTATATCGCCATTCCTGCCGTGACCGAACCACCAGGGGAGTTGATATAGAGATGGATATCTTTATCCGGATTTTCTGATTCAAGAAACAGTAGCTGGGCAACGATAAGGTTGGCCATCTGATCTTCAACTGGGCCCACCAAAAATATCACACGCTCTTTTAGCAAGCGCGAGTAGATATCATATGATCGTTCACCACGTGCAGTCTGTTCGACCACCATTGGCACTAAGCCAAGATTATTTATATCAAGTGCACTCATGTCTCTGTATCGGTCGTCTCAGCTGGTTACTTTAATAGGCATTAATAGGCGGTATTGCTCACAAAACCCTAGAAAGGTTGTGACTGATCATCCTTGGTCAAATCTGAAAAGTTACTCGCCTCATCTTCGACAGAGACCTGCTGTAATACCCAGTCGACCACTTGATCTTCAAGGACGACATTTTCAACACCCGCCAGCTCCTGATGATTATTATAGTAGTGTTCAATCACCTCTTCTGGCTTCTCATATCCAGTAGCGATACCTTCCACAGCGGTTCTCACACGGTCGGCATCAACTTTTATCTCGTTATCTTCAACAATCTGCGCAATTACCAAACCAAGAACAACGCGACGCTTGGCCTGCTCTTGGAAAATCTCTCTAGGTAGCTTGATCCCTTCTGGGGCCATGCCTTGCATGCGGGCTGTTGCCTGTTTCAACAGTGAGTCAATCTCTTGCTCAACCAGTGCGGCAGGTACATCGATGGCATTACTATCAAACAGGAGATCCATTGCTTGATTTTTAATATTGGTTTTAATGCGCTGAGCAAGCTCACGCTCCATATTGGAACGTATATCTTCACGCAACTTTTCTGCGCCACCCTCAGCCATACCAAACAGCTTTGCAAATTCGTCATCAACTTCAGGCAGTACGCCCTCTGATACTTCAGTGACCTCTACTTCAAAGCTAACGTCCTTACCCGCTAGATTTTCGCTGCTGTAATCTTCTGGGAATTTCAGCGCCAGGGTACGTGTTTCGCCTTTAGCAGCGCCCACCAACCCCTCTTCAAACCCCTCAATCATGCTGTTTGAGCCTAGCAGAAGAGGGATATCTTTAGCCTCACCGCCTTCAAACAGTTCACCGTCGATGGTGCCTTTAAAATTGATGGTCAGCTGATCGTCATTCTGAGCGGCACGATCAACAGTACCCCAAGTCTGACGTTGCTTACGCAGGGTGTCGATCATCTGCTCTTGATCTTCATCCGTCACCTCTGCAATCGGCTTTTTGATAGTGCCGGTCAGAGGTTTCAGTTCAATCTCTGGCATCACTTCAAAAACCGCGACGTAACCCATCGTGCCCTTTTTCTGCTCAGTGATGGGTTCGATACGAGGTGTACCTGCAGGTAACAGTGACTCTTGTTGAACAGCTTCACCATAAGTAGATTCGACCAACTCACCAAAGACCTCTTGGTAGACCTGACCAGCATACTGTTTACGTACGATATTGAATGGTACTTTTCCAGGACGGAAACCATCCATTTTAATCTTGCGGGATATATCTTTTAGGCGCTTATCGACTTCTGAATCAATTCGTTCTGAGGGCAACTCTACGGTCATCCGCCGCTCAAGCCCTTCCCCTGATTCCACTGAAACTTGCATCAATCTAACTCCCGCAGAAAACTGCCGTATAAAACTATAAAACTTAATGGATTAAGAATAAATAATGGTGCGAAAGGAGAGACTCGAACTCTCACAGGTTGCCCTACTGGAACCTAAATCCAGCGCGTCTACCAATTCCGCCACTCTCGCATAACAGCCGGGGATTATATCGTTACTAATATGTTTTAATCCAGAGCTAATATCAAATCTGTTTAAATATATAGGGACTTTCTTAGCTCAAGACCTCTCTAAATACTCAGAGAGGCCATCGACGGCAATTAGAGCATGCTCGTCGATACGTTACTATCGATTATCGATACCCCGCTCAATTTCACCCTCTCTGCGCAGTTCACGCTTCAGCACCTTACCTGCGGCATTTCTGGGCAGCGCTTCAAGCAGTTCCACTCTACGCGGCACCTGATGTTTGCCCAGGTTTGCGCGGCAGAATGCTCTCACCTCAACAGGATCGATAACCTCTCCCGCTTTGGCCACAATAAAAGCGATGGGGATTTCACCATGCATATCATGCGGCTCGCCCACTACGGCGGCTTCTGCCACCTGATCATGACGATAGAGCACCTCTTCAATCATACGCGGATAGACATTCATACCGTTGACGATAAGCATATCTTTAATCCGATCAACCAAATAAAAATAGCCATCACTGTCACGGTAGCCTAGATCACCCGTGCGGAACCAATCCGCAAAAAAACTCTCTTCTGTCGCCTCGGGAAGACGCCAGTAACCCTTCATGATGGTGGGGCCACGCACGCAGACCTCGCCCATTACATCATCATCCATTAGCTTGCCATCATCATCCATGATCGTCATTTCAACGCGCGGAATAGGCAGCCCCACTGAACTTGGTTTTCGCTCACCATCAACCGGATTAACACAGGTCACTGGAGAGCACTCGGTAGGACCGTCACCCTCCAATATCGGCACACCAAACTGCTCCTCAAAGGTTTGCATCACGGCTACCGGCATCGCAGAACCACCTGAAATGGCATATTTCACCCCTCGCCACTGCGGTGCCATCTTCTCTGAAAAACGTAAGAAGAGAGTGAACATGCTCGGCACACCAAGAAACAGTGTGGCACCCACCGCTTCAATGGTATCGCTCACCAAGGCAGGCTCAAATTTTGCCAATGGTGCAAAGCTCTGGCCATGCAACAGTGGCAGCAACATACCGACAGTGGCGGCAAACGCATGGAACATCGGCAACACGACCAGGAAGACCCCCTCCCCTTCTGCAAAACCAAATGCCTGATTAACACTGCCACTATCCACCACTAAATTGTGGTGCGTTAACATCGCCCCTTTAGGAAATCCGGTGGTGCCCGAGGTGTAGAGAATTACCGCCAGATCCTCTAACGGGTCGAAGTTGATCTCTGGTGGCGCACTGCGGCAAACCATTAAGTCAGAGAGTTTTTCATCACCCGTGGTGCTGACATCATCAATCACAACGGCAAATTTCAGGCTATCAAGCTGTGTGCGAACCTGATCTACCGCAGATTGAAACAAAGAGTGGTAGAAGAGTGCAGAGATCTCAGCATCATTGAGGATGTAGCTGATCTCATTGGGGTTCTGCATCAAATTAACGGGCACCACAACAGCCCCCGCTTTGATGATGGCGCTGTAGATCACCACAAATTCAGTTGAGTTGATGCAGTAGAGGGCGACTCGATCGCCCTTACCAATACCACGCTCAGCCAGGGCAGCGGCCAGTCGATCTGACCTTTCATTGACCTCGGCAAAACTGACCTGGTGATCGACATAGCGGATGAGTGGTTGATCACCCATCTTGACTGCCGTCAAACGCTGTTGTGCTGGTATCGAAACCGGATTTTCCATCCTCTATCCCTTCAACATAATTTAGTCGAGAGCCTTATCTACTCAACATCCACTCGATCGACACGCTGAAAACCACGTGGCAGTTTGTTGCCACGCCGCCCTCGCTCACCCTGATAGGCATCAAGATCTGCTGTTTTCAGCGCGATAAAACGTTTGCCCGAGTGGGCAATCAACTTCTGCCCCTCATTCACCACGGCCAGCGCAACGAGATAATCTTCACGTGCGGCCACTTGTTTACCGGGAATGGCAATAATTTTATTGCCCTTACCACGACTCAGCTCAGGCAGTTCAGCGACAGAAAAGACCAACATCCGCCCCTCATTCGTGATGGCCACTACCCGGCCACTGCTCCTATCCAACAACCGCGTTGGGGCTAACAACAGCGCCCCTTTTGGTAACGTCAGCAGCGTTTTACCCGCTTTGTTCTTGGCGTACATATCTTTTAACTGCACCAGAAAGCCATAGCCCGCATCCGAAGCCATCAGATACCACTGATCCGGCGCACCACCTATCACCTGATCAAAAGTGACGCCACTCGGCGGCGCTAATCGCCCGGTTAACGGTTCACCCTGGCTACGCGCTGAAGGGAGCGTATGCGCTTGCAGTGAATAGCTGCGCCCCGACGAATCGAGGAAGACAACTGATTGATTGCTACGCAAGCGGGCCGATACGAGATAACCATCACCCGATTTAAAGTTGAGGCCTGTCGGATCGATATCATGCCCTTTGGCCGCGCGTGCCCAGCCACGTTTCGAGACCACCACGGTGACCGGCTCACTCGGTGCCAAATCGGTCTCATCCAGCGCCTCTGCGGCGGCTCGCTCGACAATAGGTGAACGTCGTGCGTCACCATACTCCTCCACATCCGCCATAATCTCTTTGCGAATCAGGGTCTTCATGCGCTGTTTAGAACCGAGGATCTTCTCTATATAGTTACGCTCTTCAGCCAGCTCCTTCTGCTCGGCACGAATATTCATCTCCTCAAGTTTGGCGAGGTGACGCAGCTTGAGGTTGAGAATCGCTTCGGTCTGTATATCACTGAGATTGAAACGCTGCATCAATTCAGCCTTGGGGTCCTCCTCATGGCGGATGATGGCAATCACATCATCAATATTAAGGAAGGCGACCAGCAGTCCATCCAGAATATGTAGACGGGCCAATATCTTGTCGAGACGGTATTGCATTCGACGCGTCACCGTATCGGTACGAAACTGCAACCACTCACGCAGCAGCACCAGCAGCCCCTTAACCTGTGGCCGGCCATTCAGGCCAATCACATTCATATTGACCCGGTAGCTGCGCTCTAAGTCAGTACTGGCGAAGAGGTGTGACATCAACCGCTCAACATCAACCCGATTGGAGCGTGGCACAATCACCAGGCGGGTGGGATTCTCATGGTCCGACTCATCTCGTAGATCCTCCACCATCGGCAACTTTTTAGCCTGCATCTGTGCCGCCATCTGCTCCAGAATTTTGGCACCAGAGACTTGATGCGGCAGCGCCGTGATGACGATATCGCCTTGTTCACGCTCATAGATCGCCCGCATTCGCACACTGCCGCGACCACTTTGGTAGATCTTATTCAGCTCACTGCGGGGTGTAATAATCTCAGCATCGGTCGGGTAATCTGGCCCCAACACATGCTCACACAACTCCTCAACCGTGGAGTTGGGGCTATCCAGCAGACAAATACAGGCACTCGCCACCTCCCGCAGATTATGCGGTGGCACGTCGGTTGCCATACCCACGGCGATGCCAGTGGTGCCATTCAGCAGCAGATTAGGCAGACGAGCAGGCAGCGTCGCTGGCTCATTCAGCGTGCCATCAAAATTGGGTACCCAATCAACCGTGCCTTGGCCCAACTCCATCAGCAATAATTTGGAGTAGTGGGTCAGACGTGCTTCGGTATAACGCATCGCAGCAAATGACTTGGGATCATCTGGTGAACCCCAGTTGCCCTGTCCATCAACCAACGGATAACGATAGGAGAAGGGCTGCGCCATCAGCACCATCGCCTCATAACAGGCGCTATCACCATGTGGGTGGAACTTACCCAACACATCACCCACCGTACGGGCTGACTTCTTAAACTTTGCCGCGGCACTCAGCCCCAACTCAGACATCGCATAGACGATGCGTCGCTGTACCGGCTTCAGCCCATCACCGATATGGGGCAAGGCCCGATCAAGGATGACGTACATGGAGTAGTTGAGATAGGCCTTCTCAGTAAAAACCTTCAGCGGTAATTGCTCAATACCTTCAAGACTCTGATCACTGGGGTTGCTCATAATATAGAAATTTTCCAACTGCTTATTGAATCGCCCAAGATGATACGAAATGTGGCGATACTTTCACAGCCATCTTAATTAATAGCGCCAACAAACATAATGGCATGCCATTTGCTGCATATATAATCAGCGTCAACAAACCGACAGCCCTTAAAAGGACGAAAAATAGCACCAAATCAAACCTACGATAGAAACAGTTTCCTTGACACTCAGTGTGTTTGCCCCTAAAAAAGGAGTAGGCTCCAAGAAATTCATTCCTGAAGAGTGAAGGGAAAACAGAGAATAAAAATGGGCCGGCCTGATGATTAAAGGCCGCTTATTCAGATAACAGAAGAACTAGAGGTTTAAACCATGCTCGATAGTCTGCGCGACGTTTTTGAAAACCATAAGCAGGATCTTGTTGAAAACGAGATTCTCTCATTCCCTGACTATCTGGAGCTTGTTGTAGAACAACCCTGGATAACCCGTAACACCTTCCAACTTCTACACGACATGTTGCTAAAGTCAGGTGTCGAACACGCCATTGTCCCCGGCAAACCGATCAAACATCGCTACCACTTTTTTGAAGACAAAGAGGCCGTTGGCCCTTTTACTGTTTTCGGTCAACAGAAAGCAAAAGAGAATTTAGTCGAGAAGATCGACAACGCCAGCCGTGGCCTGGAATCCTCCAAACGCCTCTGGATTCTTCTTGGCCCACCAGGTGCCGCAAAATCCCGCTCAATGGATGGTATTAAACGCGCATTAGGTCTCTATTCAGCCAGCGATGAGGGCCGAACATATACCCTATTGTTACCCACCGTTGATGAGCGCCTAAAAGAGAAAGCGCTATTTGAAGAGGATGGTATCTACTACCTACAGAGCCCCATCTTTGAGCGCCCTCTTCAGGTGATTCCTGACGTCATGCGTAAGGACTTTATCACTCAACTGAATAGCAAAGTGAAAGCCAAATCACTGAAAAAGTTTCTTCAGACCTATCCGCACTACGACGATTCCTTCGATATTATGATCGACGGCCGTGTCTCCCCCTACACAGATTATGTGCTGAAAGATTTCATGAAGAGCAAAGGGCTCGATCTTTGGGGGCTACTGCCTTATCTGAAGGTTAAACGCATGGTTTTTGATGCCAATACCAAAACGGGTATCGGCTCCTACACCCCACGTGATGAGAAGAGCCAAGAGGCGGGATCACTGGTCGGCAATATCGACTATAGCCAACTGCCCCGCTTTGGCAGTGAATCACACCCTCTGGTACATGACTACGCTGGTGAACTCTGTGCCGGTGCCAACGGACTGGTTGAGATCCACGAGATTCTAAAGCTCTCCGACAAATTCCTCTACGAACTGCTCTTCGCCACCCAAGATCGCTTCTTTAAACCAGAGGGTCAGCCACCGGTGCCATTTAATGGCGTCATCATCGGCCACACCAATTTCCATGAGTTCAACATGTTTATCGGCAATGAGAGTTTTGAAGCGCTACGCTCCAGAACCACTTTCATTGAAATGCCGCTCTCTGTCACCTTCAAAGAGGAGCAGAAGATCTATGATCTCACCTACTCCAACCAGAGTCGTAACTGGGAAAGCAAGAAGAGACATCTGGCTCATGTCGCACCCCACAGCATCGAATTTCTGAGCCTGGTCTCAGTCATGACGCGCCTCTATCAGTCCAAACAGAACCCCAATCTATCACTGCTACAGAAAGCACTGATCTATGCCGGACGTGCCGATAGCGGTGTCGATAACAATATGGCCAAGACTATCCTGGATGAGTTTGAGTATGTAAAACCCTCCGAAGGCACCTTTGGTCTTGACCCCCGTTTTATTCAGAACGTGTTTGAGAATACCGAACATTTCCAGATCAATGAGTTCGCCGCCAATGTGCAGCGTCTACAGAAAGAGAAGGGGGAGCCCACCATGCTCACCTCTATCGCACTCAACAACCCCTGTGTCTCACCACTCGATCTCTACATGCGTCTGGAGCATGCCATTAAGGATATTTTTGCCACCAATAAAAATGTACTCAACCACTATCTGACCAAAGTGTTACCACAAGCCAAAGGGTGGATCTTTGGCCAGATCGCCAGTGATGTTTACACCGCCGTACTGCGTGACAACACCATCGTTGAAAGCACCTGGAAGAAGTACACCGACCATGTGCGCGCCTATGCCCACAACACCACGGTAAAACATGAAGTGACCCAGATGGATGTGCAGCCAGACGAAAAGTTCATGCAGACCATTGAGCAATATCTCGGCATTCCAGAGAAGGATGTTTTCCGCAAAGAGCTCTCCGATGCGATTGCCAGTGTCAGCGGTAAAGTGCTGCTGGCCGATGAACCCTCCTATCAGGCTGCGATCAAACGTTTCGTCTTTGAGAATGAGTTCAAGTCAGGCGAGAACATCAAACTTCTGGGTTGGATCAAGAGCGGCAGCAGCGCCGCCAGCGTCGACTCGAAAGAGCAGGAGCAGCTCAATGATACGGTCAAATATTTGATGGAGCATCAGGGTTACTGTGGAAAATGCGCCTTCCAAGCACTGACCATCACAGCTAACGCATCCAGCATCGACATTTAACCGATGACTGCGGATCGCATTACATCCGATGAATCAGAGGGGTTTTTCAATGATTTCATCGAGGATCAACTGAGGGATAAGGTTGAAGATATTATCAATGAGGGTGATCTCGACCGGATCGACTCAGATAATGCCGATTTAATTATTGAGATAGATGACATTGAGCCTCCCACCCTGGTCTATGGCGATGAACAGGAGGGCGGTGGTGGTGGCGGTGGCCCCGGCGAACCCGGTGATGAGAAGGGCAAACTAAAGTTCGAGGTGCCCTTCGAGAAGTTCATGGAGTTGGTAGCAGAGAAACTGCGTCTACCCGACCTCTCAAAAGAGGGCAAAGGTAAGATCAAAGAGATCACCTACCACTACAAAACCTTCGGCCCCGTCGGCGTGCTGCTGGATAAAAAACGCACCTTCAAACGCGCTATCCGCACCAGTGTTGGCATGGGTACCTATAACCCCGGTGAAGGGCGTTATGATGTCTTGATTCGCAAGAAAGATCGGCGTTACAAAGTGCCACAGCGGGAAGAGACCCCTAAATTCAAAGCGGTCGTCTTCTACATGGGCGACATCTCCTACTCCACCTTTGGTGACCGCTTGATGCTGGAGAAGCGACTGCTCAATTTCATCCACCACTGGCTAGATTTCAACTACGGTAAAAACAACGTTGAACACCGTTTCTTTGTGCATGATGCAGAGGCCTATGAGGTATCACCCGAGCAGTTTTACCAAGTGAGCAATATCGGTGGCACACAAGCAGCCCCCGTCTTTGAGCTAGTCTCCAATATCGCCTTCAATGAGTATGACCCCGCCACCACCAACTTTTACGCCTTCTATGTCGGTGATGGTGAACTCTTTGGCAACGATGCCAAGGACATTGTAAAAATCATGCAAGAGGAGCTACAGCCCATCTTTAACCGCTTTGGTTTTATTGAGATTCAGCCCAGCCGCATGAGCTGCCTAAATGAGACCGTAGCCAAAGCCTTTGGCAGTGACCGAGTGGTACGTACCACCGCGATAAAAACCAAAAAAGAGATTGTGCGAGTGATCAAACAGCTGTTCGAGAGTAAACATGCGTAATATCCGTAGCGATGCCGAGTTGCAGCATCTGGCAGAACGTGTCGAGTACTTCGCCGGTGATGTGTTCAATATGCAGCTGCCAGAGATGCGCTTCTTCATTCTCGACCCAATGGAGTTTGCCTCCCTTCTGGAGAAGAGCGTCTACCCCACCAGCCCGATCAATATCTGGGAAGGCAAGCGCATCGCTAACAAAAAGCACCGTATTGAGAGTGGCCAAGAGTCATCGCTCTACTATGAGGTGGTGCAGACCGGCAACCCCTCCTATGCCTATCTTAATGAGACCAACTCTGCACTAACCCAAGCATCAGTGATGGCCCATGTGGCTGGACATTGTGAGTTCTCCGAACTCAATGTACTGCATGACTCCGATACGGATCGTACTGAATATGTGATGTACCTAGTACGCAAAACTGATCTAGCGCGGAAACAGATGGGCGAGCGACGCTACCTCGACTACTGGAACGCCTGTGAGTCAGTGCTGCCCTTCATCGCACCCAATTCACAGTACAACCTAGAAAATGCGATCGATAAGGAGACCACCGTCAGCCGAGGCTCCTATGAGGATGAGGAGACGGCAGATGAGGGGTCAGAACCACTGAGCCTGGTCTCAGACACCATGACCTCACTGCTCAATTTTGAAGAGCCAAAACGGCGCTTCATTGAGGAAGAGAAGAAACGTGACCGCAGTGAGGCACTCAGCCGCCGGGGTTACACCCTGCGCGCGCCCTGCCAGGATATCCTCGGTTTTCTACGCCACTACGCACCGACGAGTGAGTCTGAAAAAAGCATTCTCAACTACCTCTATGTCGCCCACCAGCATCAGGATTTCGTCATCCGCACCCAGATTATGAACGAGGGCTGGGCGATGTATTGGGAGAAGAAGATCATGATGGAGCTATTCGCTGAAGATAGCATCCGTGGTGCCATCGACTATGCCAAGGTCTTCTCTGGCGTATGCTATCCACGCCCCTGGTTTCAACGCAACCCATATCATCTGGGTTACCACATGTGGCTACATATCGAAGATCTCTACAAAGAGGGCAAGATGAGCCTCGATTACCATGAAGAGGTTGATCTTGAGACACGCCGTCTGTGGGAGAAACCCGAAGGTGTCGACACCCATGCTCATATGCGCCATCTGGTTAAATCGGTCACCGATTATGAGTTTCTACGCCGCTTCTTAACGCCTGAGTTGGTCGAAAAATTCCATCTCAATCGTATTGATCCTCGCATGGCACAGCAGATCGGTGTCACCCAGGAAGATGTCTATAAGGCAGACAAACAGTGGATCTGGCTCAATCCAGAACCTGTCGTGGATGAGATGCTAAAATTTTTCACCCACTTCTACCGCCCTAGAATCTATATCATCGACAGTGACTACCTCGATGGCGGGCTGCTACTGATGCATCGTGATGATGGACGCGGTCTAAAGGCGGAGTGGATTCGCCCCGCAATGATGAATTTCAGCCGCATCTGGAAGTCACCGGTCTATCTGTTATCGAAAGATAAGCTCTACCGGGCCAGCGCCGGTGGTTATAAAGAGCTAAGCGTCAAAGCAGTGCCATTTGAAGAGATTGTCGAGAGAATGCGCAAACAACAGACACCGTTTAAAGCCGTGTAAAACCGGCCTATTAAGTCAATAGACTAAAATCAGTAGTGTCCGGTTAGAAACTTGCAGTAATTTAAAGGAAAAATATTTGTAAAAAAGTTTGGATAAAAGCGTTTTTTTGCTTGACATGAGTTAAAAATCGTTCGGCAGCATTTTGATAAACCCACT
>JAKITT010000039.1 GCA_021647945.1 Candidatus Polarisedimenticolaceae bacterium
TGGTTTTTCGCAGACTTCTGGAGCAATCAGTTATAACCGAGCCCGTGATTAGAGCTAAGATCACTCATGGCTACGATTGGCAGCAACACTATATGTAGTGGGTAGAGGAGCTAAGTATCCACCCCCCTTGCACAATTATGGCGCCGGATTTTTGCTTCTGATCAAACGATCTCAAGAGGCGCATAGCAGGCCTACGCAACGATTAAGATCGTTTGAGCAGGAGCAAAAAGACAAGTCAGAATGTGTAAATTATTTCATGCACGTTCCTAAGAGTGGAAGGTATACACCCATCAAACCAATCTTCACACAGGGCCCTTCAAGCGATGTTCGGATAATTACCGCCATCGTCTTCTCCTTCGCTCTGATGCTGGTTGATCACCGCTGGAATCACCTCGAACAGGTTCGCGCCTCACTCTCTATCGTCATCTACCCTCTACAGTACACTGTTAGCCTCCCCTCCCGCGCCAATGATTGGCTCACCGACCTATTTCGCACGCGTGATGAACTCTTCATGCATCGTGAGGAACTACAGAAAGAAAATCTTGAGCTACATGCCAGACTGCAAAAATTTGAAGCGCTAGAGGCTGAAAACGTGCGTCTACGTGGCCTGCTCGACTCCTCTTTCACCATCGGTGACCGGGTGCTGGTCGCTGAACTAATCGCTGTCGATCTTGATCTATTTCGTCAACAGGTGCTGATCAATAAAGGGAGTAAATCGGGTATCTATATCGGCCAGCCGGTGTTGGATGCCAATGCGGTGATGGGCCAAGTGACCCACGTCAGCCCCAATACAGCAACCGTTCTATTGATCACCGATGCACAACATGCGCTGCCTGTGCAGGTCAATCGTAACGGCCTACGCACCATCGCCTTTGGCACCGGTATCATCGACCGACTGGAGCTGCCTCAGCTACCCAACAATGCTGAAATTGAGGTGGGTGATCTACTCGTCACCTCCGGTTTTGGTGGTCACTTCCCCGCAGGTTACCCCGTTGCCCGCGTCACTGAGGTACAACACGAACCTGGACGCCCCTTTGCTACTATTTTCGCCACCCCCACCGCTCACCTTGAACGCACCAATGAGGTGTTGCTGGTCTGGCAGCTCAACACAGCCGCCACGCTCGAACAAGAAGCGCGGCCATGAGCCGTCAACAGAGTGGCAATATCACCATTACCATTACCCTGCTGCTGGCACTGATGTTGGAGATCATGCCACTGCCTGATGGGCTCAGCCACTTTCAACCACAATGGCTCTTATTGACGCTGATCTACTGGTGCATGGCGACTCCCAACCGAGTCGGCATTGGTGTCAGCTGGAGTTGCGGCATCATGCTCGACATACTCAACGGCGCACTGCTTGGTCAACACGCTATCGGCCTGGCCATCGTCGCCTACTTCAGCCTCAAGTTGCACCAGCGCACACGTGTATTGCCCCTACCTCAACAGGCGCTGACCGTGCTGCTGCTGCTGCTCGTTGAACGACTCATCTCCATCTGGGTGATCGGTGCAGTGGGCTACCCCGCCCCATCACTCTGGTACTGGGCAACACCGCTGGTTGGCATGGTGCTGTGGCCTTGGTTCTATGTTGTGCTGCGCGACGTTAGGCGACGCTTCCGGGTCTCCTGATGCCTCAAATATCGATCAAAGACTACCTCTTCGAAAGTCGCATCTTCTTCACACGAGCGGTGATTGCAGCCATTATTGTCTTCGTTGCACTGAGCATTATCATCGCCCGCATGGTCAATCTACAGATCACTAGCCATGAGCACTATCGCACCCTATCGCAGGACAACCGAGTCAAAACAGAACCGCTGCCCCCCACACGCGGCCTGATTCATGACAGCCACGGTAATCTTCTGGCACAAAATCTACCCGCCTTCAGCCTGGAGGTGACCCCTGAAAAGGTCAAAGATCTTGAGGCGACACTGAGCGAAATAGCCAAGATCATCCCGATCAGCGACCATGACCGGCAACGCTTTATGCGTCTAAAAAAGCAGCGCCGCCGCTTCGACAGCATTCCCATTCGAGTACGCCTCAATGAAAAAGAGGTGGCCCTATTCGCCATCAATCAGCACCACTTCCCGGGCGTCGATATTAAGGCGATCCTGCTACGTGACTACCCACAAGGCGAGGCGGCAGCCCATGTCATCGGTTATGTTGGCCGCATCAATCAACGCGAAACCGAGCGCATCGACCTCTCTGAATATAGTGGCACCCGCCACATTGGCAAGAATGGCATTGAGAAGAGTTACGAGGTGCAACTGCATGGCAAAGTGGGCGTGCAACAGGTTGAGGTCAACGCCAAAGGGCGCGTATTGCGGGTACTGGAGTCACAACCACCCACCCCGGGCTATAATCTGCGCCTATTCCTCGACATGGATCTACAACGAGAGGCACTGGCCGGGCTTGAGGGTTACAACGGCGCCGTAGTGGCCATCGACCCCAAAACAGGCGGCATTTTGGTACTCGCCAGCAAACCCGGCTTCGATGCCAACCTGTTTGTCGATGGCATCAGTAGCAAGCAATATAATAAGCTGCGTGACTCGCTAGAAAAACCACTCTTCAATCGCGCCCTACGTGGCCAATACCCCCCAGGTTCAACCATCAAACCCTTCATAGGTCTGGCTGGATTGGAACGTAACGTGGTTAAATTTGCTCAGGAGATCCCCTGTTTCGGTTTCTACCAACTACCGGGACAGGAGCACAAATACCGAGACTGGAAAAAGCGAGGCCACGGCCAAGTCTCGATGAAAAAGGCGATGATTGAGTCATGTGATGTCTACTACTACAGTCTGGCACGCGCACTCGGCATCGACCGTATCGAACCCTTTCTCGGCCTGTTTGGTTTTGGCACACCAACAGGTATTGATATCACCGGCGAACTTGGCGGCCTACTCCCCTCACGCGCATGGAAGCGCGAGCATCGTAACGAACCGTGGTATCCCGGTGAGACCCTCATTTTAGGTATTGGCCAGGGTTATCTGCTCACCACACCACTGCAGCTGGCGAGTGCTACAGCGACACTGGCGATGCGCGGCAAACGCATCACGCCCCGCATGGTCAAATCGATTGAGTCACCCAATGATCAGCATGGATATATTTCAACAGAGCCCGTTGTGTCACAACTTCCCATCGAGCAAGAGCAGCACTGGGATGATATGACCGAAGCGATGATTCAGGTCATCGAAGGGCTACACGGCACCGCTCGACGAATTCGCAGCAAGAGGTACCGCATCGCAGGAAAAACAGGTACTGCTCAGGTCTTCACAGTGGCGCAAGAGGAGGAGTATGACGAGGATACCATCGATAAACGAATGCGTGACCACGCCCTGTTTATCGCCTATGCTCCGGTCGACGACCCGCAGATCGCCATCGCCGTGATTGTTGAGAATGGCGGTCACGGCGGCTCCGTTGCTGCACCCATCGCCAAGCGCGTTATGGATCGCTATCTACTGGGAGCAGGCAAGTGATCTCCACCTCATCACCAATCAACGAACTGCGTCGCTCCGACCCCGGCCGACAGCAAGGGCTGCTAACCGGCCTCCATCTCGACCTACCGTTACTCACCGGGCTAATTCTGCTCTGTGGTGTCGGGCTGATGATTCTCTACAGTGCGGGTGATCAAGATATTGCGCTGATCAAACGCCAGCTGATCCGCCTTGCCATCGCCTTCTCAGTGATGCTGGTGATGGCACAGATCCCCCCCATTCACCTACGCCGCTGGTCACCTTGGCTCTTCGGCATCGGCCTAATGATGTTGGCCGCAGTACTCGTTATTGGCGAGGTGGGCAAAGGGGCGCAACGCTGGCTTAATCTCGGCCTATTCCGCTTCCAACCCTCGGAGATGATGAAACTGGCGGTGCCGATGATGGTTGCCTGGTATCTCGCTGAGGCACGCCTACCACCCGACAAAAAACGCATCGCCATCACCGCTATATTCATCCTGCTTCCCACCCTGATGATCGCCAAACAGCCCGATCTCGGCACTGCACTGTTGGTCGCCAGCGCCGGTATCTTCGCCCTCTTTCTGGCCGGGATACGGTGGCGTCTGATCTTTGGTTTTGCCACACTAATGGCGGCACTTGGCCCTCTCATCTGGTATCTGATGCGCCCCTATCAGCAACAACGTGTACTGACCCTGCTCGACCCAGAGAGCGACCCATTGGGTGCCGGATACCACATTATTCAGTCAAAAATCGCCATCGGCTCTGGTGGTCTCTACGGCAAAGGGTGGCTCAATGGCACCCAGTCACACCTCGAGTTTCTACCCGAAAGCTCCACCGATTTTATTTTTGCTGTATTGGCAGAAGAGTTCGGTCTGGTGGGTATCATCATGCTGCTACTGATCTATTTCCTGATCATCCTACGTGGCCTCTATATCGCCACTCAGGCACAAGACACCTTCTGCCGCCTACTGGCGGGGGCGATTACGCTGGTATTTTTTGTCTATCTCTTTGTCAATACAGGCATGGTGACAGGTCTTCTACCCGTCGTAGGGGTACCATTACCACTGGTTAGCTATGGGGGAACTTCCTTGGTGACCATCATGGCAGGTTTCGGTATCCTAATGGCCATCCATACACATCGGAAACTGCTACCCACATGAGCATTCAATCCCCCCCCCTGCTACTGCTTTGTCTGACACTTTTCATCAGCACAACACTCTACGCCAGCACCAATATCGACCAAGCCAAAGATAAATTTGTCGATGAGATGGCAGAAAAACATGGCTTCGACCATAAGGCACTCCAGCAGATGATGGCGCAGGTCGAGTTCCGCCAATCAATCATCAATGCGATGAACCGCCCTGCCGAGGCCAAACCTTGGCGCGACTACCGTCCCATCTTTGTCACCAATTCACGCGCCAAACAGGGAATCGAATTCTGGCAGGCCAATGAGAAACTGCTCAATGCCGCCGAAGAGAAGTACGGCGTACCGCCTGAGATCATTGTCGCCATCATCGGCGTCGAGACCCGCTACGGCCGCAACACCGGCAGCTACCCCATCCTTGACGCACTTGCCACTCTCGCTTTTGGCTACCCGAAACGTGCTAAATTTTTCCGTTCTGAATTAGAGCACTACCTGCTACTCACTCGGGAAGAGAATATCTCCCCAACAGAGAAGAAGGGCTCCTACGCCGGTGCAATGGGCAAACCACAATTCATCTCCAGCAGCTACCGCAGCTATGCCATCGATTTTGATAATGATGGCATCCGTGATCTGTGGGATAGCAACGCTGACATCATCGGCAGTGTCGCCAACTACTTCAAACGTCACGGTTGGAGACGCGGCGACCCTATCACCATGGCAGCCATCGGTGCAGGCAAACAGCACCAGGATCTGTTTGATCTCGGCATGAAACCAAAAACAGAGATTGGCAAACTATCTGCCCGCGGCATCAGTAGCAACTGGACACTGCCCACCAGCGCCCTCAGCAGTCTGATCCTCCTAGAGGGTAAAGAGGGCGATGAGTACTGGCTCGGCTTGCACAATTTTTATGTCATCACCCGCTACAACCATAGCAATCTCTATGCGATGGCGGTCTTTCAACTAAGCCAAAAAATCATCGAACTTAGGCACGACTAATCACTTCAGCACAGCAGAAATTGGTCACCCGATAGCACCATGGTTAGCCGACAGCTACTTCTACTATGCCTGATCAGCTTGCCATTACTCTTCGCTGGCTGTAGTAAATCGCGCTACAGCCAGAAGCACGATAGCGCACCCAAAGGTGAAGATATTGACTTCGCCGCCATTGCAGACGCCACACCCAAAGCGGAACCACTGAGCCGTTACGGCAACCCGCTCACCTACGTCGTGCGTGGCAAACGATACTATCGCCTAACAAGCAGTGAAGGTTACAGCGAACAGGGCCTCGCCTCCTGGTACGGCACCAAATTCCACGGCCATCGCACCAGTAGTGGTGAACCCTTCGATATGTATGCCATGACCGCCGCACATAAAACACTGCCGCTGCCCACCTACGCTCGAGTCACCAATCTCAACAACGGACGCACTGTCATCGTCAAGATCAATGACCGTGGCCCCTTCCACGACGACCGCATCATCGATCTCTCTTACGCGGCGGCGGGCAAACTGGGAATCTTAAGCAACGGCACCGGTCGGGTCGAGGTGATCGCTCTCAGCAGCAACGCCACCCCAGCTGAAAAGCATCAGCACCATCTCGTCCAAGTGGGTGCCTTCCAAACACGCAGCAACGCCATCGCACTAAAGAGAAAGCTGATCCGCACCATCAATCATGAGACGCACATCATCTCAGCCAGCACAGATCACGGTCTTATTTTTCGTGTACGGATAGGTCCCTTCAGCAGCGAAGAGGCGGCTCGCAGCCTAAACCAACAGCTCATCAGCGATGGCATTGCCGACAGCATCGTCATCACCGACACCATCAACACCTCGGAAGATCGCTTCCACTAAGAGGGCTCTGAATAACCCAAAGCGGTTATGAGAATAGGCGGCCGAACCAAGATTTTTCCTTCTTAACCTCACTGCTATTGGCGGTAGAAATAGTCGGTTTTATGGGTCTAACCACCACATTTTTTAGGCATTGAGCTCAGATTTGGCCATAGAGTTCTCTCGACTCTTTAAGTAGTTTCTCATGGTCTCGAACAAAGTAGTCATTCACCGTGGAGTTGAAGGCGTCGGCAATCGCTTGAAAGCCTTTGAATGTCTCAGCGATGACATACTGCGTTGTATCATTATTGATGAAATCAAGCTCCTGAATCATCTGCTGAAACGATTTCACCTCCTCTTTTTTGACATGAATCAGCCCCTGTAGTTTTGCCTTTAGGATTTCACCAAACTGCCTGAAATGGTCGGGTTTATTCTCCTCACTGGGGACCGTAAAGGAGTGATTAATCACCAATTTAAGCTCTGAAACACTCTGAATCAGGTGGTAGGTCGTGAGATCAGAGATGTACTTCCGCATGATGGAAAAATCAATCTTTTCATTGGTATATGAGAGAAACTCAGAATTTGAAAATAGAATGGAGTAGATTCGAATCCAGTCAGTTATCTGGCTAGGCGGTATAACAGTGGAGAGACCAAGGGCGGTGCGCTCCAATTCATGGAAAGGGGTACTAGCTGCCGTCTGCTCACGTATAGGTGAGATTTGGAAGACATCTTTTAAGCAGAAGATTTTCTCCATGGCCTTCTGCGTTTTCTCCTCTTTCTCTTCATCGGCATCAGTTGAGTTTTCAGAGAGCTGCTTTAGAAACTCCGTGGTATTGGCCAACTCAGATTCAATCATTCGATGATGAACTCGCATCTGTTGCTCTGCATGGTGATACTCATCAACAAACGTTTGGGCCAGTTTTTTCATTATGGCAACCTGGTCTGCATTGATATCTGCCAACAGATCATCAAGAAACTGACGCGCCCTTCTTGAGAGGCCTGGCTCACCTTGGTAGTGAAAGCAGTGTGTCACCTGCGCGATTATCTGTTTGTGCTCTTTTACCGAGATGATGCTGCGTTTCCAAAGCAGTTGGAACAGTTTGATCATCTCAACTCTGAACAGCACCTGTTGGCTAAGAGAGGGTTCTTGACCGGTTGTTACATAGGTGGCAAACAGCGCATGATTTGACACCTCCTCTACTTCTGCAACATTTTGCGTTGGGGTAGTCGGTGGAATATCAGCAGATTTAAGGACATTTAGAAGATAGGGTTTAATAGAGAGATATCGATTATTTGACTTCAATTTAATATGCAACTGCTCTATCAACTCCGATAGGGCAATAACATTTTTGATGGGGAAGTTGCTATGCTGCTGCTGGGTCTCTACAACAGCTCTGCGCCCATCCTCAATACGCACAAGCTCATTTTTATATCTATTGACCAGCTCCTCTGAGAGTTTACCGGCATCTGTTTTATCATCCTGACGCATGCGTATGTCATGCAGAAACTCGTTGGGTATTTTGGTGTTGATGTAGATATCAGCAACATCTTCATTGAAACGCACTTTAAGTTTTTCTGTGAGTTCAAAATAGTTGCTTTGGGAGATGACATCACCGCTCTGCTCAATCTCTTCTTCCAGCTCGTTGATGAGCGCAGCAGCCACCTCTTGGACATTAAGCGTGCCCGCCGAGAGCTTCCCTTGTTTTACCAATCTACGGTTGGTAGCAAAAAAACCTGGGTTTTTTATTAGTTTACTGATGAGACGAATGATGTCATCTACATTTCTCGCCACGTAGAGATCTTTCAGTTCCTCTTTATAATCAATCTGATCCATATCTTTTCGGTGTTGAATTAAGGTGCCTAGCAAATAGATACAATAGAGAATACGCTGCCCTGAGCAATTGACTCTCCCCAATAACTAGAGATAGTCGGCCAAAATTTTAGAAATTTTAATCTTTTTTTAAAGTATTGAATCAAAGTCTCAGGAAGACTCACACCATGCAACCGATCAAAAGAGGCATAGCGACTGACAAAAGGGTAGAATCCGCTCTACTCAACTTTCCACACCACTACCTTCGGATCACTCTGTTGAATAGACCGCTTATTTTAATTGCTTTTACAGCGCTACTGCTATTTTGCAGCCTCTCTCTATCCGCTGCACGACCCATTCCCGCTGCCCCTAAAATTGCAGCCACGGGGTATCTGCTGATCGATTTCGACTCGGGTCGAGCACTGGCAGAGAAGAGTGCTGACCAAGCACTGGAACCCGCCAGCCTAACCAAAATCATGACCGCCTATGTGGTATTCCGTGAAATTGCCGAGGGCAATATCACGCTGAAAGAGGAGGTGCTGATCAGTGAGAAGGCGTGGCGCATGGTGGGGTCACGTATGTTTATCGAGGTGGGCAAGCGGGTCAAAGTAGAGACGCTGCTACGCGGTTTGATCATTCAATCAGGCAACGATGCCAGTGTGGCATTGGCCGAGCATATCGCCGGCAGTGAATCGACCTTTGCTCAGCTGATGAATAACCATGCCACACGGCTCGGCATGAGCAACACAAACTTCGTCAACAGCACTGGCCTGCCGCACAAAGACCACTACACCACAGCACGCGATATCGCCCTGGTCGCAGCAGCGGCTATTCGTGAGTTCCCTGATTTCTATAAATGGTATGGCGAAAAGTCCTTTCTCTATAACGGCATTAAACAGCACAATCGCAATAAGCTGCTGTGGCGCGATAAGAGCGTCGATGGCATGAAGACAGGCCACACAGAGGCCGCAGGTTACTGCCTGGTTGCTTCTGCAAAGCGGGACAATATGCGTCTCATCTCAGTGGTGCTTGGCACACGTAGCGAAAATGCACGCGCTCAGGAGAGCCAGTCACTGCTCAACTACGGCTTCCGTTTCTTTGAGACCCACAAGCTCTACAGTGCCAATGAAGCACTCAGTCATGCACGGATCTGGAAAGGTGATAAAAAGGCGTTGGCACTCGGTTTAACAGAAGATCTCTACGTGACCATCCCTCGTCACTCCTATAAGAATTTAGATGCACAGATGGTGCTGGAACCTAAACTACTCGCGCCGATCACTAAAGGCAGCACTTTAGGGCATGTCAGCATCACGCTAGAGGGGAAATCTGTCGCCCAAGTCCCGCTCACTGCACTTGAGAAGGTGGCTGAAGGCAACCTGTTTCAACAGCTTAAAGACCATGTTCTGCTGTGGCTCGAATAGTGGATTTAGTCTACCTGAATGGGGATTACATGCCGCTACACGAAGCGCGCATCCCAGTCATGGATCGTGGCTTTCTGTTTGGCGATGCAGTCTATGAGGTGATCCCCGCCTATCATGGTCGCCTATTTCGCCTGCATGAACATCTGCAACGGCTGGATAACAGCCTACAGGCGATCGGCTTGCAGAATCCGCTGAGCTATGATGCATGGCAAGAGATTCTGCAACGACTGGTGGCACAGCAGCCAGAGATCGACCAGTCGGTCTATCTGCAAGTAACACGTGGCATCTATGCCAAACGTGACCACAGTTTCCCTGAACAGGTTGAAGCGACAGTGCTGGCGATGTGCAGCCCTTTTGGCCAGCCGGGCAGCAGTATCAATGACCTGGGCATCGCCGCCATCACCCTCGATGATATCCGCTGGGACTATTGCAACATCAAGACCACCGCGCTGCTGGCCAATGTGCTGCTGCGACAGCAGGCGGTTGAATCTGGCGCGGTAGAGGCCATTCTAATCCGTCACGGCAACGCCACCGAAGGGGCTGCCAGCAACCTCTTCATTGTGCAGGATGGCAAGATCATCACCCCACCAAAGAGTCACTCCATACTACCGGGCATCACGCGCGATGTAGTACTTGAACTCGCTGAACAAAGTGGCCTCACCTATAGCGAAGCCGATATTTCACAGCAACAACTTGAGTCAGCCAATGAGATTTGGCTAACCAGTTCAACTCGTGAGATCATGCCAGTCACTCAACTTAACGACCACCCTATAGGAGATGGCAAACCTGGCCCTATATGGCAAAAAATGTACTCGCTATACCAAGAATTTAAAATAATAATGAGAGGCCCCTCTTGAGCGACAATGAAGATACACTGCTCGAATTCCCCTGTGAATTCTCTATTAAAGCAATGGGTAAATCGGATCCACATTTTGAAACTGAAGTGACTAAAATCGTATTAAAACATGTACCTGAGCTCTACGATGGTGCGGTAACCAGCCGTCCCAGTAAAGGGGGCAAATGGCTGGCCGTCACGATCACTATCACCGCCACCAGCAAGGCTCAGATTGACGCAATCTATACGGATCTAAGCGGCTTCGATAAGGTCGTTATGTCGCTCTAAGGAAGCTCTGAATAGGATGAACAGCCCGCTCATCGTTAGAACGCTAGGCAGAAGTGATTACCAATCAACCTGGCAAGCGATGCAGCACTTTACTCAGCAGCGAAAGCGCGAGAGTGCCGACGAGATATGGCTCACCGAACACCCAGCCATATTCACCCAGGGTCTGGCAGGGCGGCCTGAACACCTACTTGAAGCGGGTGATATCCCACTCCTACAGAGTGACCGTGGAGGCCAGATCACCTATCACGGCCCTGGCCAGTTGATCGCCTACACCTTGATTGATCTGCGGCGCGCTGGCTTTGGCGTACGCAGCCTAGTCAACCGCTTGGAACAGGCGGTCATCACCCTTCTACTGCAGCACTACCACATCAAAGCCAACCATCGTAGTGACGCCCCGGGTGTCTACATCGAACAGCGGAAGATCGCCGCCTTGGGGCTACGAATTAGACAAGGCTGCTGTTATCACGGCTTAAGCCTCAATGTAGCGATGGATCTGACCCCCTTTAAGCAGATAAACACCTGCGGCTACCCCGATCTACAGGTGACACAGCTGAGCGACTTTGGCATCAATGAGAGCGTCGCCACCATCGGCCAAAAATTGTTGCCACACCTACTGCATGAGCTGGCCGAGACCGGCCCATGCCAACAGACCAATGAAGCCTACGCGATCCCCCTATGAGCAACGACGACCTTACGCCACCATCACGCCAAGATCCCAAGCGCCACCAGCGTGGTGAGGCGAAAGTATCGCGTATCCCGATCAAGGTGCAACCGCGCGAACCGCTACGCAAACCCGCCTGGATTCGCAGCCAGATACCGACCGGCCACGAGGTGCAGCGTATTCGTCAGATTCTGCGTAAGCGCAAACTCAGCTCCGTCTGCGAAGAGGCCGCCTGCCCCAACCTAGGCGAATGTTTCAGCCACGGCACCGCCACCTTCATGATCATGGGCGACATCTGCACCCGGCGCTGCCCCTTCTGCGACGTAGCACATGGCAAGCCGCAACCACTCAACCCACTCGAACCACAACAGCTTGCTGAAGCGGTCGATGCGCTACAGCTGAACTATGTGGTGATCACCTCTGTCGACCGCGATGATCTGTCCGACGGTGGCGCTGGCCACTACGCCGCCTGTGTCTCGGCAATTCGAGCGACCTCTCCACAGAGCCACATTGAGATCCTAGTACCCGATTTTCGTGGCTGCGCTGAACAGGCGCTCAATGCACTGGCCCTCTCACCACCCGATATTTTCAACCATAATATGGAGACGGTGCCACAACTCTACCCAGCTATTCGACCCGGCGCTAGCTATCAAACCTCATTAACGCTACTCAGTGCATTCAAACAACAACACCCCAATCTGCCCACCAAGTCAGGCCTGATGTTGGGCCTGGGAGAGACCTTAGATGAGGTTGAAGCGGTACTGCATGACCTACGCCAACACCACTGTGAGATGCTGACACTGGGCCAATATCTGCAACCCAGCCGCGACCATCTTCCGGTGGAACGTTATGTCACACCGGATGAGTTTGAGATGCTAAAACAGATGGCCGAGAAGATGGGCTTTAGCCGTGTTGCCAGCGGGCCGATGGTGCGCTCTTCATACCACGCCGACATCCAGGCAAAGCCACTCCTACAGGATGATCGATGAGCCTCAATCTCATCCATATCATCGAGACCCTGCTACTCCCTCCAAGCAGCCCAATACTACTGATCCTGCTTGGCCTGCTGCTACACAACAAAAAGGCAGGAGGATGGCTAGCGGGAACAGGGCTGCTACTGCTCTGGTTATGCAGCATCCCGTTCATATCCAATCCATTGACCCGTTCACTGGAGCATATCCCAGCACTAAGTGATGCCCAGATAAAATCAACTAATGCTGAAGTGATTATCGTACTGGGAGGTGGTCGCAACCGAGATGCCCCTGAGTATCGTGGTGATACCATTAGCCACTTCGGTTTGACCCGCCTTCGCTACGCGGCAAAGCTGCACCGCATGACTAACCTACCCATCATTCCGGTTGGCGGCGACCCTGCAGAGCAAGGACCTGCCGAGGCCGTAATGGCCAAGAAGATTCTACAAGAGGCGTTTAAGATCCCTATCCAGCACATTGAGGCCGATAGCCGCACCACCTGGGAGAACGCCAAGTTCAGCGCTTTACTACTACACCAACTGGGGATCAAGCGTGTACTGCTGGTGACCCATGCGACACACATGCCACGATCCATCTACGCATTTCAGCAGGCCGGCGTCGACGTAGTCGCTGCGCCCACACGCTTCCACCCAAAACTGCGAGATAAAAACCTACTGCTCAAATTCCTACCCAATGCAAAAGCGGCCAATGATACGACCACCGCCCTGCATGAGTATCTGGGCATCATCTGGTATCGCCTGAAGGGCCTATCGGGCTGACAACATCTGACTCAACTGATTGAGCCGTTGTAGTGTCCCAACATCAATCCAATCGCCATTAAAACATTCACCAGAAACAGAACCTCTGCTTATCGCCTGCCGCAACAGCGGTGCCAATGGAAAAGCGCCTGCTGAACAACCGGCAAATAGCGCAGGGTGATAGAGACCAATGCCACTGAACGTGTAACGTGCCGCTTCGGCCTCAACAATCTCTCCACTCTGTAGAACAAAATCACCGTTGGGGTTGTGCGGTGGATTCTTGACCAATACCAAATGGGCCAAGTGACCCTCAGTAAGCTGTAGTTGGCTGTAGTTGAAGTCAGTCCAGATGTCGCCATTGACGACTAGGAAGGGTTCATCACCCAGCAGAGGCAGGGCATTGAAGATACCGCCACCGGTCTCTAACGCTTCAGACTCGGGTGAGTAGTGAATCGTCACCCCCCAGCGTGCGCCTGAGCCAAGCTGCTGCTCAATCTGTTCACCGAGGTGGGCGTGGTTGATAATGATGTCGTGAATACCGGCCTGGGCCAGTGCCTCAATCTGATAGACAATGAGGGCTTTACCTGCAGCATGAAGCAGCGGTTTTGGGGTGTGGTCGGTTAATGGCCGCAGGCGCTCTCCGCGCCCTGCGGCCAAAATCATCGCTTTCATGGGAGAACCCCAGTGACGGCCTACCCTCTCATGGTGTCGTAAAACTCACTATTGGTCTTAGTTGCCTTGAGCTTGTCATACAAAAATTCCATCGCCGCCAGCTCATCCATCGGATGCATAATTTTGCGTAGAATCCACATCTTCTGTAGATCGGAGGGGGTCATCAACAGATCCTCTCGGCGAGTACCCGAGCGGTTGATGTTGATGGCAGGGAAGACGCGCTTCTCAGCGATACGGCGATCCAGATGGACCTCCATATTACCGGTACCTTTGAACTCTTCGTAGATCACATCATCCATCCGCGAACCGGTCTCAACCAATGCGGTGGCGATGATGGTCAGGCTGCCACCCTCTTCAACATTACGTGCCGCACCAAAGAAACGCTTTGGACGCTGCAATGCATTGGCATCAACACCACCGGTCAGCACCTTACCTGATGATGGGATAACGGTGTTGTAGGCACGCGCCAGACGGGTGATAGAGTCGAGCAAAATCACCACATCTCGCTTATGTTCAACCAGACGTTTCGCCTTCTCAATCACCATCTCAGCCACTTGGACATGGCGTGTTGCTGGCTCATCAAAGGTACTGGAAATCACTTCACCGCGTACCGAACGGGCCATCTCAGTCACCTCTTCAGGACGCTCATCAATCAACAGAACGATGAGGTAACACTCAGGATGGTTGTGGGAGATCGACTGAGCGATGTTCTGCAACATCATGGTCTTACCCGCTTTTGGCGGGGAGACGATCAGGCCACGCTGCCCTTTACCGATGGGGGCACAGAGTTCGATGGTGCGGGAGATCAGATCCTCAGTGCTACCGTTACCCAGCTCCAGATTGAGGCGTTTGTTGGGAAACAGCGGCGTGAAATTTTCGAACAAGATTTTGTTCTTAACATCCTCTGGTTTATCAAAGTTGATTTGGCTTACCTTGAGTAGCGCAAAGTAACGCTCGCCATCTTTAGGCGGGCGAATCTTACCGTCAATGGTGTCACCGGTACGCAGGCTGAAGCGCCGAATTTGGCTCGGCGATACGTAGATATCATCAGGGCCTGCTAAGTAAGAGGCCTCGGCAGAGCGAAGAAAACCAAAACCATCCTGCAAGATCTCCAGCACACCATCGCCGTGGATATCTTCACCCTTCTTGGCATGGGCTTTAAGGATAGCAAAAATCAGGTCTTGCTTGCGAGAGCGAGCCATCCCCTCAATTTTCATTTCACGGGCCAGTTCAACCAGGGCGGGAACCGGCGTCTTTTTTAGTTCGGTTAGATTCATATTACTCTGCGGGATTGGATAAGATTTTTTGGAATGGGATGCGGACGCCTTGTTATTCGAGGTCCATCGGAGAAATTAATTTTTTCTTAGAAAACACCCGGCGGAGACGGGTTTGAGGGATCACCTACAAATTCAGTGTAGCAGGCAATTAAGTTACGTCCAGCCGCCGGGGTAGTTGTCAGTGCTAACTAATTAGACGTTATCGTCAATAAACTTCTTCAGGTCAGCCAGAGAAGCACCACCAACCTTAGTCGCTTCGACATTACCGTCTTTAAAAATCATCAGGGTGGGAATACCACGAATGCCATACTTTGGTGGCGTATTTGAGTTTTCGTCGATATTCAGCTTAGCGACCACCACTTTGCCCGCATACTCACCGGCCAACTGATCCAGCATCGGCGAGAGCATTTTACAGGGACCACACCACTCAGCCCAATAGTCGAGAAGTACGGGTAGGTCTGACTTTAAAACGTCCGCTTCAAATGAAGCATCTGATACATGAACAACCTGATCACTCACGGGCGTTCCTCCAAGATTAAGCATGTTAAGGGATTTTTTGTCAGCCGGGTTAACGCTTCTACAACGACGTTTGACCAAACAGCCGTGGGTGGCGCTACAGAAAAACCACAGCACCAATTGAATTGATCTGCCTATTGCATCCCATTCGCTGACTTTTTGCAACCCCTATCCAGTAAAAATGCTGTATGCTAGCCCACCATGACTGAAAAACACTTATCTGATACAAAATTCAGTAGTTTTAATCTCGCCGATGAGATCATGCAAGGCATTGAAGATGCTGGCTTTAACTACTGCACTCCCATCCAAGCAGAGACAATTCCCGTCGCACTTAGCGGCCAGGATGTCGCCGGCCAAGCACAGACAGGCACCGGCAAAACAGCCGCCTTTCTGCTCGCCACCATGCAACATCTGCTCACCAATCCGGCAAAAGAGACCCGCAGGCCCAATCAGCCACGCTGCCTCATTCTAGTACCCACCCGCGAATTGGCCGTACAGGTGCACAAAGATGCCGAGGTACTGGGCAGACATACCGACTTCAGGCTAGGTGTTGTCTTCGGTGGCACCGGCTACGAACAGCAGCGTCAACAGCTCATAGATGGCGTCGACATTCTGGTCGGCACACCGGGCCGGTTGATCGACTACCACAAACAGGGAGTCTATGACCTGCGTGCCATCCAGGTGGTGGTGATGGATGAGGCGGATCGCATGTTCGATCTCGGCTTCATCAAAGATATTCGCTTCCTGCTACGCCGCATGCCAAAACCGGAAGAGCGCCTCGGCATGCTCTTCTCCGCCACCCTCTCCTGCCGTGTGACAGAACTTGCTTACGAGCACATGAACAACCCGCAGGCAATCAAGATTGAGACCGAGAAGGTGACTGCTGACAAGGTGGTTCAGACCTGTTATATGACCTCAAATGACGAGAAGATCTCGCTGCTGATTGGTCTACTACGTCATATGGATCCAAGCCGCAGCATCATCTTCATCAACACCAAGCGAGAGGCCGATCGTGTCTGGGGCTTCCTTGAGGGCAACGGTTTTAAGACCGCCATCCTCTCTGGTGATGTTCCGCAGAATAAACGCCTCCGTCTATTGGAGCAGTTTCAACAGGGCGAACTACCCATTCTGGTAGCCACCGATGTAGCTGCGCGTGGCCTGCATATCCCAGCAGTGAGTCACGTCTTCAACTACGATCTGCCGGATGATGCCGAGGACTACGTCCACCGCATTGGTCGCACTGCACGTGCTGGCGCGAGTGGTGATGCGATCAGTTTTGCCTGTGAACGTTACGCCTTTTCACTACCGGATGTTGAGGCCTACATTGGTCATGCCATTCCAAGATTGCCGGTCACCGATGAGTTGCTAGCAGAGATCGACCCCGGCAGCCGTGTGATGGCACCTAAACGTCCGGGCCGCCAGGGTGGCAAACCTAGGGGTCGTGGTGGTGATAACCACTCACGCCGCCGTCGTTAAGCCGTCCGGTCTACCGCACATTTGACCAACCTAGAACAACCTCCCCAGCACACCTCAGAGACCAAGTGTAGCTTCTGTTCTGGCACTAAATGCTGCCACTACACCACTGAGGCGCTGGGGATATCTCCTAGAAGTAAGGCCGATTTTGACATGCTGTTGTGGCAGGTCTCACATGAGAATGTGGAGATCTATCAGGATGAGGATGGTTGGTTTCTGCTCTTTAAAAGTAGTTGTCAGCATCTGTTGGCTGATGGTGGCTGTGGTATCTATGAGACTCGGCCGCAGATTTGTCGTGACTATGAGAACGATTGGTGTGAGTTTGATGCGCCTGCTGAGGAGGGGTTTAAGCGGCACTATCGGAACTATGAAGAGCTGCTGAGCTACTGTAAGGTACGATTTAAAACTTGGGGAAGGTGATTTTTCTGCTCCTTCCCGCAAGCGGAAAGATTGGAGGCGAGTTCTGGTAGGCAAGGTGTCTTGTACTATTTTCATTAGAATCTGATGTTTGGGGGTTCGCCTGTTGGCGAGTTACTTTTCTTTGCGCGGCCAAAGAAAAACTAACGAAAAGAAAGGCCGCCCCTATATCGCTCCCTTCGGGTTCCCTGCGCTGCTCACAAAATGACGGTCACTCAGGAACTCGCCCTGGCAAACAACGCCAGGACTCAAACAACCTTCACTCACTCCGTCATTTTGCTCCGCTGCTCGGAGCGATATAAAGGGGACGTTGGAGTATGTGGTTGGTTTAGAGCCATATCCAAAGACCAATCGAGACCGGACCCTATTGATCATGAGTTTAATTCTGTTCATGTACGCCCAAAATTGCACGTACCAAGAAAGTTTGATAGTCTCGCCAGTCTTTTATTTTTACGATTGCCGTGCTAGTCTCAAATGCGAGTCTAAAGTGTTAATGGTTGGCATCCTATTAATCTCGAACCCACAAACGGGGAAGGCTTATGATTGAAGGTGCACTGATATTAGTAGCTGGAATCGCTCTGCTACTTGTAAGCGTATTTGCTCATAAAGTAGCTAAGCGCGCAAAAACCATGTCTAACCAACCTAAATTCAGCAAGTCCGCAGCCGGCTTAGCGTCTGGAATATATTTTGAACATGGGATGGTTAACAATAGTGATGAAAGTTCAGTCGAACCTCAAGTAAAGAGGTCAGGATCATATTACGAGTCGCTAATATAGGATCCAAAATAAAGATGTTTGTTTAAAAGGGCGATAGCGCCCTTTTTTTCTGGAGCATGAAAAAGAATGGATGCAACTCCAACACCATATTCTCATATAGGCTGGGTACCCTGCATAAGTGGCTCCTTGCGTTTTGAGCTAACAACTTGCGTGCTTGGAACTGGTTCTATTAAGTGCGATTTAAATTACCTCGAAAAAAACCCCACTAATCAAGAATACAGCAGGCAGGTTCTTATTTCGTCTGTGGTAGATTGGAAGGATGAAGGGCCTGAAGAGAAGGACGGGATATATAGAGTTCTTCTACACTCATCATTTCCTGCTGATTCTAAGTGCATAAATGGGATGATTTATATTATCCCTGAAAGCTTAGCTGAACATAGCTGGTCAGATATCGACACCCATATAAAAGGAATTAATCAGCTAGCGGAAGACAAAGAGGACATTTTAGAGGCCGTATCAAGTTTAACAAAAGCGCTGGCAAACTATAAACACAAAAGACTATACAAAATTCAATTCTGCTTAAATGAATCAGGCTTTTCTTTTTTAAAGTTCGACACAGATACACAACACACTAACAAAACAAAAGATACAGCTATAAGACAAGCCTACTACTATATAAAATATTCATGGCACAAGCATCGCCATCACAATGATACTGCAGAAAGCTTAACGACGACCCACCGCATCCGCGATGACGGCACAATAGATGGATCTCTTCTTATCACAGACCTCAAGAAATCCTTAGTAATACTAAAGCGTGATTTTCACCCATCTGACTATAAAAGCTTGTATCACGCAAAAGGTATGGCAGCATATGCCAAATCGCTAATTTCATCATGTTACAAAAATGAATTCATCAATGAAATAACAAAGGCCGAACATGATGGCTATCTGGATAATATTTCATGCTCACTAAATGTATTGGCAGAAACTGTCCAGCGAGAAATTGACACACGCACATTAGTGTCAAATAATTTCCGATCTATCTTGCTTTTTATCTTGGCTTTTGTTGCGCCATTAACAATCATCTTTCGTGAAGAAATCAGATTAGCTGCAAAGGCCGGTGAAAGCCACAGCTCAATTGCAATCGAGGTAATTTCATCTATTGCAGGAAATGATTATTTTATCTTGCTTACAGCCATTTGTGTTTGGTTGCTTTACTGTCTCCATAAAAAAATGCACCTGAAATATGGTAGTTCATTCTTAGCATTTCAACTATTTAAAGATGCCATTGACTTGATAGTCAACCAAAAACATAAAGCAGACACTCTAGCAAAAACTGGAATTTTTGTTGCTATTGCTTTTATTTGCATTGGTTTTTATCGACTTATCACTGCTTAATTTCCATCATTAAAGTTTAAACCAAGACCGATTTCAGGACCGTAGGGTGTAATAGCGTAGCGTATTGCACCGAATGAAGACGAAATGGTGGGTTGCACTATCAAAACGCACCAACTTTCCCCTTTATATCGCTCCGAGCAGCGGAGCAAAATGACGGGAAAAGCGAAGGCTGTTTGAGTCCTGGCGTTGTTTGCCAGGGCGAGTTCCTGAGTGACCGTCATTTTGTGAGCAGCGCAGGGAACCCGTAGGGAGCGATATAGGGGCGGCCTTTCTTTTGGTGTCTTTTCTTTGGCCGTGCAAAGAAAAGACACTCGCCAGGAAGGCGAAAAACACGACATCAAAGCCCCAAAAAAAACAGAGTAAGACATCAATCTATCAAGCCTCCTCTCCACTCACCCAAAACATCCGCACACTCCAACTCCCCTTTATATCGCTCCAAGCAGCGGAGCAAAATGACGGAGTGAGTGAAGGCGGTTTAAGTCCTGGCGCTATTTGCCAGGGTGAGTCCCTGAATGACCATCATTTTGAGCCTACACATCGAATAAGCATCTTACTCAGTGCCCCTTCTCCGCTGAAAACCTATACCAACCAAACCAAGTACCATCAAAACCAGTGATGCTGGTTCTGGAACTGAAACTCGGGTTTTAGTAATAAGCGTCAATGTGGTTTTACCCGTGGCATAAACACAGCACGTAGCAGCATCAGTACCAAATAATTCCGCCACACCATCATCAAAAACCGTTAATTCATCAGGGCTAAAAACATAAGTCCATTGTTCACTTGAAACAATGGACGTGTAGTCCAAAAGAATATTGTCGAGAAATATGGATGATTCTTCGCTTGTTGTGCGATTCCCGTGGGGGAATACACCGCTGTTTGTCCCCCATTTACCGACAATATAGGCCGTGGCTATAAAATCATTAGTAGGAATGGAAAACGCATATGTGCCTATATCAAACCTTTCTGGTGTTGAGTCGATTGTGGTGTCAACAAATTGCGGAAGCGACAAATTGATGATGGCTGCACTTGTATCCATTCCCATCAACAAAGCTCCCAAGCAGAATACCTTCAATGTTATATTATTTTTAGCCATCTAAATCCTCTTGTCAGATGCCATTACTTCAGCACTAATTCGCCAGAGCCAATATACCCCACATTAAATACCCTATCGTTCTAATTGGTAATTATATTCATGAGTTTCACCAGGAGGTGAATTAAAAGTAGCCCATACGTGCTATCACCTTAACCAATTAAGATCAGGTTCAAAGGCCGTGGAGCACGGATGGATGTGTGTGAACGGTGTTTTTTTGTTAGTTTGTCTTTGGTCGTGCAGAGAGAAGAGGCTCACCAAACATCAGAGCCTAACGTCAAATCTTTATTGCCTCATTCTACAAAAATGGCCCCCACTGAAGATGGGGCCAGAGAAACTCTGACCCCAAACCTCAAGCCCGAAGCGGACGCCACTTCAACTTGGCACCAAACTCAAAGCTCACCAAACCACTCATAATCAGCAACGTCCCCACCCAAACCGAGGTCGTCATCACCTCACCATTCAGCAACGCTCCCAGCAACAACGCACTGACCGGCGTAATCAATGTAATCAACGCCACCCGCACCAGATCCATATGCCGCAACAGATAGAAATAGAGGGCAAAACCCAACACCGAACCACACACCGACAGATAGATAATCGAAGCCACGGCCCGATCACCAATCTGCTCCGGCCAGGTGTTTCCAGAGAGAAACCAAGTCAATAGAAACAGCGGCGCAGCCACCAACAGACCACCTGCAGTGGTCACCAAACCTGTGAGCGGCGCAGCGATACGCTTCATGCAGACTGCACTGGCTGAATGGCAGATTACCGATACGATGAGCGCCAGCACACCATAAAACATCTGGTCATCGCCCTGTAAGCTGCCACTAAAAATGATCACTAAACCGGCCACCCCTAACAGCACACCCACCACACGGGCAGGTGTAAGTGAGCGCTCACCCAACCAGACGGCGGCCATGACACCACTAACAATCGGTGTCATGCCAAAGAAGACGGAGATCCAGCCAGAGGGGACAAACTGCGCGGCCCAGTAGACACTCAACATCGCACTATAGATACCCAGCCCCGCAGCCAGATAGCTCTTTCGTGCGCGTCGGTTCCACGGCATCGGCTGACGCAACAGATGAACCAATGCCAGTGCAATCACCGCACTGAGCACCATTCGCCCTGTTACACCAAACAGAAAACCCGGGCCTTCACCACTCCACTTGATCGCCAGGGGTGTGGTCGTCCAGATAAGAATCACCCCCAGATAGGCCGCTGGAACTGTCATCACTTTTACTCCTCTTGTTAAGGAAACTCTGAATAAGTCATGATTGTTTTAGACTGGATAAAACTGCCCCGACTCGCCCCGAAGATCACTGCAATAGAACAACTATTGCAGTGATCTTCGAAACAAATCTGAACAGTTTTATCTCACCCTAAATTCAACCAGACTTAATCAGAGGTTCCTTAAGGAGTCTCTGACAGAGACTCCTTGATAAAAAAACTCAAAAAAAAAGGCCGCAGATTATTCATCTGCGGCCTTTTGGAATTTCTAATTGATCTAAGCTTAAATCATCATTTTTCCAGACACGCAGGCGAACCGGCGACTACCCAGCAGGCTAGTCGGCGCATAATGAACGCGTGTTTGTGGTAAGTTGAAAAAATCATGCTGTGAGCATGCATGGAAAAACTGAACGGGTCAACCAATGAAAAATAAGATGCCTCTTCAAAAATCACGAGAGGAGATGGGGCTGATGGCCCGTCAGCTATTAGCGGGTAGTTTTCACGGCGTACTCTCCAGCCAGTCGGCGGAGCTGGAGGGCTTTCCTTTTGGCTCTGTGGTGCCATTTATGCTTGATAGGCAGGCGCGGCCTATCATCCTATTGAGCCACCTTGCACAGCACACTAAGAACCTGCTGCAACACAACAAGTGCTGTCTGACACTGCAACAATCTGCTGATGGGGATGTGCAAAAATTGAGACGCCTAACCGCACTAGCCGAGTGTCACAAACTGCCCGAGGATGAGCCATCACTCGTCGACCGTTTCCTGCACTACTACCCACACCAGCGCCCCTATTATGAAGAACTCAACTTTCATTTTTACCGCTTACAGCCGGTACGTTTCTACTTCAATAGTGGCTTTGGCAGCGCACGCTGGCTTGGTACAGATGCCCTGCAACGCGGCTATCCGCTTGATGAGGCTGAGGAGTTGGCCCTGCTGAAACAGTGGGGTGACTCAGCGATCATTGGCATTGATAGCGAAGGGGTTGACCGCTTAGAGGGTGACCAACCAAGCCGCATCCCCTTTATGCAACCCGCAGACTCTGCCGAAGCACTCAACAGACAACTGGAGGCGTGCCTGTGAAAGAGCGCAACGATCTGGAGCTTATGCTCCGCTCACAAGTCCCGATCATTGGCATTGAGACTCTGGAGGAGCCGCGCCTACTGCAGCTCCTCACGCGGCTTAGCCTGCGTCTCCATCCGCCCTTCTACCAGTGGAGTGTCACCAACGGCATCCGACGACTGGAGGTCGATAGCCCGCCACAGCGCATAACCGCGGAGCCTGCCGAGGCGCTGAAACATATCAAGGCGGTCACTCTGCCGGGTTACTATTTACTGCTCGATTTCCACCCCTATTTGGATGATCCCATCCATGTCCGTCTGCTCAAGGAGATTGCACAGGATTTTGAAAACACCCCTCGCACCTTGATCCTGGTCAGCCACAGCTTCTCTATTCCACCGGAGATCCGTCACCTAACAGCCCGTTTCACGCTGCATCTGCCTGATCGTGGTCGCATTAGAAGTTTGATCAAAGAGGAGGCGATAAGATGGCAACAAACACAGAATCGTAAGATCGACATCAATCGTGAAGCGGTGGATCAACTGGCCAGCAATCTGACCGGTTTGACCACCTCAGATGCCCGACGTCTCATCCGCCACGCCATTCAAGACGATGGTGCCATCACAAAAGATGATATTCCTAAAGTGGCCGAAGCAAAATTCCAGCTCATGGGCGGGGATGGCCTGATCACGTTTGAATATGACACGGCCAACTTCTCTGATGTGGCGGGCCTGAGCCACCTTAAAAAATGGTTAGAACACCGACGCAGTGCTTTTATCGGTAAGAGCTCTACGCTTGATCGGCCCAAAGGGATCATGCTGCTCGGTGTACAGGGGTGCGGAAAGAGTCTGGCCGCCAAGGCGGTCGCCGGTCACTTTGGCATACCACTGCTCCGACTCGATTTCGGCGTACTCTTCAACAAATATATTGGTGAGACAGAGAAGAATCTGCGCCAGACATTGCGGACCGCTGAGGCGATGGCCCCTTGCGTATTGTGGATCGATGAGATTGAGAAGGGGTTGAGCCAAGAGAACAGCGACAATGGCACCAGTCAACGCATCCTCGGCACACTCTTGACCTGGATGGCGGAGAATAAGAGCGGTGTCTTCATCGTCGCCACCTCAAACAACATTGAGAGCCTGCCCGCCGAACTGGTGCGTAAAGGGCGACTGGACGAGATATTTTTTGTCGATCTACCCGATGCCGATACCCGTGGTGCCATCTTTGACATCCACCTGCGCGGGCGTAATTTGGCACCCAGTGCCTTCGATCTCACCGAGTTAATGGCATCGAGTGAGGGGTTTAGTGGTGCAGAGATTGAACAGGCGGTTGTCTCCGCACTCTACACCGCACGGGCGCGTGATACCCAGCTCAACCAACAGGGGTTGGTCGCAGAGCTGGATGGTACACGCCCACTCTCCACGATTATGTCCACTAAGATTGCCGCACTACGCAGCTGGGCGGATGGCAGGACGGTGGCCGCTAATTAAGCGCGTTATCTACCAACGCCGCTATTGACTAATTGGTTACTTTAAATCGCTGGATATGCGATCACTAGGAATTTTGTTCGCAGATCACTCTAAAACACTACAAAATCACATCTGTGCGCCCGATACTTACATAGTATGGAAGGGATAGTTAAGCCACGTAAGGCACAGAGATGGGAATAGATTCAGCATCAATCAACGCCGTTAGGGGGATCCAGCAAGGGTTCCACAATATGCGTCGTATTGCCGCTGATATAGCAACGGTAGATGTGCAGCACCCAGAAGAGAGTGCAGCACCCGCAGATTTAGCACGTTCGCTTGTTGAGTTAAAACAGGCTGCGCTGCAAACCCAAGCCTCCGTTAAAGTCGCACAGACTGCCGACCTGATGATTGGCAGTCTGCTGGACATAAAAGCTTAAGCGAACATCTACAGCAACTCAGACAAAACGCATCGACAGATCAATCGACTGTAGATCCTTGGTCAAACCACCCATTGAGATATCATCTACCCCGGTCTCGGCAATAGCACGAATCGTCGTCATTGAGATGCCGCCTGAGGCTTCCAGTCTTGCACGACCAGCATTAATCTCGACCGCTTTGCGCAGATCATCAATGGCGAAGTTATCGATCAAGATCCGTTTTGCCCCCGCCGTCAAAGCCTGTTCCAGCTCATCCAGTGACTCCACCTCAATCTCCACCTCAACCCCTTCGGCAATCTGCGAACGCACCGCCGCCATCACCTGCGCGATGGAGCCAGCGGCATGGATATGGTTCTCCTTGATCAATACCGCATCAAACAGGCCAATCCGGTGGTTAAAACCACCACCACAGCGCACCGCATATTTCTGCTGATAACGCAGACCCGGAATGGTTTTACGGGTATCAAGAATTTTCACCCCGGTCCCTGCAACCATCTCAACATAACGCTGAACTAATGTAGCGGTTCCTGAGAGGGTTTGCAGATAGTTGAGCGCCGAACGTTCACCCGACAGCAGTGCACGCGTATTGCCCTCCAACTGACAGACCAGCATATCACCCATCACCGTATCACCATCCTGAACATGCCAGTGGATATGGATGGCGGGGTCAAGCTGGCGGAAAGTCTCATTAAACCAAGCCACACCACTCATCACCGCAGGCTCACGACAGATCACTTGCACTTGTGAATGTGCCTTCCCAGGGATCA
>JAKITT010000040.1 GCA_021647945.1 Candidatus Polarisedimenticolaceae bacterium
CGGCTTTTGGCGGTATGATGGCGACCGTGTTATCTGATTATCCGCAAAACCGCTCACGCGGGTTCATGGCGGCCATGAGCGGTTGGGCTAACGGGCTTGGGGCGCTGTTTATGATTTTGGTTTTAAGCCAATTCCATTTGTCTTGTCGAACAAGGATCTCGATGTATGAAAGCCTCTCAGGTGATGATGTTGGTCAGTTTGTCTGGGCTGATGACCTGGGGAGCTATTTACTTTATCCGCCTATTATCAAAAAGGGTGGGCTTGATACAGCAGCCTAACGAGCGTTCATCTCATTCCTCTCCAACACCACATGGTGGTGGTTTAGGCATTGTTTTAGTCAGTTCTGCTTATGGTCTTTGGTTAATAATTCATAACGAAAATATTTCAGCAGATGCCGGAATGATAGTGTTTCTATCATTGGTGTTGGCAATTGTAGGGTTGCTTGATGATAAGTTTCACCTATCTGCCAGCGTGCGGCTATTAGTCCAGTTTTTACTTTGTGCCGGGTTACTATTATGGTTTACAGGTAGCAGTATCAATATTTTATTGGCCATCGTAATCGTCATATATTTGATAGCCGGAATATGGTGGATAAATCTGTTTAACTTTATGGATGGTATTGATGGTATTGCATCATCTCAAGCAGTTTTTATGTTGGCCAGTGCGCTTTTTATGATCCAGTTTTATCACCCTGATGCTGTTTTTGTATCAGATTATTGGGGCTGGATGCTGGTTTTATTGGCATCTTGTTTAGGATTTTTGTGGCATAACTGGCAGCCGGCAAAAATATTTATGGGTGATGTTGGCAGTACGTATATTGCCTTTATGCTATTTGTTTTTGCCTATATCAGCATGACTAATGGTTTGCTGTCCTTATCTTTTTGGTTGATTATCGCCTGCCTTTTTATATGTGATGCAACAATTACTCTTGTCCGGCGTGTCATTAGGGGAGAAGCATGGTACCAACCTCACCGCAAACATCTTTATCAGCAACTATCGCGTCGCTTAAATAGCCATAGTAAAGTGACGCTAAGATTTCTTTTGGTGAATGTCACTGTTTTGTTCCCCTTGGCATTTTTATCATTATGGGTGCCGTCCATGAGTATTGGGATATTGCTTGTAACATATACAGTGGTTGCTACAGGGATGATTGGCATGGGGGCTGGGACTTCTGATTAGCGATGGTGCTGGGTTGAATCCATGTTGTATCAGCGCTGACGAGTAGTCACGAGTGGGTGCAGTAAAGCCCCACAAAATATGGAAACCGTTTAGAATTTGGTTTATGACATTATGCGGCATGGTGAGGCGCGGGACTTGATCGGTCAGCGTGATGGGACAAGTCACCCGGATTAAGCGTCACACTTACATAGAGCCTCCTCAAAAAGTCATGAGACGCAATCATCTTTGATGTCATCAACCGGCTGGTAGTAAACCTGCTCCAGCCATTTATCCCCGTTTTTACAAATCAACACCCAGGGCCATTCAGTTATGCGATGAATAAACCCAAGCAAATGAAAAACCTTGACTAAAACCAACAGATTCATCACAAAGAAGATGCTGTTAATCCACGCATATGAAGTACTTGCGTATTACTACAACTATGAACACCGAATTTTGTGAAGCGTGAACACCTGCACCCTTCCTTCTTGCAGCCCCGACATTTTTACATCAAGTGTTCACAGTGAGTCAACATTGGCCTGTTTTTTTTCGCATGGATTCTCCTTTAAGTTTAATTTTATGGGCGTTGTGTAACAGCCGGTCGAGGATGGCGTCGGCGAGGGTTGGGTCACCAATGGCTTCGTGCCAGTGAGGTATTGGCAGTTGGCTGGTGATGAGGGTGGCACCGCGGCCGTGGCGGTCTTCGATGATTTCCAGCAGGTCGTTGCGCTGGGGTTGTGTCAGTATTTGCAGGCCCCAATCGTCGATGATGAGCAGCTCAGTTTTGGCCAGTTGGGTGAGTAATTTTCCGAAGCTGCCGTCACCGTGGGCGATGGTGAGGCTTTCAAACAGGCGGCTGGCGCGGTAGTAGCGCACAGAGATGCCTTGTTCGCAGCTGTATTGACCCAGGGCGCAGGCGAGGAAGGTTTTTCCGGTGCCGGTGGGGCCTTCGATGAGCAGGTTGCGGTGCTGACGTATCCAGTCGAGTTGCAGCAGTTGGGCGATGCTGTCTTTGTGCAGGCCGCGCTGCGCGCGATAGTCAATGTCGGCGGGTTGCGCATTGAGTCGCAGTTTGGCCTGCCTGAGCAGGCGGGTGATTTTACGATTGTCACGACAGGTCGCTTCGCTGTTGACCAATAGTGACAGTCGCTCCCGGAAGCCGAGTTCTTCATAGGTGTTGGGTTGGTCGATCTGCTGCGACAGGGCTTCGGCCATGCCGGTGAGTCGCAGGCTGTGCAGTTGTTGCAGGGTATTGTTATTGTTCATCGATGTTGCTCCTGTGTGTTGGTTGCTTTCCCCGAGATTGGAACGGGATATTCCATGGCTGACTATTTCAGGTTAGTGGTAATAGTCCGCGCCGCGTACATTGTCGTGCTCAAGTGGCAGGCTGGTTTGTGTCTTTGCGCTGGTGTCTTGCAGCGGCACCTTGTCCAGGCTTTTGCTGAGGATCGAGGCGATGCTTTTGTAGTTCATGGCACCAATGTGTTGGGCGCGTTGGCAGGCGGCTTCGAGACGGGGCTGACTGTACTTTTTGGCGAGGCTCAGCAATCCTAGGCAGGTGCGGTAACCATGTTCGGGATGACGCCTGGATGCCAATTGATGCTGGACTACGTTGCGGGTGTATGGCCCGATCTTTTCCGCCCAGCTCAGAAAACGCTGCGGTGACCACTCCTGATGTTTGCGGTGGGCCTTGGCCATGTGATTGGGGTCGGTGCTATGTGATCCCCTGGTGTGGGCGCGTGGATGCAGGGCCACCTGTTTACTGTTATGTAAAATGACCAGTGTGGTCTGCCCCGCATGGATCATGACTTCCTGTTTCACCAGCGGGTAGGGCACCGAATAATAGTGACCGTCGTACTCGACGTGGTAGTCGAGATGCACGCGGGCCTTTTTGATTTCGCGGTATTCGTAGGGGCTGTCGGGCAGCGGTTTCAGGGCGGGCTGGTCGAGCCGCTCAAACTGCTCACGGCGGCTGCCGGGGCGTTTTTTAAAGGCGCGTCGATTCAGTTCATCCAGCAAAAAACGAATAGCCTGATTGAGGGCCGCCAGGGTGAAGAAGGTCTGTTTGCGCAGCCGCATCATGATCCAGCGCTCCACCAGCTGGACACCGACCTCGGCCTTAGCCTTGTCTTTTGGTTTATAGGGGCGCGCTGGGATGACTGCAACGCCATAGTACTCTGCCAACTGCTGATAGGTGGGATTGAGGTCCGGCTCATAACGACAGGCCTTGCTCACCGCACTTTTCAGATTATCCGGCACCACTACCGCCGGCACACCGCCATAAAAAGTAAAAGCTCGCATATGCGAACCAATCCAGTCCGGCAAGCTTTGCGACCAAGTGGCCTCGGCATAGGTGTAAGAACTGGCACCCAGTACTGCAACAAAGACCTGGGCCTCACGCAGATCGCCGGTATCGGGATTGACTACCGCAATGGTCGGCCCGCAGTAATCCACAAACAGCTTCTCCCCCACGCGGTGATGCTGACGCATCGACAACTGCTGCCTGGCGCGCCAGCGCCGAAACAACACCGTAAAACGTGAGTAACTGTAATGGGCCTCAGGATGGACTTGGGCATACTCCTCCCACAACAACTGGCGCGTCATGCCTTTGCGTTTCAGCTCCTGCTGCATCACCACAAAATCTGGCTCAGCGAGAACGCACAGCCCCACAGCCGCCTTGCGCCCTGGCTGTAACAGCACCCGCAGTGCATCATCGGACATGTCCCCCGACAGCGGCCAACCCAGTCCTGCCGTCTCAGCCCGTTTCAAATACTTGGACACCGCCCCCAGCGACAGGCTGAGACTGAGCGCGATTTGGCGCAGGGATAGATTGGCGTCGTATTTGAGACGCAGAATATCTTTGATCTTTTGCATAGTGACCCTCTTCGTAGTCATGGTGGCTCCTGGTGGCTGATAGGCACAAAAGGAACACAGGTTAAGGACATAGCCGTCGCCTGCAAGAGGGAAGAAGGTGGTTTTTACAGCGTGAACAGAAAATTTTGCCTGTGAACGTTTATTTTTACCGAGTGGTAAAAGCGTTCACGCTTGCGCAAAATTCAGTGTTCACAGTTGAGAAAAATAGGTGTTCACGCTAGGGAAAATTGGGTGTTCACGGTTAGCAAAAATACGCAGTACTCGCTGTCTTCGCCTTAATCTTGTTTAAACCATAACCATTTTTACCTTGACCAAACTTTCCTTCAATCGGTATTCGTTGAACGTAGTCGTCATGGCGTTGTTGTTTTTCACGTTTGAGCTGGACTTTGTTTTCTTCGGTTGCTTTCTTTGGCCGCCCCAGTGGCTTGCCCGCATAGTGAATACCTTTCTCTTTCAAGTAGTTTCGATTCACGCCGGTACCATAAAGTGGGTCGACTAAGACTTTCTCGGGATAATGGCCATGACGGAGTTTGTAGGCTTCAACTTGAGGGATTCAATCTTTCGCTTCATGAAAGGCGTCCCAGCGTAATTCATCAACACAGGCAATCTTGTCTCCGGTCACACTCACACTAAGTTTAGCGCCAAATTCAACGGCCTTGTTTTGCTTGCCTCGAATGATTGGACGCACATGCGGCTGACTGATACTGACGATTCGATCATCACAGCGTTGGGTTTTGGTTTTATGCATCAGGGATTGCTGAGCGAACAGGGTTTGTATGATCCAGTACTGTCGAAGACGCTTGCGTGATAATGGTATGTCCTTGCCAGCTAGACTATCGAGCATATTTTCAATATGTTTGAGGTTTCGCTGCAGGTACTGAAGCGGTTGCTTATTCCCTTTGCGATAGCCTTTCTTTCCTGGTCTGCGTCGCTTTACGATAGCAAGATAATCTTTTCTGGCTTTCTCGCGATAAGTCCGTGGACTTTTATTAAAGGTGTGGCAATACCCCATTTTAGTAGACAGTCAGTTAAGGTTTTTTTTAAAATAAAACATACTTATTATTATTTATATTAACAAACATCTGTTGACAACTGTCGCCACGGATTCATATTCATTCGGACTGAGGTAATCAATTGAGGAATGTATACGCTCTCGATTGTAAAAACATTCAATGTACTCAAAAATCACTTTTCTTGCTTGTTCTCGTGTTTGATATCGTTGTTGATAGACCTGTTCCGTTTTCAATGTATCAAAGAAGCTTTCCATTGGGGCGTTATACCCCAAGGGCAGGCTGCGCGCTCCCAGCAGTTGCCTTTGCGACTCATGCTACAACTCATCCCATATGTTCCAAGTAAGGCTTGATAACCAATGGCTGCATACTGACTGCCTCGATCGGAATGATGCAGTAACCCAGGCTCAGGTTGTCGCTGCTCAATCGCCATGTGAAGTGCGGACAGCGTGAGCTGAACCCGCATGTTATCGTCCATTGCCCAGCCCACAATACGCCGAGAAAAGAGGTCGAGAACGGCGGCCAGGTAAAGCCAGCCTTCATCTGTCCAAATATAGGTAATGTCAGCCAACCAGACCTCATTGGCCTTTTTAGCCTCAAATACACGGTTCAGGACGTTTTTCGCGACGGGTAGGCTATGTTTGGAATCCGTCGTCACAACGTATTTCTTACCTTTTGTTGCTTCGAGCTGTTCCTCACTCATTAATCGTGCAACACGATTTAAGCCGCAGGTTTTACCGGCTTTATTCAGCGCTGCGTGGAGGCGTGGACTCCCGTAGGTGCCACGGCTTTGCTTATGAATTTCTTTGATTTCTTCAGTCAACATTTTATTCTCTTTGCTACGTTGACTTTCCGGTCTACTTTTCCAAGCATAATAACTTCCGCGTTTAACATTCAGCACGGGACACATCACGGCTATGGGAAACGCGTTATTATTTTTTTGAATGAACATGAATTTTACTTCATTTCCTTGGCAAAGTAGACCGTCGCTTTTTTTAGAATTTCACACTCCTGACGTAACCGTTTGTTCTCTTCGGTGAGCTGCCTGACCTTTTCGTCATCCGCTCTTAACTTCCCTTGACCGGGAAAGGCTTGAGTGGAATACACTTTAAATTCACTACACCAACGACGCAGAGCCGTTGAACCAACACCAAACTTTTTACTTGCTTCGCTGATACCAAGCTGGTTTTCTTCAATATATTTAACGGTTTCTTGTTTAAACACCGCATTGTAAGTTTTTCGTTTCATAGGTCACCTCGTTAAGTTAGATTTTACCTTAACTGAGTGTCTACTTTATCAGGGGATGCTCAAATCTCGACAAACAGGGAGGGAGCAAAGATGGCTTTTGTTTGAAACATCTTGAGACCAATAAAGTATTGGTAGTAGAGATTCTCTCGTATTTGCTCAATGGTTTCTTCGTCACTCAGGCAAAGTTTGTGCTTGATGATAACGGCACCAATGACTAAGCGTGCATCTTTTGCAGGGCGACCATGACTATTGTGAAAGCTTGAATAATAAGCCACTGCCAATTCATCCCAAGGGATGAGGTGGGCGAGCTGGACCCAACGGTTATTGTTATCGAGTGTGGATTCAAAGGGAGTTTCAAATCCAGATAGTGGCAGTTGGGTTTCACTGGTATATCGAATCATGGTGCACGCTTTTTGGGATGATATCGCTGGTTTTCGTGCACTTATTATACAACATTAAGCTTTATCTAGTTGATTTAACTTGTGTTTTACTTGTTGAGGAGGCTCTACCTAAAGGCCAAGCTTTCGCGTTACTAGAGGGTGGCCAACTCTACAAGCTTCGCCTGCCGCTTCCTGGTAATGATCCATTGTTGCCGAAGGATATTGAAGAAATTGGTCGAGAACGGTTAACGCATTACGGAGTCGATCTTGGCTGAAAAGCGTCGTCTGACGGGCTTGCTGTGGCTAGTTAAGTGGTTAGTCCTGATCGCGCTATTGGTATTAGTCGTCGATATTTTCTGTGTGTTTGTACTGTGGTCACCCGATGGGGTGTGGCATTTAGAAAATGTATTAAACCAGGAGATAGCACTGCTTGGTCTACCTCAGTCCGACATCACGTTTCTTGCCGAAGTCATCCAATCGTTTCACAGCACCATATTTGTATCCAGTGGGATCGACGGCATGATGCGGTATTCGAGCAACTTGCCGCCTACCGACCAAGCTCAACCAACTGCGCTCGATTTCACAGAGACACTACGGCCAGTGATCGAAACCGCCATGGTCGGGCTGCAATTGTTTGCTCTGCGTGTTGGCGTATTGATTCTGGCGTTGCCATTTTTAGTGTTAGTCACCGTTACGGCCATGGCCGATGGCTTTGTGGGCTGGTATTTACGTCGCACGGGTGGCGAACGAGAATCCGGCTTCATCTATCACAGAGCCAAACGTGGGTTAGCGTGGTCATTTCTTCTTCTTTGGGTCATCTATCTCGTCCCGCCTATCCCGCTAGATCCCAAATACCTCATTCCACCTTTTTTGCTGGCTGTAGGCATCACCACACGGCTTCATATGGCGTTTTTCAAGAAATTTCTCTAACGCGATCTTCCCTACAGCTACTTTAAAAACCCTGGAAAAGAGGCCCCTAGAGGGAAGTTAATCGGGGAGTTAAATAGCCTAGAAGCGAATAAAATTAACCAAGTCAGGTACTACATATCGAAGACGACTCGGAATTACATTGAAAAAGACACTATCAAGTGATCGGATAAAAGATGAGTGAGTTCCCGATGCTTCCACGATTCATCAGAGCAAACCAGGCTCCCGCCTATTTGGGTATGAATCGTAATCTTTTCAGAACGTTAGTCGCCCCTTCACTTACCACAATCCCTATTTCTAAACAGGGAAAAGCATACGACAGACTTGACTTGGATCGGTGGGCCGATAATTATAAAGCTGCAATGGGTGTCCCGCCAAAAAATGGAGGGACGTTATGGCCAAAAAAACCATGTCAGGACTCCGGCTTCGTTACGGACGCTGGCATATCGACAAAAGGAGTAAATATTTTCCAGGAGGGCGACTTCGGCAAAGCACTAGCTTCCGTGAGGAAGAACAAGAGAAAGCCGAAGAACTCCTGATTCATAAGCTTGAAGAAGCTAGGAAAGCAGTAGAATTTGGTGTTCGCCCTGATCGACCGTTTGAACAGGCCGCCACCAAATACCTGATAGATAACCAGCATAAGGCAAGTATTGATGATGACGGGACTCATCTGGATCAGATGATGTCGCACATCGGAAGTCTACCAATAAGTAAAGTACATAACGGAACGCTTGATCCCTTCGTGAAAGGGCGGCTTGCTAAGGGGATACGACCTAAGAGCATAAATAATGCACTTGGAGTAGTTCGTCGAATTCTCAATTTAGCAGCCGGTAGTTGGCATGACGAAAATGGACTAACTTGGTTGGGGGCTGTTCCGAAAATCACAATGCTGCCTATTCAAGGGGATAAAGCAAAACCCTATCCTTTGAGCTGGCAAGAGCAAAGAACGCTCTTGAAAAAGTTGCCGGATCACCTTGCTGAGATGTCTCTGTATAAAGTTAATACAGGGGCACGCGAGCAGGAGGTTTGTCAACTTAGTTGGGAATGGGAAGTGGAAGTACCCGAGTTAAATACTTTGGTTTTCCTCATCCCTGGCTGGCTGGATGATGGAGAAGGACTTGTTAAGAATCGAGAAGACCGATTACACGTACTCAATAAAATCGCAATCTCGGTTATTAAGAAAGCACGGAAACAGCGTCCTACAAAACATCTAAAAAGGTGCTGCATACACACCGGCGGTAAGTGTAACTGTGCATTTACCTACGTCTTTACCTATAAAGGTTATCGCGTGGGGAAAATGAATAACACAGGTTGGAAACGAGCTTGGAGGGAAGCTAAGCTTCCAGTCAGTAGAAATGTGCTTAGAGGAGTACACAATCTAAAGCACACTTTTGGAAGACGGCTCCGATCCGCTGGTGTATCCAACGAAACAAGGAGAGTGCTGCTAGGGCACACAAATGGTGACATCACGACCGACTATTCGGCTGCTGAAGTCGCGGAACTACTTGAAGCGGTAAATCGACTTTGTTTGACTAAAGATCAACGGGGTGTCCACGAAACGCCCACGCTGACTTTAATCAAAAGAAAAGTCGGCTAGAGAATCTCTCGTAACCGACTGTATTTGTTACTAAAAAATGGCGCGCCCGGAAGGATTCGAACCTCCGACCACCTGGTTCGTAGCCAGGTACTCTATCCAGCTGAGCTACGGGCGCTTTGTTGGAGCGCGGATTCTGCTGTTTCTATGACAGTTTGTCAACTCCATTAGGCCATTCACTTTAAATCTATAAGAATAATTCGATAATTTATCAGCCGCAAACTCATGGGCTATATTCTTTGCCTATACTTGTCAAAGCGGTTAGTGGAGGAACCCCATCCTTTAACCGATAAGATTATCACAGCACTGGAGCACTACTACTCAGGGAACGATGGTGTGACCTTGTCATCATCTATATAAGGTATAGCTGTTTCAATTGTCTGGACTTGTTGGCATCCGGAGAACACCATGAAATCACTTTTGAACAAAATATCCATTCGAGCAAAAATAATAGGTAACGCAGTCATTGCCCTGTTATTACTTCTAGGAAGCACCCTTTTTGCACTTAACTCTATGAGCCAGATTGGCCATGAGTTGGAGGGCGTTGTTGATCGTGATATCGCAGCCATGAATGCGCTTATTCAGATCAATGAGCACGCTATGCAACAGTCGATCCATTTCGAACGCGCACTACGCTATGGCAAGATCATTGACCAAGTGGCCAATGCTAAGAGCCGTTTAGATGAAGAGGCGGTTCTATTTAATAAGCTCAACAGCCTGATTCACCAGGAAGCCTCCGTAGCGATCACTCTCTTCGATAATGCCCACGCCAAGGCAGACACTGAAGAGGCGAAGGCGGAGTTTGAGCATCTGGCAGCTGCCATGAAGAAGATCATTCAGGAGCATAAATTCTATGTTAAACATGCTAATGAGGTTTTTGAAATATTTGCTGCTGGAGAGGCACATAAAGCAGAAGCTCTGGCAAAGAAGACCGAGCATGAGGCAGACAAGGTCGATCATGCAATTTCGGTACTATTAAACGAAATCGAGGTATTTACCGAGCAGGCAGGCCATATTGCCGTTGAACATGAACTTCAGGCCGCTAATACCCTCGGTGTAATCTTATTATTGGCCATCATTATCAGCGGAGCCACCAGCTGGTTGGTCTCCAGCGAAATCAACTATCGCCTGCGCAGAGCCAGCGATAATCTCTCTGTGATCGCCTCTGGTGATCTGACTCAAGGGATTGAGGTTGATGGTAATGATGAGATCACCGCACTGACACAATCCGCCAAAGTGATGCATGAGCGACTGGTTGAGATGATCAGCGAAATCAGTGCCACATCACAGCAGTTGGCTACCGCCTCGGAGGAAGTATCGGTCATATCTACTCAGACCAACAACAACATCCAGGCACAACAAGATGAGATTAGCCAGGTTGCAACCGCAATGACCGAGATGAGTGCGACCGTCAATGAGGTGGCACATAATATTGAAAACACGGCCACTGCCGCCCATGAAGCTAGCATTGAAACGGGGGAGGGCAAAAAACAGGTCGAACTGGCAACACACTCTATCCAGGATCTCTCTTGTCAGATTGACGATGCCTCAAGCGTCGTACGAGAGGTTGAAGAGGCGAGCAAAAACATCAACTCGGTACTCGATGTGATTGTCGGCATCGCTGAACAGACCAATCTATTGGCATTGAACGCCGCCATTGAGGCGGCCCGTGCGGGTGAGCAGGGCCGTGGTTTTGCCGTGGTTGCCGATGAGGTCAGAACCCTGGCGGGACGAACCCAGCAATCGACCGAAGAGATCAACAAAATGATCGATCAGCTACAAACAGGCTCTCGCAATGCAGTGAAGGCGATGGAGTCGAGTGCCAATCGGGCCCAATCGGTGGTTGAGCAGTCCAATCAAGCCAGCAAATCGCTCGTCACTATCACAGAGGCGGTCTCTCGTATCAATGAGATGAGTACCCAGATCGCCAGTGCAGCAGAGGAGCAGAGCGCCGTTTCTGAAGAGATCAACCAAAACCTGATCAAGATCAGCACCATGGCAGAAGAGAATAGCAATGGCGCTCAAGAGAGTGCCACGGCGGGTCACAGCATGGCTGAGATGGCAACGCGTCTACAGGATCTAATTAGCCAATTCAGGGTTACTTAATACTCACCAGCAACAATCAAAGAGAGGGGGAATATTCGGCATCCCCCTCTCTCTTTTCTACCTACACTCATCGTCCCATTTTGAGCGACTGATATTTTCTGGCATTTTATTCTCTCTACAGACCCTGCACCACACTATAGATGGCATCGGTCAAACGCTGTAGATCAGCATCATCCATCACAAACGGCGGCATCAGATAGATCAATTTTCCAAACGGTCTTATCCAGACGCCCTGTTCAACAAACTGGGACTGCACTGTTTTCATATCGACAGGTTCTACCAGCTCAACTACACCGATGGCACCTAAAACACGTACATCGGCCACCTGTGACAGTTGACGGCAGGGCTCAAGGCCTTGGCGCAATCGCTGTTCAATGTGTTCCACTCGCTGCTGCCAGGGAGATTCGGTTAATAAACGTATACTGGCCAGCGCGGCAGCACAGGCGAGTGGATTGGCCATGAAGGTGGGGCCATGCATAAAAACACCCGGTTCACCGTTGCAGATGGTTTCACTCACTTGCCGGGTGGTCAGGGTGGCCGCAAGGGTCATATAACCGCCGGTCAGCGCTTTGCCGACACACATGATATCGGGCGATATGTTGGCATGTTCACAGCCGAAGAGACGACCAGTACGGCCAAAGCCGGTGGCGATCTCATCCAAAATCAGCAAGACATCATACTGATCACAAAGCTGACGCACACGACGCAGATAGTCTGCCGAATAGAAGCGCATGCCACCGGCATTCTGCACAATTGGCTCCAGGATAACGGCGGCAACATTGCCCTGCTCCGCTGCTAGTTTCTGCTCAAACTGCTGGATATCCTGATCGCTACAGGGCTCTCCAAAACGGCAGGCGGGGGAATCGACAAAGTGCTGCTGCGCCAACACACCAGAGAAGAGGCTATGCATGCCATTGACCGGATCACAGACCGACATCGCCTGAAAGGTATCGCCATGATAACCGCTGCGAAAGGCGAGAAATCGTTGCTTTTCTGGCTGCCCTTTGGCGTGCCAATACTGCATCGCCATCTTCATTGCCACTTCAACGGAGATGGAACCTGAGTCAGAAAAGAAGACCTTCTGAAGCGGCTCGGGGGTTATCTCAACCAACCGTTTGGCCAGCGTTACGGCGGGTGCATGGGTTAATCCACCAAACATCACATGTGACATCTGCTTGATTTGATCCTCCAGCGCCCGGTTCATCTCGGGGTGGTTGTAACCGTGCAGCACACACCACCAGGAGGCCATGCCATCGATCAGCTCACGCCCATCGGCCAGCGTTAGGCGTACCCCTTCAGCCGAGGCGACAGGGAAGATCGGCTGCTCACTCTCGATGGCACTATAGGGGTGCCAAACATAGTCATAGTCAGCTTGCAGGAGTTGTTCTGAGTTCATTTTTTCACTTCGGTTAGGGTCTCTCGCCAGAGGAGAGCTTCTCCTCCAGGCATATTTCCAGTTCTGGGCGCACCTGGCTTGGCCAATCCAATAGATTGCTAACCAGACCATGACGTTGCACTGAGCGCAGCTGCTGTAGTGACAGATCGGCATAGAGCCACGCGGGTTGATTCATCTCACCAATGGCCAGAATACCATCATCAGGCGCGCCAATATCAGCAGGCAGATAGACCCCCGCCCTGCCGACACACGCCCTGGCCCCATCAAACCAACCGGCACCCACCATCGGCACTTGAGCCACATAACACTGGTTCTCCAATGCCCGTGCTTGGCTACCAATCTTTACCCGATGGTAACCGGCCAATGTATCGGTCCAGCTTGGCGCCAGAATAATATCAGCACCCGCCTCTCTCTGACGGCGTGTCAGCAGCGGAAATTCAACGTCATAACAGATGTTGATACCGATGCAACCTAACGCCGTATTGAACACCTTGAGTTGATCACCGGGTTGGAGTCCCCACTGCTCCCGCTCAAAGCGGGTCATGATCAACTTATCCTGAAAGGCCATACTGCCATCAGGGGTAAACAGGTGCGCACGATTGCGGAACACGCCCTGCGTCACCTCAACCGGCAGCGTAGCCGCCAACAGATGCAGTTGGTACTGCTGGGCCAAGTGGCGATGCAGATGGATGAACCGATCCAGATAAACCTGCATCGCATGCGACTGCTCTGAGAGGGCAAGTTGCCTCCCCTGTGGGGTGAGCGCTAACAACTCCATCGCCGCACACTCAGGAAAGAGCAGCAGATGAGCACCCTCTCCTGCCGCTTCGGCGACCCAGCGCGTCAGCTTGGCCTCATAACCGGCCCAATTCTCAAAACCACCCATCTCATACTGTGCAGCGGCAATACGTATTTTTTTGCTCACAACTGTTCCTAAGGAAGCAGGTTAGAAGTCGGGTAGACTAGCGCCCACACCCCCTATATTCAAACTGCAATATCCCATGACCCGTCACAACAAAAATTTAAGCCGTCACGAACGAGAGAAACAGGTGGCCAAACGCTATGAAAAACATCGGCGTTGCAACCTATTGGCCAAACCCGGCAAGCACCAATTTGTCATCGTGCTAGATCGCCTAAAGGCGGGGTTTAATGTGCCAAAGATCTTCCGCAGCGCTGAGGTTTTCGGTGCCCATGCGGTTCATCTCATCGATATTGGTATCTTCGACCCGGCAGCAGCAAAGGGGGGCTTCAAACATGTACCCGCCCACTTCCATAAGGATTTCGACAGCTGCTATCAACGGCTCAAAGCTGATGGCTACACCCTCTACACATTAGAGGCGCATTCCCAACAGACATTGTGGCAGACCGAGCTGCCCGAGAAGAGCGCCTTTATCTTTGGCCATGAGGAGATGGGCATCTGTTTTGACCGTCATGACTACCCCGATATTGAGACCTTAGCAGTTCCACAGTTTGGCCAGATTGAGAGCCTCAATGTCAGTGTGACCGCTTCCGTAGTGATGTATGAGTATGTACGGCAACGCCCTAAGTCACCCTCCGAGTGAATTTGTATTATTAGATCTTTACACCTAGACTGTACGGTATATCCGTACATGGCAAGGCATATACCAATGAACAGCATCAGCGTGAATAAGTTTAGAGACAATCTAAAATGCTTCGTAGAACAGGTTGTTAATGAGCATCTACCACTAAAAGTAACGCGCAGAAGTGGCGAGGATTTTATCATTGTTAGTGCCGAAGACTGGGAGCGGGAACAAGAGACACTCTATGTGCTACAAAACAGTGACTTAATGAGGCAGATAGCCACTTCAACAGCAACACATACTCAGAAAACTGGATATACACCAACCGATGGGGAGATGGATGAGATCACTGGTGTTTGAAGGTAATACCTGGCAAATCTATGAAGAGCTCAGGCAGAGAGATAGAAAGCTACACACCTCATTACGGAAATTGCTCAAAGAGATGCTTCGCAGTGACCCATCGAGTGGTTCAGGAAAACCCGAGCCATTAAAACATAACCTTACTGGATTGCATTCTCACCGAATAAGCCAAAGAGACCGGGTTATCTATAAATATGATAGTGAGTACATATACATTTTTGCTATCGGTGGACATTACGATCAGTTTTAATCCACCCTTACTAAGCAGGCCGTTGAGAATAAACGGTTTATAACTCTCTCCCTCAACAGCGGTAGATAGATTTCCCCAATCAACCTATTGCTATATTTGGCCATCCAAATATAATGGTCGCACTATGAACACTGAATCACTCGCTGCGCTATTCAAAACCCTCTCTGAACCGGTACGGCTGCGCATCATCCACCTACTGCTGGCCAAGGGCGAGCTTTGTGTCTGTGATCTGGTTGATACGCTAAAACTGTCACAGAGTGTTGTCTCCCGCCATCTCGCCTATCTGCGTAATAATGGGCTGGTCACCACCCGCCGTGAAGGGGTGTGGGTCCACTACAAAACGGTCGATGACTGCTGCAATGCACTGTTTGAACATATCCGCCAATGTGGCTGCGAGAACTCTGAAATGCAGGCCGATCTAAAGCAACTCTCCGCTGTAAAACAGCGTTGTTGTTAAGACCCGTTGATTAGATAGCCAGCCCTGCAGGCAGCTCTAATCACCTGACAGGACGCCCCATGACGGGGCTTTTTTTGCACCCTACGCATCTGCTTACACGTATATACGGAATACTACATTTTATGACCATTCGAATAGGTATCAACGGCTTTGGCCGCATGGGAAGGCTCGGCCTGAGAGCCGCCTGGGGCACTGAAGTGTTTGAGTTTGTGCAGATCAATGAGATCGCTGGCAATGCCGCCTGCTCCGCTCATCTGCTCAAGTTTGACTCTGTGCATGGCATCTTTGGCCCAGAGTGCCATGCCAGTGAGGAGCATTTGTTCATTGATGAGCAACCACTCACCTACTCATCCAATAGCGAGATTGGTGAAACCGACTGGTCAAGCTGTGACCTGGTGATTGAGGCCAGCGGCCAATTCCGCACACCTGAGCAGCTACAGGCCTATTTTGACCAAGGTGTGAAAAAGGTAGTGGTAGCCGCGCCGGTCAAGGGGGCACTGAATATCGTTTACGGTATCAATGATCACCTCTATGATCCGGCAACCCACCACTTACTGACAGCAGCCTCCTGCACCACCAACTGCCTCGCCCCGGTGGTGAAGGTGATGCATGAGAAGATCGGCATCCGCCACGGCAGTTTCACCACCATCCATGACATCACCAACACTCAGACCATCATCGACAAGGGGCATAAAGATCTGCGCCGAGCGCGTGCTTGCGGCCAGTCATTAATCCCCACCTCCACCGGCTCAGCCAAAGCCATTTGCCAGATTTTCCCTGAGCTGAGCGGCAAGCTAAATGGCATGGCAATACGGGTACCGCTGCTCAATGCATCACTCACCGATTTTGTTTTTGAGGCGGCACGCCCCGTCACCGCAGAAGAGGTGAACGCCTATTTTCGTGAAGCGGCCGAGGGGGCGCTTAAAGGCATCTTAGGTTATGAGGAGCGCCCACTCGTCTCAGTGGACTACCGGGGTGATGCCCGCTCCACCATTATCGACGCCCCATCCACCATGGTGATTGATGGTAGCCAAGTCAAAATCTACGCTTGGTATGACAACGAATGGGGCTACGCCAACCGTATGATGGATCTGGTGCATAAGGTGGCACGGAACCTCTAAATATGCAGCAAGCACTACGCAACTATCTCGTCATCACCGGCGGTTATTGGGCCTTTACCATCACCGATGGAGCAGTGCGTATGCTGGTGGTGCTCTACTTCCATCAGCTCGGTTACTCACCCTTCGAGGTGGCGATGCTGTTCCTCTTCTACGAGTTCTTCGGCATCGTCACCAACCTTGTCGGCGGCTGGCTTGGCGCACGTATCGGCCTCAATCTGACCATGCAGATCGGTATGGTGATGCAGGTGGTGGCACTCAGCATGCTCACCCTGCCCGATGAGTGGCTCTCCGTACCCTACGTGATGGCCGCTCAGGCACTCTCTGGTATCGCCAAAGATTTGAACAAGATGTCTGCCAAAGCCTCCGTCAAAACCTTGGTGACAGATGGCAGTAAATCACGATTATTTAGGTGGGTGGCCCTGCTCACCGGCTCTAAAAACGCACTGAAAGGGGTGGGGTTTTTTGCCGGGGCGATGTTGCTGGCATCGGTCGGTTTCCGTGGTGCAGTAGCGACCCTTGCGGGGCTGTTGCTACTGGTACTGCTTATCACCATCATCATGCTGCCATCAGGCGTAGGCAAGATGAAATCAACGCCAAAATTCACCCAGGTCTTCTCCAGAACGCCCGCCATCAATTGGCTCTCAGCAGCACGCTTCTTCCTGTTCGGCTCACGTGATGTCTGGTTTGTGGTCGGGCTGCCTGTCTTCCTCTATGAGGGGCTGGGGTGGTCTTTCATCCAGGTGGGTGGTTTCCTTGCACTGTGGGTGATCGGTTATGGCTTGGTTCAGGCAACCGCCCCAAAGTTACTTCGTAAGCAGGAGCCAAGCGGCACCACAGCACGCCTGTGGGCCTTTATCCTCGCTCTCTCACCAGCGAGCATCGCCCTCGGCATGCAACTAGGCTGGCCAGTTGATGCCGTATTGATAGTGGGGTTAATTCTGTTTGGGGTGCTCTTTGCCATCAACTCAGCCATCCACTCCTACCTGATTCTGGCCTACTCTGACCATGAAAAAGTGGCGATGAATGTGGGCTTCTACTACATGGCCAATGCTGGAGGACGACTCACCGGCACCGTGCTCTCTGGCTGGCTCTATCAAGAGTACGGGTTGGTAGGATGCCTGTGGTGTTCGAGTGGATTTATCATCATTGCGATGCTGTTATCTAACGCCCTGCCTCAGCCAGCACAGACCGCCACTGAACCTAGATAACCACTAGGGAACCTCTGATTAAGTCTGGCAGCACTAAAGCATAAGGTTCGCTAAAGGTGCTGCCTTCTACTCATGGATGACTGGACCTCCTTGTCCAGAAGGATTTAGCTCTCTTCTGAAGAGTCATCCTCTTCATCATTCTCTTCGTCATCATCATCGTCGTTAGAGCTGCTGCCTCCACAGTCGCTTTCAAACTCAATCACGTTAGCTTGCATAGTTGTACCATCGATCATGCCGCCCTTGGCTTCGATGATGATGCCAGCAGCCAAGCAGCTGCTGCCACCCTCTTCAAACCAGCTGTTGGTGCTATCAATCGTGATCTGATCACCGACATTGATGCCCGCAACATGTTCACGGCTTTGTACTGCCAGAGTCAGGGCGTTGCCATTTATGGCGGTAATTTGTCCTTCAATTTCTGCATATTCGTCGATGTAGCTGTTTGAGCTTGCGTTGCTTGGTGCACCCTCAATTTCAACAATCACAGCGGTAAAGGTGGCCCCATCCCAGTTACCTTTGACCTCTATCTGCTGACCAACAGTTACCAAACTCAGACTGCCAGCGCTGAATATTGCATTGCTAATATTGGCAATAGCTATGGTGTTGTTAGTTGGCAAGAAGCTGGCCTCCTTGATATCTAGCGTGAGGTTAGAGCCATCAAATGAGGTGACAAAACCTTCCACTTCATGACGTATGGAGATGACACTATTTTCGATCTGTACACCCGATGCGGTGATCGTCAGATTGGTGGCATCATAGGTGCCTGACACAGCGACTTGCATGCCTGCCTGTAGTGCAGTTGTGTCGGCAGTGACCGCACCTGTAGCTGCATTTGTCACGGCACCCGTGGCATGTATATCCACGGTAATGTTTGCACCACCACTCGCTGGCATCATTACAAACTGACTGGGGCTGCTGACAGACTGAACCTGACCATTGATCGTGGCGTTGGTTTGGTTCAGGGTGTTTGGATCAGCCTGTACTACAACCGGTGTTACCGTATTTGTGGCGACATCAAAAGTAAACTGTTGCAGATCAAAATCTAGCACCAGTGTTGTGGTCTGGTTTGCATCAACAATCAGGCTGCCGGTGATTGTCATGGTGTAAGTTGGGTTGCCGGTTTGATCAAAAGTGGCATTGATCGTTGTACCAGCGGTCTCTACCAGTTTGATATCGTTTGCCAATAGGATATCGAATGAGGTGTAGGTTCCAGCCGCGATCACCTGTGCATCAACCAGCGCTCCGATATTAACCAGTTGAGAAAGGTTGTGCACCTGACCGGTTGCATCTTCATAAAGCACCACTGTTTGGCCGTTTGCATCGGTTGCGGTAATAGACTGTACGTTGACCCAAACCTCAGAATAGGCAAGTGTCAGGTTGTCTGTAATGAGAACAGATACGGTGCCATCACTGCTCTGCCCTGATGAGGATGAACCACCCCCGCCACAAGCTGAGAGAAGACCGACCACTGTAAATAGTAAAAAATAGAGACTATAACGATTCATTTTGCTACTCCTAACAATATTAACTCTGTTTAATTCAATCGATCATGCTTTGAATAGAGCATGTCGATTACTATCCCGGCTTTGTGGTCTGTACGAACCTCTGAACATAAACCTGATTGATCCGTCAAATCGGAGTGCCATCGTTGAAAACGGCACCATTGACGAAATCATTTAGGTGTTCATTAATTCTCTTACAACCCAGAACAATGCCCTCTTATTGCTTAACACGCTTCATCGAATGAAAAGGTTCCCTCTATATGCGATTTTTTTAATTTTGTCTTAATTGGTGCAGCTGGAAAGGTCACAACACCATCAGAGGTATTGGGGGGATTAGTGGTCTCAGCCAGGGTATGGGAGTGCCCACCGACAGATTGAAATAGATCAGCTCAGATATAGTGTCTAGCTAGAGACAGACAAACGGCGTGATTAGATTGAACCGTTACCCGAGTAGGAGCAGCAGTGATGTTATGTCATGGTGAGTTTGGAGTGGCTCAGAAGTAACTCTGTAGACCAAGCAATATTTGTGAATGCCGGTAAGAGCTACTGGTAATATTGGAAACATTGTCGGTGTAACGGTATTTACCGACCAGATCCACTTTACGGTTAAGCTTGTAGGTGGCTTCTAGCCTATAGCGGTAGCGGTCATCTTCTCGGGTGTCACCTGACACCCCGCTGACTATGTTGGCATCGTTATAAATACTTTGACGATATTCAGCCCCAAGTTTGCCACGCAATTTGTCTATCAGTGGAAAGCTGAGTGTCGCCTTGATGTTATGGCGTGTGGCAGAGTAGCTAGTAAAATTGCTACCCCACTGCAGATCGTCTCGATCATTCAACTCCAGATCATAGCCAACACGCAGCTTCGTATTGCCACCCTTCCACATGCCATCCAGCTTGATTTTATGGCGTTGTCCAGCCAGATGGGCATAGTTGTCATCCAGCTCATGATATGTGCTCAGATCATAACGACCACGCAGACGCAGGCTTTTGCTCAGATAATGCGCCGCTTGCAGTTGTAGGGTGTTCTTTTGCAGGTACTCTTTGCCACCGAGATTGATTCTGGTTATTTTCAGGCCAACACGGGTACGCCAGTCGGAGAATTGATTGTCCTGATAAAGGCCTGCATTGTATAACGTGCTGTTATAGCGGCTCTCATTTTGATATTTGATCGTAGCCAATCCCAGCCGGACAGATAGACCATTGCGTTTATCATCGCTAAATCGATAAGCTACGGAGCCATAAAGGTCCAGGTAAAAATCACTTTTATTCGTCCCTTGAGCAATCTCGGTATTCTCCAAGGTCACATTGTCATCATAACCCAATGCGCTATCAATTATGACCGACCAGAGTTTACCGGCTTGTTTGCTGGGCTTTTTGTCGTTTAGTTTGGCCAGCATCTCATCAGCGAAGCTGCCGAGTTTCTCCCCCTTCATCTCTCGGGACACCTCATTAAACCAGTATTCAGCCTCCTCAACTTCACTTAAACGATAACTCACTAACCCTAGGTTATATCGCACCAATGTGGGATTTCCTGCTTTAGCTTCAGCAGTAAGAAGGGCTTTTTTTGCCTCCTTGTAGCGGTGAAGTTTGTAGAGTGCAACACCTTTGTTGTAATTCAGTTTGCCACTGGCCATGCCCGCCTGCTGCGCTTGATCAAAAAGCCGCACGGCTTCCTGATACGCTTTACCACGCATCGCCTGTACCGCCTCATCGTAGAGCGCTATTGCTTTACCCTGTTCTGCATGCGAAGGGGAGATCATCAGGAACAGTATAAGAACCGGAATAAACTTGGCAGTTTGCATCGGCCTAACCCCCAACAGCTTCATAGGTTATTAATAGGCATAATAATTAAGGCCTCTTCCGCTATAGGTGAGGCCATGCATATTGAGAATCAGGAGTCAGTTTCCTCATCTTCGTGATCATCCGTGTCATCTTCTATATCATCACTGCTGTCATCCATCTCCTCTTGGATATCGTCGCTACTGTCATCTATCTCCTCTTGGATATCGTCACTGCTGTCATCCATTTCGTCTTGAATATCGTCGCTACTGTCATCCATCTCCTCTTGGATATCGTCGCTACTGTCATCTATCTCCTCTTGGATGTCGTCACTGCTATCATCCATCTCATCTGAGCGATCATCATCACCATCACTGCCCCGGTCATCTTCACGATCTTCGTCACCATGATTATCTCGGTCATCATTACTATCATCGTCCCGCTTCTCTTCATCATGCGCTTCAAGACGATCACGAACACGCTCATGCGACTCACGGGCGGAGTCTGATGCTCTTTTTGGCAACTTCAGAAAATGAAAACCATCCCTTTCATCATCTTCGATATCTTCGATCACCTGCATGGTGACAATATCCAGGTCGCCGAGATCCTCTCTGGCCTGCGCTGTTCCCATTACAGCAAACAGACTGGCAGCGACTATCGTCAACTTAAAAGGTTTCATTAACACTTCCTCACAAAACTCATTTGATTTACACCATGTTCGCCGGTGTGATCACTAACTCTGTACGGCCTTGATTGGTAACCTCAATCTGTATGCGAAACGTCTTTTTGCTTTGGCCAGACTCAATGCTTGCCACCAAGAAGTCATCAACTGCTGCACTGGCTTTCAGGGGCAACGGCAAAATATTTTGGCCCTTATTTAGGTCTGTTATCCAGGTAATTTCTCGCTGCCCAGGAAAACCAATCACCTCAACATTTGCAGGCAGGATGAGTGAAATCTTTGCACCCACTAAATCCTTTGGTGCATTAAATGCCAGATTGATGGTGCTCTCTTGATGCAGAGACAGCATCACTTGCATGACATCCTCCTGCATCACCGCCTCATTATTGGGTAGCATCGCAGTAACCACCATCCACAAGGCCAGGCCGGCCACTAAGGCACTGCCAAAACCGGTCACAAATCCACGGCGGTGATGTTGCTGTTGTGGTTCAGTAGCACGCTTTATGGCCTGTTGAGCAAATCCTGGGCGCATTTTTGGCGCAGGCATGCTTTTCAGTGCCTGCATTAATGCTTGCTGCTGCCCCAAGGCATGCTGGCAATCGAGGCAGCCTGCCTCATGCTGTTGCATGCTCTGGCTTTGCTCTTGGCTGAGCATGCCATCAACATAATCATCAAGATGATCGTGAAATTGTTTACAGTTCATAAAATATAATCCCTCAACCATTAACACGCTGAATTGAGTGAAAAGGTTCCATCATCAAGTGATTTTTTTAATTTGGCACGGCTACGATGCAGACGAGACTTCAAGGTGCCGATTGGCGTATCGAGGATGACGGCAATCTCAGCCAGAGTATAGGACTCAATATCGTGCATGATCAATAAGATGCGTTGGTTTTCATTCAGCGTATCCATCTGTTTAGCAATAGCGTGTTGCATCTCACTTCGCTGCACCTCTTGTTGAGGGCCGGCATCCGTGCAGGCTGATGCTGAAATTGTCTCATCATAACCGTGGTCGATAGGGGAGCGCTCCTTACGACGATAGAGATCGATATAGAGATTATAAAGAGAGCGCGTCAGCCACGGCTTGAGACTCTTAACCTTGCTTAGCTCATTGTGGCGTGAGTAGAGCTTGACCAACAGCTCCTGTACCAAATCTTCAGCATCATGCTGGGATCGGGAAAAACGATAGGCGAGATGATAGAGATGTTCAACATGAGGGGCGAGCATCTCTTCAAATGAAGTTTGATGGCCTCTTCTTCTCGAAAACAGACTGATCTTCATACCATGACCATCACGGAGGTGGCTAAATTACGCTTGGCAAGCGTAGAGAACCCATTGAGTGAATAGCTTAAAGAGATCCACAGCACCTCTGAACATACAAAGTGCGCTGAATATAGGCAACCTGGAACACCCCTTTTCTGTCTATACATCGATTCTAACCTCAGCCTAAAGCCCGTATGAATCGTGGAACATGTATCAGCTTGATCCACTACCCAAGCGGTGGTCAGCAGTCATACTCACCACGCCTATATCAGCACTCTATCTACCCAAGCTTAAATGAAACTGAATAATTGAATAAATTGCGATTTGGTGGAATGTCTGTGGTATTCAAGAGGGCTCATCATCATTGATGGTGAACGCCAACAATCCACCTGATGGTTTTGGGGCTTAATCTCCTGAAAAGATCTAGCCGGATTGAGACTGAAACCTCATGTACAAAGCTTAGCCTCCATAAGCGCTCAATATAGTGGAACAAAAAAAAACACCACGATTAAATAAGTCATTAACGTTGCCCATAAAACTGCACTTCTTTTTAGCGCCGACTTAATGAGCTGGTTAGGTGGGTTTTGCCCGTTTTTTCTACGAATTCTATCCCATCGCCATTCCATTCAAAAATCACTCTCGTTTAGACAGTGGGATTGGTTCTGTTTGGAGTACTCTTTGCCATCAACTCCTACCTGATTCTCGCCTACTCAAACAATGAAAAGGCATCGATGAGTCTCGGCTTCTACTAGATGGCCAATGCTGGAGGACGGTTCACCAAGATCAGGCGGCAGCAGATGTCACATAACAACCAATCAATGGCGCAAGCGCTGACGAGCTACCGATGTTGCCTGTTGCCTGCTTAAACAGTGGCTGCTGAGCCACCTGCTCTGGTGTGGCGTACCAATCTTGGCATGCTTTACGTGCACAAACGAGGTTTGGAAATGTCCACAGCACCTCACCCGCACGGTTAATAAGGCTTGCCGTTTGGTCTTGGCCAACGACTATTGAAAAATTCATAATTATCTCTTCTCTGTTGTCTATTGATTTCAAGCACAACTTTAGAGAACAGCCTTTACCATTTTGGGTCGTGTGGGTAACGCTTTTGTAACATACTGAATAGCCATTTTAATCGCTATGGGTCTAAATCCCCGCTGCTCGCCTAAAGCGCCTGCTGTTGGTGCAGCAATAGATTTATGTAGGTGCGGCTTCAGCCGCATACGTTCGCCTTACAGGAATTGTTCCCAACAATTCCACTGCATTTGCTCCACCCATGGAGGTCAAGGCGAACCTACAAAGGAATACCCCGTCCACTTGCGGCAGGGGTGTTTATTCACTGGATGGGTGACACCATCACGCTGTAACAAACTTTTAATATTTGCGTAATAAAACAGCAATAAAATGGCCCCATGATAGCTATACCGAGACCTCTGTACGAAAAAACAGTTTTCGTTATAGAGCCTCTCATACCAACAACCTAAAAGGTGATAACTATGGCTGTACAGAAACGCTATCAGGCACGCTTAAAAGTAAATAAAGAGATTCATCTGATCTACCGTAAACGGGCCTTCACGGCCTATGCAGTCAACCTATCGTCTGAGGGAATGCGGAAAACCGGGTCAGAGAGCAATTATTTATAAGCGGGCTATCCACTTAACGTGAGTAGCCACTATATCTTGTGATCCTGGTTTTCGACTATCTTCTGATATGAGTGCATAGCCACCGCATGCTGCATCAGGCGGTAAAATAGCAGGCCCCTGGACCGTGAAGATCTACGGTTGAAACGGAATGTATACTCATCAAGGTAGTAGTCGAGATATTTTTTGCTTACCGCGCCTTGATGGGTTCCCAGAATCCATCTCTTCAATAATGATGCAATCCTATGCACCCCAGGCATTACAACATGAGCAGGATCACCACTGTCTGAAAGGTTAGTTTTGATGTGCCTATATCCTCGCTCTTCAAGATCGTTATACCCTTTCCAGGCATCCGTTAAGATTGTTGCTCCTGGCTCAACTACTTCGGAGACAAATTCAGAAAGACTATTAGCAGAGGCATCTTCTATTCGCTTCATTCGTATACGACCAAATCCTTTTGGCTCATGTATTTCTACCGCAATCACCACTAGCTCTTTATTCTCTGCGCCGCGCCCACGCTTACCGCCAGAAGATATTCCACCCACAAAGGTTTCATCTACCTCAGCATTACCATGCCATCGTTCTCTACCTGGACGCACCATTGCGCGCCTCAATTTTTGCAGCCATGTCCAAGCTGTTCGATAGCTCCCCAGACCAAGAACACGCTGCAAACCCAATGCATTGGCTCCATTCTTTTGACTGGTTACAAACCAAATTGCCAGAAACCATGTTTTTAGTGGAAACTTGGTTCTTTCA
>JAKITT010000156.1 GCA_021647945.1 Candidatus Polarisedimenticolaceae bacterium
ATTACCTGTTCGAGAGATTGCCGGCGGCTAAATCGGAACGGGCTCTATTGGCTCTGCTGCCGCAAAATCTAAAAATGGAAGACCTGAAAGGTTAGGGTCAATCCTGCAGTTGCCCAGACGCTTACGCCTCGTTCAGTTTGCTATAACAATTAACTCACTGAGTAACGCAGAGTATTCGGAAAGAAGAACGCTATTGGCCAAACCTTCTGCTAGCTGTTATCTCATCTGGTTGATGCCGTGCGCTGTTATGAAATGGCTGCATAGTCTCTATGGAGCTGCCGTTGGAATAGCACTTAGTGAACGGCTCTTCATGGCTGTTCAGAGACTAACGATCCAAATGAGTGCCTAGTGCCCTAAGCGGCCTTTGATCACTAAATCCATTGTTTTCTGAGTGCTTGATTGCAAGACCTGACCCTGTTGTTCCTGACCCTGTTGTTGCTCAGTGCCCGAAGGAGGCATTCGTTTTAATTATTAAGAGGTATCCACTTCATTGGCCTAATATGACTGTAGGTGCACATTCATGTACGCGTTTGCAGGTTCGGCCGGTCGCATAAAGTGTCTGGAGTGGAAGAAGGCCAATGAAGTGGATGCCCCCTTTAATTATTCAACGCCACTCTGACCCAATTTATAAAACTTATTTATGGAAATTAATAAATTCCAATAACTTAACTACAGGAGAGCGGTGAACCATCTGGGCGTCTCTCTGAGATGCGTGGCCTTCCACTGTTTGAGATGATGATGGCCTTAGGGGCGATAATATCATCTGGGTTGCAGAAGGTGATGGTGACGTTACTGCCGGGCGAGCTGCCATCGGGCTGGTAGGTGAGTCGGCGTCTACTGTAGGTTGAATTGATAGAAACTTGGCTCTCAAAATCACTCTGATAGATGCGTATCAGCGGCTCCTCTCTATCTCGATGTCGATTGGAATTTGCATCGGCGAAGATGATGAATCCACCACTCCAGTTAAAAGATCCATCACACACTTCGCTATCATCACTTGGGCAGAGCACAACGCGTGTTGCCTGTTTTACCGCCTCACTTCTGGCTAGATGGAAATGGGTGACCAGTGTGTTGATTTCGCTCTGCTGCAGATTTCCTGCGGAAAATTGCCGTAAGTTGGGCATGCCGACGGAGAGAAGTAGAAGGCCGATAGCCAGCACTGATATTAGTTCGATGAGAGAAAACCCCCTCGAGTGAGCGAGTTCTGCTATTGATGCAGTGATATCCATATCGGTTTCCTATCCCTATTCCATTAGGGATGTTGGTATTGTTATTTGTGCCGCCTATCTGTGGCGTTAGCATGCTATGAATCTGTCGGTGCCGCTTTAGCGGGGGATTATCTGGAATGCTGTCCCTTTTGACGAATTAGCTAATGATCTCTTCAAAACGGATAATCTCTTTACGCAGGGCGAAGACGATGGTGTCGAGTGCATTTCGTTCCGAATAACGGTAGCGGGCCACCATGTTTTTCAAGACCAGTTCGACCAGGTTTTTAATCTCAATGGGGCAGCTATAGAACTCATCGGCATTGTTTCTTCTCTGTACAAAGGCCGCCTTTAGGCGCTCTGGGTCGATCCCTTCCACGGTCCGGCGGTGAGATAACATGGCGGTGTATTCACTGCTAAAACAGCTGAGTAGATTATCTTTAGTCGAGCTGATGACGGAGCGATCCTCTTGTAATGTGAGATCTCCATTGGACTGTAGATCGAGAAAACGTTGTGCAATCTCACGCCTGAAGAGTGCTGCTGCATTGGGTGGCGCGAGAATCTGCTCAATGGATGTCATGAAGTTGTCGTCAGGGCTCTCCACCTTTTCGCCACTATATGGGTCGATATAGGTGAATTTTGGAATCATGATGTGAGCAAAGGCGTGGTTTGAAACAGCCGTGGCCAGCAGGGTGTGTTGTAGATATTTGCGCAGATCGGCTTCGATATCATGTGGGTTGCGGTCAACCAAACAGACGGTGACCTCATCCCGTATGATAGTGAAATAGACCGCCTGTAGTACCCGAACCAGACCTTTGAAATCGGCGTAATCACCTTCGCCTTCTGAGAGGGTGATGGGGCCGATGGCACGTGGCTCAATCGCTGGCTGCTTATTGCCGGTCTTGCTTTCAACCTTCAGCCAGTGATGGATGCTGGCACCCTGAATGAAGACCTTTTTTAGCTGGCTGAGGAAGGTGCCGACGTGGATCTTGCTGCCATCTGATGCGGCGATGGTGTTGCGCATGATATTTTGCAGTTGGCGCACAGAGATGCCTTGTCGCCCCTCATTGGGATAGTGCTCATTCCAGAGTTCTCGCATGAACTCATCATCGATTAACTTCAATTGTAGGTTGCTGAAGAGTCCGGACTGTTTTAGGCCCACTCGATCATCGCGCTGACAGATGAGATCACGGTAGCTTTCAGGGTTATCAACGTTGATACCCAGTTTGGCCGCCTCATTGCGGAATGGGTGCCAGAAGGGGATATTTCGGATGGTGCCAACAGGATCATCAGATTGCGCCGCATAGATGAAGAGTTTCTGCTCGGGGCTGATGGAGAGGAAGAGAGCGATCTTCTCTTTGCTCCAATCTTCCGGTAGGCGTTCGCCCATGGGCGGCAGCAGGCGGGTCATGACAGAGTAGTAGGCGGCAATTCTCAATAGGTTGGGGTCAACATCATACTGTTCGCGCATATTGGCCATATCACGACGCAGGATATCCATCTCTGAGTTGGCATCCAATAGGTAGTTGACGGGGATTTTCTCGATTCTATCCAGCAGCTTGGATGAGGTGAGTTGCCGTTCAAGCAGCTGCATCTCTTCAATATTGGTGGTGATAATGACCGTGGTATCGATGGATGACTGGGTCGATTCGATCGATGCACGACCACTGCCCAGTAGCATCAACAGCGGTTTGTAGAGGTCTTGGCTGACGCCAGAATCACCGCCTGAGGTGAAGGCGTCATGGATATGCAACATGCCACGATTGGCACTGACCAGTGCCCCTTGGTACTCAACAATATTCAGCCCTGGCAGATGTTCTGCCAGCAGTTTTTCACCCTGTAGTGTGAAGTGGGCGTGGATTTTTAGCTGCATCATATCGTCGATATTGGAGATGCCGCGTGCTTGGGCGCTGGAGAAGCCGATCTCCTCGACGCGCACATACTCGTCAAAAATATCGAGCAGTGACTTGCCTTCGTTACGTGGATTGCCCAGCAGTGCCTGCATGATGTCTAGGCTGCGTTTATCCAGCTCGGCGTGCTGATAGTAGGTGGGTATGCGAATCTCTTTGCCGTTTGTCTGGTTCTCACGTAGATAGTCAAAAAACTGCTGTCGTGGGTGGGTCAGCTTATTCCCTTGTTGCAGAATGGTGGGAAACAGCAGCAGTGGGTTGTGGGCAAAGGCGGGACGGATATCGAGTGCCACACCATCTTCATCACGGAAATGGAAGTAGAAAGAGTAGAGCTTGACCGATGGCTGTTTGGAGTACTCCTCCAGTGCATGACAGATCAGATCGACGATATTGGTTTTGCCCGATGCGGGCGGCCCCTCTAAGATAATACCGCGACTGGGGCCAGAGTCTTTGCCCACCGATTCAATCACATCGACAATCTGTTTAACGCAGAACTCCTGTCCACACACCTCATTGATGCCGTTGCTGAAGGGATCGGCAAAGGTTTTGTAACTGATAGTGGGTTCGCCTGAGCGGACGACGATCTCAAAGCCAAAGTGCTTCACCGCCTCGGCAATGAGTGATGAACTGGTGTGCAGTGCTTGATGTGGGTTTTTTGACACCTCGTCGACAAACTCACGAAAGCTAAGGCTGCGCTGTGTTGAGTGACCTAATACACCATCGAAATTAAACTCATTCATCTATTTGCCTTTCTACCACTAAAACTTTTTACACGGTTATTACTATTTTAGTCCAGTAGTGTCCGGTTAGGTACTTGCATGTAAACCCTCCGGATTTCGAGAGTCTACGTCCCCAGGATCTGGTGGTGCGACCTGTGATTCTCGGGTTTCATTGAGGATTTTGGTTCGCAGCTCTCTCA
>JAKITT010000157.1 GCA_021647945.1 Candidatus Polarisedimenticolaceae bacterium
GAGCAAAGCGATATTGAAGCGTAGAGCCAGTGACCAGGACGTCCGGGGCATATAGGCGTCGAAGATCGATTGCAAAAGGGTGACTGGGATGTCCCGTTTTGTATCATGAGATCAAAGACTCGCTTGCATGACTTATTCAGAGGTTCCTTAGATAGTGTTAAAACAGATATTAGAGAGCGTGTGATATGAGCTGGTTTGAGAAATTGATGCCGAGCCGCATCCGTACGGAAGGTGGTGATAAACGTACGGTGCCAGAAGGGTTGTGGGCCAAATGTGCGGGCTGTAGTGCTGTCCTCTATCGGGCTGAGTTGGAGCGTAGCTTAGATGTCTGCCCAAAATGTGGATACCACAGCCGTATTGGTGCCCGCCGCCGTCTTGAAGCGTTCCTTGATGAGGAGCCAAGAGAGGAGATTGGTGCCGATCTGATCTCTGATGATCCACTCAGCTTTAAGGATACAAAGAAGTATCGTGATCGTGTTACACAGGCGCAGAAAGCGAGTGATGAGAAGGATGCATTGATCGTAATCCGTGGTCAGCTAAAGGGGATGGATATTGTCGCTTGTGCGTTTGAATTTAAGTTTATGGCGGGATCAATGGGCTCCGTGGTGGGTGAAAAGTTTGTCCGGGCAGTCAATGCCTCGATCGAACTCAATGCACCATTGATCTGTTACTCCGCTAGTGGTGGCGCGCGGATGCAGGAGTCACTCTTCTCTCTGATGCAGATGGCAAAAACCAGCGCCGCACTTGATCAGTTGTCAAAAAAGGGACTACCATTCATCTCAGTGATGACCGACCCTACGATGGGCGGCGTCTCCGCCAGTTTTGCGATGCTGGGCGATATTAATATTGGTGAGCCGCGAGCATTGATCGGTTTTGCAGGGCCACGAGTGATTGAGCAGACGGTGCGTGAAACACTGCCAGAGGGTTTTCAACGCAGTGAATTTCTACTCGAGCATGGTGCGCTAGATCTGATTGTTGATCGACGTGAAATGCGTGATCGTGTCGCCTCTCTGCTGAGTATTTTGACCAACAAAACTGTTAATTGATAACTGAGGAGCCTCTGATTAAGTCTGCTTGACTTCAGCCAGCGTAAAACAATCATGACTTATTCAGGCACCCCTTAGTATGCGTTTCCAGACGCTAGCAGAGTGGCTCTCATGGCAGGAGCAACTGCACCCAAAAGAGATCGATCTGGGTCTGGAGCGTATCTCTGCCGTATGGTCGCGGATGCATCCTGCGGGTCTCTCGTCTCCTGTGATCAGCGTCGCGGGTACTAACGGCAAAGGCTCCAGTGTCGCCCTGCTTGATAGCATACTGCGCGCCGCTGGTTATCGAACCGGCTGTTACACCTCTCCTCATTTCCAACGCTACAACGAACGTATCCATATTGATGGTGCTGAGGTCACTGACCAAGCGTTATGCCAATCCTTTGAGCGCATTGACCAGTCACGCAATGGTCTGGCGCTCACCTATTTTGAATTCTCCACTCTCGCCGCGCTTGACCTCTTTATAGCGGCAAACCTTGATGTGGTGATACTTGAAGTCGGTCTGGGTGGTCGTCTCGATGCCGTTAATATGATCGATGCCGATGCAGCGCTGATCACCACGATCTCAATGGATCATATGGATTGGTTAGGTGATGATCTGTCGCAGATAGGTCGTGAAAAGGCAGGCATCATGCGTCGCGGTAAACCGGTTATTTTTGGCAGCAGTGGCCCACAAAGTGTGATTGATGCCGCGCATGAGAAAGGTGCCAAACTCTACTTGGTTGATCAAGATTATCACTACACGACAGAGAGTAGGGGTGGTTGGCAGTGGCAGAGTGACTCACAATGCTATGGTGATCTGCCGCAGCTCGCCTTAGTCGGCGCGTTTCAGAAACAGAATGCGGCGGCTGTCATCATGTTGCTGAACGCACTTAAAGATCGGTTGTCCATATCGGAAGAGGCGATCAGAAGCGGCCTGCAACAAGCTACTTTAGTGGGGCGTTTTCAGAGGATAGAGCGGCGAGTGCCGATCTATCTCGATGTAGCCCACAACCCTGAGGCGGCACAGGCGCTACATGACAACGTATCAAGTCAAACGGTGAGTGGCCCGGTATATGCCATCTTCTCTATGTTGGCAGATAAAGAGTTGGCTGCTGTTGTTAAAACCATGTCACCTCTGATTGATCGTTGGTTTTTGGCACCACTCAATACAGATCGGGCGGCCACTATTGAACAATTGATAGAAGTCGTCAGTCAACAGAGTGACAGTTGGGACCGTTTTTCCTCCGTTGCAGATGCATTGGCAGCAGCAGAAGAACAACTCCCCATTGATGGCCAAGTGGTGGTGTTCGGCTCATTTTTTACTGTCGCTGAAGCGCTAGAAAGTCTATGAGTGTGAATCTCTATGCAGTCGCGCTGTTTTGCTTGCTATAGTATGTTTAAACATTTCAAAAGTTAGGTTCACTTCGGAGAGTTCATCGTTGGATGAGAAGCTAAAACAGAGATTGGTGGGTGCCGCTGTATTGGTTATCCTGATGGTTATCTTCATCCCGATATTGGTTGAAGATAAGGGCATGTTGGCGACTGATCCTGCCTCAATGAAAGCGCCACCGTGGCCTGAACAGAAGAGGCCTACTGTTACGCCTAATACGGATGGCTCTCCAACTAAACTACCCATTCCTGATCTGGTAAAAGAGCGTAGTGAGACGGCACCCCCTGTTGTTGTCAAACGTGAAGAGCGAGCAAAACAGAAAATTGCGCCGTCGGTAAAACAGAAGAAGGGCTCCTCATGGGTTGTTCAAGCGGGTAGTTTTTCAAGTAAGAAAAATACAGACCAATTGGTGAAAAAGCTGATAAAAAAGGGTCTGCCAGCCTATTATGAGAGTGTTGCGGTTAAGGGTAAAAAACTCTATCGGGTGCGTATTGGACGTGATCTTGAGAAAAAAGTGGCAGAAAAGTATATCAAACAGCTCAAACGTGATTTTAAATTAACCGGCAAGCTTCAATCATCCCCATGAATTTTAGTGGATCAGCTCAGCAAGCTATCGGCTCGCTTATAAGTAGAGGCAATCGACCCAAATGGGTTGAACAGGCTGTAGTAGAGACGTTGCCGAATTGGACCACACTGCTATTGTTGCTGTTAGTGGCATACCAAGCGGCAGCGATGACTTGGCAGTTTATTGGTGAACCTCTCAGCCATCAGCAGACGCAGCAGCAAACGGCCACTGCGGTTAAGACGACACGATCAGAAAAGAGGGCTCAGCACGGCACTCAGATTGCCAATATGCACCTATTTGGTATTGAGGGACAAGCTAAGAGGCAAAAGAGAGTAGAAGCGGCTCCTGAAACGCGCCTAAAGCTGACCTTGCATGGTGTTTTTGTTGGTAAGGCAGCAGATAAAGGGTCAGCCATCATTGGCAAAGCCAATGGTAAGCAGCTCTTCTACAAAACAGGCCTGTCGATCTCAAGAGGGGCGATCTTGAAAGAGGTCTATGCAGATCACGTCGTATTGATGCGTAATGGGCGACGTGAGGTGTTGCGTTTCCCCAAGTCGAGCAGTAAAGGGGTTTCTGTCACCAACAGTAGTGCTAAAGGTGGTGGAGAGACGCTGAAAAATTTCCGCGATACCTTTGCTCGACAGCCACTGAAAATATTCCAACACCTGCGCTTTGTTCCAGTCAGAGGTCAAGATGGCGTGAAAGGGTTTCGGGTGTTGCCGCAAGGCAATCGAACGCTGTTTAATAAGCTCGGTGTGAAGAGTAGCGATTTGGTGACAGCCATCAATGGCACGCCACTGACTGATGAGCGTAAGGCGCTACAGCTACTGGGTAATCTAAAGAATGCCAATGAGATCGTATTGGATATTGTACGCAAAGGGGTTCCGACAACCATCTCACTCAATCTGAATTAAGCGGCGAAGAAGCATCTGGTTAGGT
>JAKITT010000041.1 GCA_021647945.1 Candidatus Polarisedimenticolaceae bacterium
AGTGACTATCTCACCGCCATCGCCGAGGTGGTGACTGAGCGGGTGATGTGCCAAGCGTGGCACGACATGCTCGGAAAATATGGCCGACCCAGCCACATTGAGGGGGATGGCAACGGTTTTATTGTCATCGCCTACGGCAAGATGGGGGGGATCGAACTGGGCTACAGTTCAGATCTGGATATGGTCTTCCTCAACAACTGTAGCAATACAAATGCCATGACCGACGGTGAAAAAGCAACTGCCAACGAGACCTTCTACGCCCGATTGGGGCGGCGCATGATCCACAACTACACCACCCGAACCGCAGCCGGCATTCTCTATGAGACTGACATGCGACTACGGCCCAATGGTAACTCCGGCATGCTGGTCAGCACCCTAGATGCCTTTGAGCGCTACCAAAAAGAGGACGCTTGGACATGGGAGCATCAGGCACTGATTCGCGCCCGCGTCGTGGCGGGTGACGCGGTCGCCCGCCGCCGTTTTGAAGCGATCCGAACCGCTCAACTCTGCCAGCCACGTGATGCTAAAACGCTGCTGCAAGAGGTACTGGAGATGCGTGACAAAATGCGCCAATCACTGCTGAAACAACAGCCCGGTCAGTTTGACCTAAAGCAGGGTCACGGCGGTATCGTCGATATTGAATTTATGGTTCAATACTTGGTTCTTAAATGGGCCAATGAATACCCCGATATCATCAAGTGGACGGACAATATCCGACTGCTCGAAAAACTGAGACAACATCAGTGTTTAAGCGGGGATCACGCCGAAGGGCTGGCTGCCGCCTACCGCACCTTTCGTGCGGTCTACCATCGTAAAGCACTTCAGGAGCAAGAGAGCCTGATCGCTGACGATGAGTTACAGGCGGAGCGAGAGCAAGTGCTGGCGATCTGGCAAGCAATAATGAACACATAATTGTAACTATTCAGCGTGTTTAGATTTTGCCTCAAATCGAGGCATTTTCGCACGTAAAGAGAGAGCATATAGGCCATATGTAACCGATTGAGTACGAAAATAACGAAGCGTTGTGGTAAAAGATGAATACGCTGAGTAGTTACGCGTAATTTAGAGAGTGAATAGAGGCGCACGATGATACAAACAATGGCTGACCGCGACGGTTGGATCTGGTTCGACGGCAAGATGATCCCTTGGCGTGACGCCAAGACCCACCTACTGACCCACACGCTGCACTACGGCATGGGCGTCTTCGAGGGTGTGCGCGCCTATCATGCTGAAGAGGGCACCGCCATTTTCCGCTTAGAGGAGCATACCAAACGGCTCTTCAACTCCGCCCATATTCTCGGCATGAAGGTGCCGTTTGACCACGACACTATCAACCAGGCACACATCGCTGCCATCGCCGACAACAAGCTCGACTCCGCCTATATCCGCCCTATGTTCTTCTACGGTTCAGAGGGGATGGGGCTGCGCGCAGACAACCTAAAAGTTCACTGCATGATTGCCGCTTGGTCATGGGGCGCCTATTTAGGCGACGATGCGATCGAAAACGGCATCCGCATCCGCGTCTCATCTTTCACTCGTCACCACGTCAACGTCACCATGTGTCGCGCCAAAGCCAACGGCAACTACATGAACTCAATGATGGCACTGCAAGAGGCGCTACACGACGGTTACGACGAAGCCTTGCTACTCGATACCGAAGGGTATGTGATGGAGGGGAGTGGTGAGAATATCTTCATCATCAAAGATGGCGTGATCTTCACCCCCGACCTCACCTCCGCACTGGACGGCATCACCCGTAAGACCATCATGAGTCTCGCTGATGAGCTGGGTATTAAGGTGGTTGAGAAACGCATCACCCGTGATGAGGTCTATATCGCCGATGAGGCCTTCTTCACCGGCACGGCTGCTGAAGTGACACCGATCCGTGAAGTGGATAACCGCACCATCGGCCGCGGTGGTCGCGGTCCGATCACCGAACGTCTGCAAACGATGTACTTCGATCAAGTGCATGGTCGCCGCAAAGAGCGTCCAGAGTGGTTAACCTACGTATACGATTGAAAATGTAGGGCGGGGTTTAACCCGCCGCAGTGGGTTATAGCGAAGAGAGTTGGCGGGTTGAAACCCGCCCTACAGGATCAATAAGATCCAGAGGTAAAAATGAGCCAGAAAACGATCAAGGTAAAAAAGAGCGACCTGCCACTCTGTTGTCCAAGGCCAAAAAGCAGCTTGGCTGAGCTGCACCCAAGGGTCTATCTGCCGGTAAAACAGGCGGGGGGCGCCACCTGCCCTTACTGTAGCGCACACTACGAATTGGAAGATTAGCGCTCTGCAAGCACACATAATCACAGGGCTGAGGTGAACAGCGCCGCACGCATCCTTGTCATTGGCCCCTCATGGGTCGGCGACATGGTGATGGCACAGAGCCTGTTCAAGGTGCTGAAACAGCGCCAGCCAGAAGCCATTATTGATGTACTTGCCCCTGGCTGGAGCCGTCCGCTGCTGGATCGCATGCCGGAGGTCTCAGAGACCATTGAGATGCCACTTGGCCACGGCAAACTCGCACTGGGCACCCGTCGCCAACTGGGGCATGCGCTGCGTGATCGCCACTACGACCAGGCGATTCTGCTACCCAACTCACTGAAATCAGCTATTGTGCCTTTCTGCGCCAATATCCCACTGCGGACGGGTTGGCGAGGTGAGTATCGCTATGTTCTGCTGAATGACATCCGCCTGCTCGATAAGCAGCGCCTCACGATGACAGTGCAGCGTTTTGTGGCGCTCGCACTACCACCTGACCAAATTAATCTCCCCCCTATTCCAACACCTCAGCTCACCGTTGAAGCAAGTTCTGTGGTGGCCGCCCGCACAGCACACCAGCTCAATGATGAGCAAAAACCGATCCTGGCCCTCTGCCCTGGTGCCGAATTTGGCCCCGCCAAACGCTGGCCTGAATCCTATTACGGACAACTGGCCGCAGAGCAGATCAAGCAGGGTTGGCAGGTGTGGCTCTTTGGTTCAGAGAAAGATCAAGCGGTCTGCGCCACCATTAATGAGGTCGCCGAAGGTCAGTGTCATGATCTCAGTGGCCGCACCTCACTGGCAGAGGCGGTTGATCTACTCTCAGAGGCGAATGCCGTGGTGAGTAATGACTCCGGTTTGATGCATGTGGCCGCTGCACTCAACCGACCACTGGTGGCAATCTACGGCTCATCTGATCCCAACTTCACACCGCCACTGAACGATAACGCCCGCATCATCAGCCCCGATATTGATTGCAGCCCCTGCTTCAAACGCGAGTGCCCCAAAGGCCATCTGAAATGTCTACGTGATCTGCCGGTAAGCCAAGTGCAAGCCGCGTTGGAACAACTCACCCAATGAGAGTTCTGCTGGTCAAAACCTCTTCACTTGGTGACCTGATCCACACCCTACCCGCCCTGACCGATGCAGCGGCAGCCATCCCTGGCATCCGTTTTGACTGGGTGGCGGAAGAGGCTTTTAGCGAGATTCCCCGCTGGCATCCCGCTGTCGATCGCATTATCCCCATCGCACTACGCCGCTGGCGCAAGGCAATCTGGCGGGCATTCACCTCAGGTGAGATCGGAGAGTTTCGTCAGACACTACAAGAGCGCGAGTATGATTTGATCATCGATGCCCAAGGGTTGATGAAGAGCGCCCTGGTGGCCAAGATGGCACGTGGCCTGCGCTGCGGTTACGACACCGACTCCATCCGTGATCCCCGTGCTGCCACCTTCTACCAGCAGCAGCTGGCCGTCTCACGTGATCTACACGCCATCGACCGTGTCCGACAACTCTTCGCGCTGGCACTCGGTTACGACCTGCCCGATACCGCTGACGATGCAGGTATCCGCCAGCACTTTAAAACTGCTGAAAACCGATCGCCCTATATCGTGTTGCTGCATGGCACCACCTGGCCGAGCAAACATTGGCCAGAGCACAACTGGTCTCAACTCACCCAACTCGCCGCTGCGGATGGCTATCAACTACGCCTCCCCTGGGGCAACGCAGCAGAGCAATCACGTGCCGAACGCATCGCCAAAAGCTGTGACTCCGCCAGCGCGATGCCACCACTCAGCCTGAGCGAAGTGGCGCAACAAATTGCCACAGCCAACGGGGTGATCGGCATCGATACCGGTCTCTCCCACCTGGCATCCGCACTTGGCGTACCGGCGGTGACACTCTATGGTGCCACCCAACCGGAACTGACCGGCACCCGTGGCAGCAGACAGAAAAACTTACAGGTCAACGCAACATGCGCCCCCTGTATGAAACGGCATTGTGATCAGCTAAATGAGGCAGGCGAGCCGAGCTGCTACAGCACCCTGCCACCTGAACAGGTGTGGTCTGAGATCAGCCAGATCATGCAGGGGAACGCGCGATGAAATTCGCCTTTGTCGTCTCACTCTGGTTCCCCTTTGGCGGCATGCAGCGCTCCCTGCTGCGGATTGCTCAAGCCTGCGTCACCCAAGGGCATCAGGTCGATATCTATACCGGCGAATGGCAGGGTGAACGACCCGAGGGGATCGGCGTAAAGCTGCTGGATACCAAAGCCACCACCAATCACAACAGCAACGATCTATTAGCCCAACGTTTTGCTGAAGCAGTTGCAGATGGGAATTACGACTGCCGAGTTGGTTTTACCAAACTACCTGGGCTCGATGTCTACTACGCCGCCGACCCATGTTACGCCGACAAAGTGCATAGTGAGCGCTCACCTCTCTACCGCCTACTGCCCCGCTGTCACGCCTTTCTGCGCCAAGAAGGGGATGTTTTCAAACGTGGTAATACCACAGAGCTAATGCTGATCGCCCATCAGGAGAAGACCAAGTTCATCCATTACTACCAGACCGAATCCGCACGCTTTCATCTACTGCCACCCGGCATCAACCGTGAGCGCCTGCAACTGGACAAACCGGCCACAGAGATCCGCCAGCAGCTACTGGATGAGTTCGCAATTAACGATGCCAAACAGCTGCTGCTGTTGGTCGGTTCACGCTTCAAAACCAAAGGGGTTGATCGGGTTATTGAGGCCTTTGCTGCGCTGGAAAATAATCAGGAAGCGAGGCGCTACCTGCTGGTGGTGGGACATGGCAAACAGAAACCCTATCTACGACTGGCGAAGAAGCTGGGCATTGCTGAGCGCGTTATCTTCACCGACAGTCGCGAAGATGTCCCCCACTTCTACCATGCGGCAGACTACCTGATTCACGCCCCGCGCAGTGAGAATACCGGCACCGTATTGATTGAGGCGATGCTCTGCGGCCTGCCGGTGCTGGTCACTGCCAACTGCGGTTTTGCCCACCACATTAGCGATGCCGATGCCGGTCTCGTGGTCGATGAGCCTTTTGAGCAACCGCAGCTTAACCAGCAATTGGCCCAGTTTGTCACCTCAGATAGGGCCGCTGATTGGCGTAAAAATGGGCCGGAATATTGTAATCGCGTGGACCTCTACAGCCTGATTGATCGGGCGGCTGAGATTATCATCCAACGTGCTGAACACAATCGGAGTGAGCATGTTTAAAGTTCTCGAAGGTTACCAAACTCTCTTTCCAAAGGGCGACCTAAAATCACTCAGCACCCTTCCGGGTGAGGATTTCAAACGCATTCAAAACCGGCGCACCTTCCGTATCGAACGTGAGGGGCGGGGGTTTTTCATTAAGTACCATCGTGGGGTTGGTTGGAAGGAGATCTTCAAAAACCTCCTCTCTCTCAAGCTCCCGGTACTGGGTGCAGGCAATGAGTGGCGAGCGATCCACAAACTACAACAACTGAAGGTAGAGACCATGACCCCCGTTGCCTACGGCAGCGAAGGGTCAAATCCTGCGGGCATACATTCAGTGCTAATCACCGAGGCGCTGGAGCGCTGCATCAGCCTGGAGCACTTCTGTGCCGACTGGCCCACCACCCCACCGCCCACCACGTTAAAATGGACGTTAATCAAGCGACTGGCGGAGATGAGTAGCACCCTGCATAGTAACGGTGTTAATCATCGTGACATGTACATCTGCCACTTTCTGCTTCAGCAACCATGGGACGGCAGTGAACAGAACCTGCACCTGCATATCATTGACCTGCATCGGGTACAGATCCGCAATAAAACCCCCGAGCGCTGGGTGGTCAAAGATGTCGGTTCGCTCTACTTTTCAGCAATGGAGATTGGCCTGACACGGCGTGACCTATTTCGATTCATCAAGTGCTACAGTGGTCGGCCGTTACGTCAAACGCTACAGGAAGATGCAAGGTTCTGGCAGAAGGTGCAGCAGCGTGCTGATGCGCTCTATCGAACTAGGCCAGGGCAGTAACAGCACGCTTCATCACTTATGTTGAGCAAAGAGTTTGCCTAAACCGCAAAAAACCATCCGACAGAAGATCTTCAGCTGGGCCATGTTCGGCATCATCGGCTTTCTGATCTACATGTACTACCCAGAGAACCATTTTGCACTACAGTATCAGGCCAGCATCGACTGCCGTCGTATCAATGATGTACATGCCATCGCTGCGTTGGTGGAGCGCTATCACGACCAGCAGGGCTACTATCCATTGAGCCGAGAGCGTGGCACGGAGGTGCCACAAGTGGTCAGCGTCATCGTCTCCGATAAAGAGCTACCCAGAAGTTATAGTGTCAGACCACCCCCTGAGATCCGCGGCATGTTGATCCCCCCTGATGTGCTAGACCATGAATTGGAGCGCATCCTGAACGAAAAGGTGATCCTGCCCTATGACCCTCAAACCAGCTTTGCCTGGGAGAAACGCTTCTACCTCTACCGAACCACTGCCGATAGTCACTACAGCGTTACCGGCACCCTCTTCTCCGCCAATGAACATAGCGTTGAGCAGGCGAGCCACCGACACCACTATCAAGTGGGATCAATAGCCTCATCGGCAGAGAAGATTCAGCAATACCGCAGCATCAAACAAAAAGTGCTGACCTGTGCGGCACCATAAGAGGGTCAGTGACCACCTCGCCCGGTTCTGTTCTCAAGCAAGGCTCTCAGCGCGGCATCAAGATAACCGACCAACTGCCGGTTAAGCGCTTCAGTACGCTCGGCATCTTCTAAACGGCGATAGCTCTTCTCAGGATAGAGCTGGTACTCACCTAAGTTGACCGGTTGATTGGGGGCGTGAATCACGATCTCACTCCCCTTAATCAGCGCCACCGTCTGATCTCCCCCCGATGGTTTAATCATTGCGACGCCTTGATCAGATGCCGGCAGACTCAGCAGATTTCGCCCCCAACATTGGTGGACAAAAGGTTTGCCCAGTAGCCCTGTGATGGTCGGCACAATATCAACCTGCGAACCAACTATGGCACTTCGGTCGCCATAGGCCTCCTGTAACCCAGGGCCAATCAATAGCATCGGCACATGAAAGCGCAGCAGGTCAATATCACTTAATAGTGGTTTCACACCAAAGCCGTGATCACCCACGATGACAAACAGTGTCTCAGAGAAGTAGGCTGATTTTTTGGCAGATTCAAAGAAACGCCCCAGCGCCCAATCGGAGTAACGCATAGCCGTCAGGTGCATATCCAGCTCACCAAACCCAGTGACGCTCGCCATTGGCAACGGTGAGGGTAGTGCATAAGGGGTGTGGTTGGAGAGGGTCTGCAACAGGCCATAAAAAGGCCCTTTTGCCGCCATATCATCCAACTCAACCAGCGCGCGGTTGAACATATCCTCATCGGCCACCCCCCAAGTTGGGTCATCCACCACCGGGTTTTTATACTCATTTCGACCCACAAAACCGGTCATGCCCTGGTTGCGGAAAAAACCCTCCTGATTGTCCCAGGCAAAATCACCATTGTAGACATAGCGGTTCTCATGCAGCCCACCCTCAGCCATCATTACAGGCAGCCCGGAAAACTCATTACCACCCTGTGGCTGCTGCATTAGATACTCAAAATCCGGCAGGTTGGGAAAACAGGCGCCAGAAGCGAACATCCCCTGGTGGGTGTGAGTGCCATTGGAGAAAAAGCGTTCAAACAGTAACCCCTCTTTGGCCAACTTATCAAATTCCGGGGTGATGCCATGATCATTACCCAGTGCACCGACAAACTGGCCGGAAAAACTCTCCATAATGATCAATACAACATTTTTTATCTGCCCCGCAGGAAGACGATTAAGCGGTGTATGACGACGCAACAGGGGGTATTTATCGGCATCCAACAGCTCATCTTGCGGGGTCAATAGTAGGCTCCTGGCCTCTGCTAACGCTTGATCTTGTGGCATCAGCCTTAGCCACTTACGGCTGTTTTTCTGGTGTGATGCGACTGAAGCGGCCTTAATTAACGACATGGTGCCGTTGTAAGCCAGATGGTTGGCAAACAGATGCTGGCTATGAAAGGCATCCCCCCAACGTAGAGGTGGCCCTTGGCGCAGGGTACCTCTGCTACCGATCAGAATCGGAATCAGCACCGCAGCAAATAGAACAACCCGACCAAGCTGACGTAGGTAGCGGTTAGTCGTGGTAAAAATTTCCCGTTTTTGTGTCACCCGATCAATAGCACGCAGGCTTAAAAAATAGCCACCCCAAATCAACACCACCAACAGCAGATAGCTAACAATGGGAAAACCGTGCCATAACATACTGCCAACCGTCGTTGGATCCTCTTTCAGGTATTGGATGGCGATGCCATTAATGCGGGCATGAAACTCATGGTAGAAATCGAGCTCGATGACACCAATTAAGTTAATTACAATACCGATCAAACCGAGCCAAGCTAATGCCACGCGCCGCTGCCCAAGCCCATTGGGCAGCAACAGTGCAAAGGTGAGAGGAATCAGTGCATAACAGACGATCATCAGATCAAAACGAATGCCGATGACCGCCGATCTAAACAGGTCGGCTAATGGAATATCAAGACTGAGGCCATAGTTCCTGTAGAGGAGAATACCTCTAAGAAGCGAGAAATCGATGAGCATCACCAATGCACACCCCACCAAAAACAGCACATCATTCGTCAATGAAGGTGTAGATTGGCCCCGCATACAACTCGCCTCAAAAATAGCCCATTATTCCAGCATGTGACATTGATGGAAAGCTGAACGGACCATCTCTAATTGACAGGCTCAGATTGATACTGCAGATGCCATGACAAAAGAGTGCCATTGATAATGTTTTCACCAATGGCCTCATTTCTGCTAGAATAGCTTCCATCTCGGCGCACTTCCGGTTTGCGCCAGCTCTATCGCGGTACTTCCCCTTCAGTTCAAACCTCGATCTTTTTAACCCGATTCTGCCCGAACCGGCCTATGCGTCTATCGCATGGATTGCGCAGATCAGGAGTTTTTATCCAAATGTCATTTGATACCCTCGGCCTATCGGCCGATATTCTTCGTGCTGTTGCCGACCAAGGTTACAGCGAACCTACCCCTGTACAGAGCAAATCTATCCCCATCATTTTAGAGGGTAACGATATTCTTGCAGGTGCACAGACGGGAACGGGCAAAACTGCCGGTTTCACCCTACCTCTACTGCAAATTCTCAGCAGTCGCGGCCAAAATAATGGTCATCGCCCTGTGCGCGCACTGATTTTGACACCCACCCGTGAGCTGGCTGCGCAAGTTGAAGAGAGTGTTGCCTGTTATGGCAAATATCTGCCACTGAAATCAACGGTGATTTTTGGTGGCGTCAAGATCAACCCACAGATTGCCACCCTGCGTCGCGGTGTTGATATTCTAGTGGCCACTCCAGGCCGTCTACTTGACCATGTACAACAGAAGACCCTTGATCTCTCTCACGTTGAGATCTTAGTGTTGGATGAAGCGGATCGTATGCTCGATATGGGCTTTATCCACGATATCCGCAAGGTGTTGGCCCTTTTGCCCAAAAGCCGTCAGAACCTGCTCTTCTCCGCCACCTTCTCCAATGAGATCAAACGTCTCGCTGACGGCCTACTTAACTCGCCGGTAATGATTGAAGTTGCACGCCGCAATACCGCTACCGAGCTGGTGGAACAGGTGGTTCACTTTGTTGACAAAAAACGCAAACGTGAGCTGCTCTCCTTCCTGATCGGCTCACAGAACTGGCAGCAGGTGCTGGTCTTCACCCGCACTAAACATGGTGCCAACCGACTCGTTCAGCAGCTGGAGCAAGATGGACTCACTGCCGCAGCGATCCACGGCAACAAGAGCCAGGGCGCACGTACCCGTGCATTGGCTAACTTTAAACAGGGCGCCATACGCATTCTGGTCGCCACCGATATCGCCGCACGTGGCCTAGATATCGATCAGCTACCACATGTGGTCAACTATGAGCTGCCCAATGTGCCGGAAGATTATGTCCACCGAATTGGTCGTACCGGCCGGGCCGGTAATGAGGGCGAGGCGGTATCACTGGTCTGTATTGATGAGCACAAACTGCTGCACGATATTGAACGTCTGATCAAACGTGACATCCCAAAAATCGACATTGAGGGTTATGATCCCGATCCCAGCATAAAAGCTGAGCCGATTCAGAATGGTCGTAACAACAACACACGCCAGGGTAGAGCCAATCGACCCAATCATGGCAACCGTGCAAAACAGGGAACTACTGCTAAGAGAAGCAGCAGTGGCAACAACCGCCCAAGCAATGCAGCTAAAGCTCGTAATAATGAGGGTACTAAACGTAGCGATGCAAACAGCAGTCGTTCAACCACCTCATCATCATCACCACGACGCAGCCATAATGCACAGGGCCGTGAGCGTGCATCGCTGTTGGGCGGTGGTAATCGTTAACGATTGATGCCTCTCCTACCCATTCTCAATCTGAATGGGCGTAGCTCTTGTTGCTCAGCACATGGATGTGCGGCCACCATTGATAGACTTACCCCGCTATAACGCCTCCGTTAGAAAACCCCACATCAACGCTGATAAACGATAGGGGTCAGCGCCATTCCCACACCAATTGTCGGTATTTTTTACACTAAAAACACCCGGAAACCGTTCTACTTTGAGAGGTAGTTCACATAATTAAGGAACTTAAGTATTGCAATCCCCCGTACAAAACAAACCACCTATACTGATAACTGCCATTCCCACCTGAGTGTCGGATTGGTTTACACAAAACCGAGTGTACACCCGCAAATCAAACACAACTCATTGTTTGCATAGATAAAATATAAACATGGCACGGCTAATGCATCTAGCGAGTTAGGGTTGTACATAATAATATTAAAAACCCGAAATTATAATAATAATATTAAAAACCACCATAACTCGTCGCTAGAGATAGCTTCGAAGAAAATATGGAAAACAAGGAGGAGTGGCCGGAACCATTATCGGCCGAACCCGCCCAGGTGGCGGGTTTTTTATTGCCTAAAGAAAACTCCTTTTAATTCTGCAAGGGGAGATCAAGTTAGACCAGAACACCCAACCTCTCCCGGTCAAAAATCCCACTGTAGATAGAGTGTTTCGTAGTTGCTTCCTCCTTTGACCCGGCCAAACAGAGAGGAGGTTTTAAACATGCCCGAGCGGTGGTGAATGGCATAACCGAGCCAGAGGTTTTTAGCTGACCGCACACCTAGCAGATCACCCATATTGAGATCCACCGAAAAGCCGAGATAGTTCATCAAGTTGGTCGCTTCAAAGTTTTTCTCTTCCAGTTCGCTCTGTTCAATGTAGGTTGGCTTGGTGATGTATGAAAGCCCCTCTGCCGCCCCCACTCGCCACACTATCGGCCAATAGAAACGGTAGTAGACCTTCAAGCCCAACACATACTCTTGCGCAACCGACTGGCTGCTTGATGCTTGATGCCAGACAAAGCCTGATGTCAGATAGAGATCAACCGGCGAGTCATTGGCGCGCAGTATCAGTGGGTGACCATAGAAGATTGATGTCAGCTGATTGTTATTGCTGTCGTGCTCTGTTTTGCCAATCACCATCTCATGCAAATTTGAGGGTGTTGCCCAACCATGCGCCAACCGCATATAGCGTTGATTATGGAGTTTAGAGCGCGGCATCTTCTTTTTATCGCTGTAGTAGGCGATACCGGCAAACAGCTCGCCCTGCCACGTTTCATCAACAAAACTGGACTCTTTTGCCGCCTCATCCAACAGCGTGGCCGATGCTAGACCATAGAGATAGACATGCTGCATCAGCGGATATTGCAGCTTCAAGCCCAACGTCACATCTGTGCCTGCATCAAGATCCTCAACACCAACGCCATAATAGCGACTATTAAAATCGGCACTTTTGACACGCAGATTGAGATAGGGTTGCCACTGTAGATCACCACTTTGCAACTCAAACCCTGTACGCAAGTTGGCATAGAGTCGCTTGCCAAAATCACTAAATAGCTCAGCCTCAGCATACCCCTCTACATCCGACTGATAACGAAGCTGGGCACCAAAATCAACCACATCCCACGCGAGGTTCTTTTGATAGCGCTCTGAGATATCAAAAAAGCGCGCTTTGGCCACCACATTGAATTCCCACGGCCCTATTTTTCGCAGCTTCACCCCCGCATCAAGGCCATCAAGATAGACGTAGCTGTTCTCAAAAAAGTTGAGCATTACAAAACTGGTCTGGTCTGAGTCCCCCTCCAGCGGCACCGTGGCCATCCGAAGACCGGTGGCAAGCCCCCAATATTGCTCATCACTGTTTTGTGGATCAAACACCCCCGCGTTGGCAGACAGGAGGGTGAGAGACAGTGCCAAAATGGCAGCTGCTTGAAGAAATTTCATGATGTTGGCGTCTATGCGGGCAAAAAAGGTGAATGGTGCCATGAAATGGTGCCTATTTGTAGAAATCTGCTTCATCAATCTGCTGTAGAAGTGTCGATTGAACGTTATACTGCTCCGTTTCGCCTACCACCCCCCCAATTTTGCGAGCCTAGCCCATGAACGAGAGACTAAAACTTTACGCCACCGTACCGGGCGGTATGGAGGGCCTGCTGGCAGATGAGTTACAGCAACTCGGCGCTGAAGAGGTCAAATTGGGACGTTCGGGCGTTGGCTTTCAAGGTTCACTTGAGACCGCCTACCGCATCTGTCTCTGGTCTCGTCTGGCTAACCGGCTACTGCTGCCCCTGTTGGAGTTCCCCGTTGAGACGCCTGAAGAGCTCTATGAGCAGGTGCGCACTATCGACTGGTCGCAACATATGCGAGCCACCGATACACTGGCGGTTGATGGCAATTGCCACCGCTCCACCATCAAACATAGCCACTATGCGGCACTCAAGGTGAAGGATGCCATTGTTGACCAATTCCAAGAGAGCGTTGGCAGCCGCCCATCGGTAGAGAAGGATCGACCCGAGCTACGCATCCATCTCAATATCCACAAGAACCAGGCCCGACTCAGCCTCGATCTCTCTGGCGAGAGCCTGCATCGACGCGGTTATCGTAAGAGCAGTGTTCCGGCACCGCTGAAGGAGAATCTGGCCGCGGCCATTTTGATCCGCGCCGGCTGGCCTGAGATTGCCCAACAGGGCGGCAGCTTGCTCGATCCGATGTGTGGTTCTGCCACCCTGCCCATTGAAGCGGCAATGATGGCTGGCGATGTTGCTCCAAGCCTGGGGCGCGACTACTTCGGTTTCCTCGGCTGGTTGCAGCACGATGGCGCGGTATGGCAACAGCTGATCGAAGAGGCCGAGCAGCGACGTGAAGAGGGCGTTGATAAGATCCCGACCATTATCGCCTCAGATGTGGATAGCCGCTGCGTTAGCGCCTCACGGCGTAATATCGCCGCTGCGGGTTTCAATAATGTTATTGAGGTTGAACAGCGTGACATGGTTGACTGCACCCCGGGCGAGCTACAAGCCGGCCTGGTTGTCGCCAACCCACCCTACGGCGAACGCCTCGGTGATGAGCAGCAGCTGATTCCTCTCTATCGCGAGTTTGGTGAGCTACTGCGCTACCGCTTCGCAGGCTGGCACGCTACGCTCTTTAGCAGCAATCCCAATCTACAGATCGGCCTTAAACCGGAGCGTCACTACACCCTATTTAATGGGCCGATTCGCTGCCAGCTCTCCAACTTCCTGTTGCATCAGGGCAAAGATGAGCCACGAAAAGAGATCCCTCTCAGCGAAGGGGCGCAGATGCTGCTCAACCGCCTGAAGAAGAACCGCAAAAAACTGGCCAGCTGGATCAAGCGTGAGCAGATAAGCTGTTATCGCCTCTACGATGCCGATCTGCCCGAGTATTCAGCGGCGATTGATCTCTTCCAGAGTGAGCAGCTGTGGGTACATATTCAGGAGTATCAAGCGCCCAGCAGCATCGACAGCAACAAAGCGGGTAATCGCCTTTTTGAGATCAAAAAGGTGGTGCAGCAGTTACTCAATATCCCAGCTGAGCAGATCTTCATCAAACTGCGGCGTAAACAGCGCGGTACCGCACAATACACCAAACGTGGCAACGACGGGGCATTTCATCAAGTTGAAGAGTCGGGCTGCAAACTGTTGGTCAACTTTGAGGATTACCTTGATACCGGACTCTTTCTTGACCATCGCCCCATTCGCAATCTGATTCAACAGCAAGCCAAGGGCAAACGCTTCCTCAATCTCTTCGCCTACACTGGCGCAGCGACCATCCATGCAGTGGTGGGGGGGGCTGAGTCAAGCACCACCATCGACATGTCAAAACGTTATTTGGAGTGGGCGCAGGAAAATCTGGCATTGAACTACCAAGCGATCTACAGCAAACACCAATTTATACGGGCCGACTGTATGGAGTGGCTGACAAAAGAGAGTGAGCGAGGTGATGAGAATCGTCGCCAATACGACCTCATCTTTCTCGACCCCCCCACATTCTCCAACTCCAAACGGATGGATGAGAGCTTTGATGTGCAGCGGGATCATGTGGCGTTGATCCGTCAAGCCTATCGCCTACTGGCAAAGGGGGGGAAGCTCTACTTTTCAACCAACTTCCGCAAATTCAAGCTGGATCAAAGCGCACTCTCCAGCCTGGAGATCAAAGAGATCACCCCCCTGACCATTCCACCTGACTTTGAGCGCAATCAAAAAATCCATTTCTGCTGGCAGATTCATCATGCGGAGTAATTCACCCAGCGACCTGTTGCCAAACCTCCATTCAATAAAGCCGCACCTACAGAAATATTTTGCTGCACCAACAGTAGGCGCTTTAGGCGAGCAGCGGGGAATTAGACCCATAGCGATTAAGCACCAACGAGATATAAGCAGGTAAGAATAATTTTTTACGCCCGCAAGGCGGAAAACAACCATAATAGTCATTTACTTCGGCAAATAACTATTTTTTAAATCTATTTGACGCTGTGAAGGCAGAAAAAATCTATCGTACATGAGCCTCCTCTTATTTAAGATCTCTAATATTAAAGGAATGCTCATGCCCGCCGCTTTTTCTATCCAACAAGCAGAGAAAAAGAGACATAAATCAGAATATTGATTAGTTAGGGAGCCTCCCTAGATGGCTAAAGAGAAAACTTCTGTGCTGTTTTTATCTGACTACAGGCCCACAGGAACAGGGGAAAGCACAATGGTGGATAGGGAGATCATTGCTGTAAACTTGGAACACATTCAACAGGGTCATAAATAGCGCGCATGTTTAACAAAAAGATAATTAGATATTTAGCCATTGCTATTCCTCTGGTCTTTGCATTAGCGCCTGTTCAAGCACAAGATTTCCCTCACTCCTTTGATGGCAACGGCATCGGCTGTTTTGACTGCCACGATATTCATGGCAGCGCCGACAAACTGCTCAAGATAATCGACCCAAACCCGCCCGAAAACATTGAAGATACGCCCGCTAACAATCTCTGCTGGAGCTGTCACAATGACGTTATTGCACCCTTCATGCGCACCCACTCCAGCATCTCTATCGATGACGGTTATGGTGATTGGGCGATGGAGTGCCGCACCTGCCACAACCCCCATTTTCACCCACAACAGCGATACAACGCCCCTGACTCCTATCTGACACAACGTACAATCAGCTCTGTCACCAGCACCCTGCTCACCAGCACAGGTGCAGGCTGGACACCCGATGAGTTTGCCGGGCTGATCCTCTTCCCTGACCTGAGTAACAGTAACGTCAGCAATAGAATTTTGAGCAATACGGCAGATAGCATCACAGTTAAAGGAACAATCCATGCTTCAGTGGCGAGTGGCGCAAGCTTCGCAGTGGGTTATGGCAAACTGATCCACCAAACCATCAATGCACCTGACCGTGGCAATGGCACAGATCAGCCAGATACCTGTAGCGTTACAGACAATGTTTTCAGCTGCACCAACACCTTCCCACGTCCAGTCAAATTCTACCGCGCCACCGATGCCAACTCATTTGCCGACCCAGATGACACAGAGACCGACGGCCCATGCCAGGTCTGTCACTCACGCACCACCCATTTTCGCTTTGATGGTACCGGACCAGATCAGTGGCACACCAATGTTAAAGGCGGCACCGCCGGCCTGAAATGCACCGAAGTTTGTCACAAACATCAGAATGGTTTTGCCCACGGCGGAACCGGGGTGAGCGGTGGCCAGGTCACCACCTGCGTACAGTGCCACGGCCATGAGGAGGGCACTCGTTACGACCCCGATGGAACTTACCCCTACACCGACCCAGGTGAGGGTGGTCTCACCAGTTATGGTGCGGGTACCACCGCACCACACTCTACCCATACCGAGAGCTGGCCTACGACCTATCCACCAGAGGCTCATGCCGATGATAAACGTGGTCCCGCCATCTACTGTAGCGTTTGTCACAATACCGATAGTATGCCGACCTTTAAGTCAGGCAATGATCTTGATGGTAATGGTGTTATCTCTCTAGCTGAGACCGATGTTTGCGATAGCTGCCATAGTCCAGAGGGCACCTACAATGGCGTCAACTCAGTCAATGGCTCTATTGGTGCGAAAGATAACTGGAACAAAGAGGGCGTCTATACCTCTGATGGCTCCGGCACACTACGCCCTGATAAAGGCAAATGGTGCGCAGGCTGTCATGATGAGTCGCCTTCAGTTATTGCCAACTGGGGCAGCATCTCTGCACCCAATATTGTCGGTGATGAGGATGGTGACTACATATATGGCACCGGCTGGGGCTTCTACAAAACAGGCCATGGTCTACCCAATACCGAAACCATCCCATCAACGGGCGGTGTAAAGAACGGCCCAGGCCGACAGTGTTATGACTGTCACGATACCCGTCTGGGTCACATTGATGGTGATCATCGCACCTTTGACTGCTCCGACGACTGTGATCCTAATGAGCATCAGGCCAGCTATCGGCTAAAACGGTTCAACGGTGAATTCGCAATGAAGATCCCGTTCCCACAAAACGACAGTGTCTCTTACGATGATTTTCGTCTCTGCTTTAGTTGTCATGATAGCGGCCCATTTCTCGATATTGAGAACATGAATACCAACATGAAGACCAATGGGGTTAATCGCCACAACTTTCATCTCTCAATAAATTTCACTGCTTGGCCGGCTGATTACAACTTCGCAGTAGCCTATAACAGTCGCCCGACCTGCCTCTCCTGCCACAATGTGCATGGTTCAACCAATCTGGCGATGATCCGTGATGGTAAGCTGATTGACCGTGAGCCAGGTCTGAAGATTTGGTACAACAATGACGATATTGTCTCTTACAATACAGGCAATTCAGAGCCTCCCGTTCCTGAAGATGTGCCATTAGCGGCCAGCACCGGCACTATTTGGCGTGGCGGAACCACGGGCAACCTCTGCGCCAATTGTCATGGCAATAATAATACCTTGCCGGAGTATCGAACTCCATTTCAAGATATCACTCAGGCGCCTCATCTCTATTGGTCAGACCAAGCGGGATACATCACCGATGGTGTTTTTCCAGACATGGCCCAAGGCGGCAGTACCTTCACCTTCCAGATTCAATACCAGGACACCAACAACGATACGCCCAGCGTCATCGAAGTGTGGGTTGACCTGGATGATAGTGGCACCTATGAGCTCGGTGAGAAGTTTGCTATGACAGCTGCTATTCCCTCCGACACCAACTATTTCGACGGCAAACTCTACAGCAAGAGTCTGACAATTAGTCGTGCCGGTGACAACACGCTCAACTACCGTTTTTATGCATCTGATGGCACCGCTGATGCGGGTGGTATTGGCACTAATAACAGTTCGCTATATTTGCTAAATGCCACACCAACACTCACCTGGGTGGGTATAACCGGCTTCACCAGCGATGGTGTCAGCCCAAACTATGGTGGCAATGATGAAACTTATCTGTTCAGGGTTAGCTACACCGACGATGATAATCAATGCCCAACAGCTGGCAATATCCAGGTCTGGATTGATGAGAATGATGATGGCGGTTTTGCCGTTGGTGAAATGTTCAATCTGGCTGAAGTTGACGGTGCAGACAGTAATTGTGCCGACGGAAAACACTACACACTCAGCAAAACCATAACCTATGCGGGTGATGGCACTCTAGAGTATCGTTTCTATGCCACAGATGGGTTGGCTGAAGCAACTGGCACACCTGTCACTAATAGCAGTTTCAATGTAAACACCACATCAAACAGTCAGCCTGTATTGACCTTTGAACCGGGCGTCTGTCGGACTGAGGGGGTCGCACCACTCGTAGGGGCTACAGGTGGCAGCTTCGATTTCACCGTCAACTACACCGACAGTGATATTTGGGAGTGCTCTCCCACCATCCAGGTCTGGATCGATAGCAACGACAATGCCGTATATGAGGCCAGTGAAAAGATTGATCTCACTGAGGTTAACAGCGCAGATATCAGCTGCTCAGATGGCAAGTTCTATCAAACCACTCAAACATTGAGCTATTTTGGTGACGGTAATTTCAACTACCGTTTCTATGCCAATGATGGCGCAGATGATGCCGTCGGTGAGGCCTCGTCAGATCGTCAAGTCACTGCACTCAACGCCCTAAAAGTGCGCCCTGCGGGTGGTGCTGGATGGTACAGTACCATCCAGTCGGCTATCGATATCACCACTGATGCTCATACGGTTGTGGTCTATGACGGCACCTATAACGAGGATCTCAACTTCAACAGTGACGATGACTTTACCACCGTGCAATCTGCCTGTGGTGCTGACAGCACCATCATTGATGGCACCGGCAAGGTCGTAGCATTTAATTGGACCAACACCGGTTCAGTGATCGATGGTTTCCAAATCACGGGCGGTCAACATGGCGTCTATATCAACAACGCATCACCTACGATCAAAAACAGTAAAATCCACAACAACGATGCCACAACTGACACCATGACTAATGGTGGCGGCCTCTACAATACTGGTGCCACTTCATTTATCACCGTCGATAACGTAGAGATCTACAACAATAAAGCCAACACCGGTGCTGGAATTGTAATCAATTCAGGCCAGGGTAATTTCTCTAACCTCATTGTCCGCAACAACATCGCAAACAGTAGTGCTGGAGGCCTCTATCTACAAAGCACTAGCAACCTCTCATTCACCAACGTAGAGATTCGAGACAACAGCGCAAGCTTCAGAGGGGGCGGAATCTACTTTAATAGCGGTGGAAATATCACCTTCGACCGCTGCATCATCAGTGGCAATACCTCAGTTGAACCTGGCGGCGGCTGGTTTGCCAACAATACAACCTCTTCTCCTGTCTTTGAGAATTGTATTGTCGCCAACAACAGCGGCTCACTGGGTGGCGGTTTCTTTCTCAACAGTGCCAACACCACGCTGATTAACAGCACCCTGATTGACAACAGTGCCTCAGCTGCTACCGGTGGCCTGATGTATATACAGGGCACCAGTCAGGCGATCATCAGAAACTCAATCATGTGGGAAAATAGTGCGACTTCTGGCTCTATCGGTTACACGAATGGCGGTGTTATCACCATTAGTGACTCAATTATGAGTAACGATAATGATGATGACTTCACCAATCGGCCCTATTTTGCCAGCAACGGTGCACTTGACCTCACCCTCAGTGGCATCACCACTAAGGATCTTCCTAACTTTATCGATGCGGCTGCAGACAACTATCATCTCCAATACCCATCGCCTGCCATCGACAGCGCCAGTGCCACCTATGCACCCGCTATCGATCTAGATGGCATCACTCGGCCACAGGGTATTGCCGATGATATGGGTGCTTATGAAGTGCTAGCAACGGGTGTCAATACAGCGCCAACACTGACCTGGACGGGTGAAACCAATTATGAAACTGACAGTGTCGATCCTGTCTGGGGTCTAAATGGTAGTGACTTCACCTTCCGCATCGATTTTAGTGATGTTAATAACACGCTGCCAAGTGCCATCCAGGTCTGGCTAGATGAGAACCATGATGGCGCCTATAGCGAGAGTGAAAAGTATGCCATGAGTGAGGCTGATGCGGCCGATAGCACCACCTCTGATGGCAAACGTTACACGCTGACCAAAGCTGTTGAGGCGCCTGCAGGCAAAACCTTCCTCAGCTACCGCCTCTATGCCAGTGATGGCCAATTCGATGCCATTGGCGCAGCAACAGAGCCGGCGCTGATCGCAATAACCAACAATCCACCCACCATGGCTTGGACGGGTGAAGCCAGCTATGGCAGCGATGGCGTTAACCCTGACAGTGGCGATGGCGGTAGTGATTTCACCTTCCGTGTCGATGTTATTGATAGTGACAACACGCTGCCCACCCTGGTCGAAGTGTTAATCGACATCGATAACAGTGGCACCTTCGATGCCACTGAACACTACGCCATGAGCGAAACAGATGCAGCTGACACCACGACCAGTGATGGCAAGCGTTATACGCTGACTAGGACCATACCTTATGTGGAGAGTGGCTTTGTTAGCTATAAGTTCTCTGCCACTGATGGCATGGACTCAGCTACTGAGGGACTTCCTGTCATCTGGAGCAAGAGTATCTCTGTCACCCTGCCAGCAAACACACAGCCAACACTAAGCTGGTCTGTTGGTTCTTGCCGAGCTGAAGGTGTACGGCCACCTATCGGTGCCAGTTACAGTGACTTCGAATTCGAGGTTAACTACAGCGATGCCGATAATCAGTGTCCTGCCGATATCCAGGTTTGGGTAGATAGCAATGACAATGGCAGCTATGACACTTATGAGAAACATCTACTAACTGAGGTCTCTGCTGCAGACACCGTCTGTAGTGATGGCAAGCTCTATGAGGGTATTGTCAATCTAGTCGAGGCGGGTGACGGGCATCTAAACTATCGTTTCTATGCCAATGATACTGTTCAGGAGGCGAGTGGCGCTGCAACGGTTGGCGGTTCAATCAACGTCATTGATGCTCTGCGGGTACGTCCAACAGGGGGTGCCGATTGGTATAGCACGATTTATGATGGAATCATCGGTTCAAACGATGGATCAACTATCCTGGTCTATCCGAATGCAGCGTTCACAGCCACAACCTACAGTGAAAATCTCTCCCCGCTTTACCTAACTAACCGAACACTTCAGTCTGTATGCGGTAACGAGCTAACGACCATTGCCAGCGCCAGCGGTGGCACGACGCTCTATCTCAACTACCCTGACAATGTCACCATCGATGGATTCAGCATAACGGGTGCAACAAACACCAATGCTACCGGCCTTTATGTTAACGGTGGCAGCAACGCTATCATTAAGAACAACAAAATCCATAACAACGCATATGGCTTATATCTGAATAATGGTATCTCAGCCACCATTGATAACAATGAGATCTACAGCAACACTATCCGAGGTATGCATACCAACCCATCGACCACATCAACCGCTGTTTCAAACAGTGAGTTTCACTCCAACGGTAGTGCCGGAAGTGCTGCAGGCATCTACTACAACTATGGCTCCCATACCATTACTGACTCTATTTTCCATGATAACAACACACCAGGCACAACAGGTGCTGTTCTCTTCAATGGTGCCAGTGTGGATGTCACCAATACAGTATTCAAGGATAACACCACAACTGGAAGTACAGCGGGTGCCGTAGCAATGAGAAATGGCGCTGTCGTCAACTTCTCAAAATGCACCTTTACAGGTAACCGCGCAACAGCAAGCGCTGGTGGTGCCATAGAGGTTCATGGGGCTGCAACAGTCGCAACCTTTGAGAACTGCATTATTGCTAATAATCAGGGCACCCATGGTGGTGCGGCCTACATGCACTCCGGTCACGCCTCTTTCACCAACGTCACCTTTGCCGACAACCAGGCAACTGTGAGTTATGGTGGTGTTTTCTACTCCTGCTTGATGATCGACAATACCGTTAGAAACAGCATCTTCTGGAACAATAGTGCCGCTGGTTTAGGCCAAACCGCTTATAAGGATTGTGGCGCTTACCCGGGATTCATGACCATCACCCACTCCAATGTCGATACCTCAGGTGGTAATTTTGTAAACGGAGCACCAAGCACCAATTCCAATGTTGATCCGGCGGTAGACCCTCTTTTCATTGATGCTGCCGGAGGTGATTACCATATCCAAAGCAGCTCACTAATGATTGACCGGGCCAGTGCCACCTATGCACCCGCCGATGATATTGATGGTGAGACAAGGCCGATGGGAACCGCTGATGATATCGGTGCAGATGAAGCCAACTAACCACTGATCAACAAAGAAGAGAATGGCCTACACGGATGTAGGCAAATAAAGATCCCCGCCGCAAGCTTAAAGTTAAGTATCTATGCAGCCGCTATACTTTATGATAAAAGATAGCACCGCGCGTCTATACAATGTCGCGCCTTCAGGCAATGGCAGGATACTTATGGATAAAAAAATCATACTTGTGCAAGCAGTATGGGACTCAGAGGCTAATGTCTGGGTGGCAAACAGCGATGATGTGCCTGGGCTAATCACTGAAGCCGACACTGCCGCAGAGCTAGAAGAAAAGCTTAAGACTCTGATACCAGAGCTGCTTTTAGAGAATGGCGTTATTGACGAGTGCTTTAGCGACATTCCTTTTCACTTGCATAGCGAGCGTAATAAAGAAATTATAGCTCCTTGCCACTAAAGAAAAATGGACGGCTTCACGCCTGAAGTAAAGCGATTGCTCACGGAAGCAGGGTGTTGGTTTAAGCGCCCTGGAAAAGGCGACCATGCAATATGGTTTAGCCCTATTTCTGAAAGATCCTTTCCAGTAGATGCAAAAATCAAATCTCGCCATACAGCCAATGGCGTCTTAAAACAAGCTGGCCTACCTAAGCATTTCTAAGAAATTATATTCATAATTTCAAACTGAGCCTCTACCGGGTATTCCATCTGTAGGTTCGCCTTGACCTCCATGGATGGAGCAAATGCAGTGGAATTGTTGGGAACAATTCCTGTAAGGCGAACCTACAGCCGTTTTTTATGGTTAGGAGATACTCAGTGAGTATCTTAACGGGTACCAAACACCACGATTGTCTTACCTTTTACGCCCACCATCCCCTCCTCTTCCAGCGTTTTCAGGACGCGTCCAGCCATCTCACGGGAACAGCCGACGATGCGACCAAGCTCCTGTCGGGTAATGCGGATCTCTCCATGGCGGTCAGCGGAAGCATTTTGCTGTACCAACAGTAGGCGCTTTAGGCGAGCCACGGGGACTTAAATTTAGTGACTCACCAAATACGAACAAAAATACTCAGTTCCTCTGTATAAAACAGCTCACCAACCCCTCAAAACACACCTCAAGCAACTGTTTTCTAGTGCAATTACCTTCAGCCTCCCTATCAAGCCAATAAATACTCTCTATCCTCAAATTTAAAGAATCACTACTGCCCGCCGATTTTATACCCGAAGTAAGGGAAACAGGTGCTAATCAGGATATTAATTAGATAACTAAGCACCGGCCCTCATTTACTAGGCTTATTTGAGCGCTACAGATGTTTATAAAGACAATTATTCAGTAGTGTCCGGTTAGGTACTTGCATGTAAACCCTCCGGATTTCGAGAGTCTACGTCCCCAGGATCTGGTGGTGCGACCTGTGATTCTCGGGTTTCATTGAGGATTTTGGTTCGCAGCTCTCTCA
>JAKITT010000042.1 GCA_021647945.1 Candidatus Polarisedimenticolaceae bacterium
CCTAATATGACTGTAGGTGCACATTCATGTGCACGTTTGCCGGTTCGGCTGGTCGCATAAATGCGACCCTACACGCGCATAAAGTGTCTGGAGTGGAAAAAGGCTAATGAAGTGGATACCCCCTTTTTTTCAAATTTAGGTGCGCTGCTAATTTGTATATTTTAGATAAACTATGAGGCCAAAATAATGAACTATTACAAGGACAACTCTCTCGCCATTGGAAACACGCCGTTGGTGCAGGTTAGCCGTGTGATTGATGGTGATAAAGCGTTGGTGTTGGGCAAAATAGAGGGGCGTAATCCAAGCTACTCTGTTAAATGTCGCATTGGTGCCGCAATGGTTTGGGATGCTGAAGCGTCTGGTGAGCTGAAACCCGGTATGCGAATTGTTGAACCCACCAGTGGTAATACAGGCATCGCATTGGCCTTCGTGGGCGCTGCACGGGGTTATAAGGTCACACTGACGATGCCAGATACCATGAGTATAGAGCGTCGCAAGGTTCTGGCCGCCTTAGGTGCTGAGCTGGTGTTGACTGAGGGTGCCAAAGGCATGCCGGGGGCCATCGCCAAAGCAGAAGAGTTGCGTGCCGCTGAGCCTGATCTCTACTATATGCCGCAGCAGTTCAATAACCCTTCAAACCCTGCGATCCATGAAAAGACCACCGGTCCAGAGATCTGGGAAGCCACCGATGGTGAGATCGATGTCTTGATCTCTGGTGTGGGTACGGGCGGCACATTGACCGGAATATCACGCTATATTAAACAGACCCAAGGTAAGGCGATCACCACCATTGCGGTTGAGCCAACAGCGAGTCCCGTCATTACACAGGTCTTGGCAGGCGAGGCGCTGCAGCCTGGCCCACATAAGATCCAAGGTCTTGGTGCGGGTTTCATCCCCAAAAATCTCGATCTTGATATGGTTGACCGGGTTGAACAGGTGACCAATGAAGAGGCGATGGAGTATGGTCGCCGTCTCTCCTCAGAAGAGGGAATCCTCTCCGGTATTTCATGTGGTGCGGCTGTCGCTGTGGCCAACCGTATCGCCAATGATCCTGAGTTTGCGGGTAAAACGATTGTTGTCATCATGCCGGATTCAGGTGAGCGTTACCTCTCTTCACTGATGTTTGAAGGGATTGTCTAAAGCTCATATGACAGATAAAGCTGTTGTACTTCTTTCCGGTGGTCTCGACTCGACCACCACATTGGCGATCGCCCGTGAGCGCGGTTTTGCCTGTTATGCGTTGAGCATAAATTATGGCCAACGCCACCTCGCTGAACTGAATGCGGCAAAGCGGGTGGCCGAGGCCTATGGTGTGGTTGAGCACAAAGTGCTGCATTTAGGGCTCGACTTGATCGGCGGCTCAGCGCTGACAGACAAAAGCATAGCGGTGCCTGAAGAGGTGGAGGCGGGCATCCCTGTGACCTATGTGCCGGCACGCAATACTCTATTTCTTTCATTGGCACTGGGTTGGGCGGAAGTGTTGGGGGCACATGATATCTTTATTGGTGTTAATGCTGTTGATTACTCCGGTTATCCAGATTGTCGGCCTGAATTTATCAGTGCATTTGAGTCGCTGGCCAATATAGCGACTAAAGCAGGTGTTGAGGGTGCGCATTTCAAAATTCACACCCCGCTGATCGACCTAACTAAGGCAGAAATTATCCAGCAGGGTTTAGATAGAGGCGTTGATTATAGTCTCACTGTCTCCTGTTATAAGGCGGATGAAGAGGGGAAAGCGTGTGGTTTGTGTGACTCCTGTCGATTCAGAAAAGAGGGCTTTAAGAAGGCTGGGATTGCAGATCCCACGCAATATAGATAAAAGTGAAATTAGCTCTTCACCTTTCCATATTCTTAGGGTATAGTTCGCGCCTCAAATCGGGGTCGTTAGCTCAGTTGGTAGAGCATCTGACTTTTAATCAGGTGGTCACAGGTTCGACTCCTGTACGACCCACCATCTAAAGTAAGGCGTTAGCGGTTAGTAGCTGCTAACGCCTTTTCTTTTTACCGTCAACATTCCCGTCCATTTTCGTGGTGCCTAAATTTCCCACCATAAATTGAAGTAGGCTATCCAGCGCGTCTGGAAGAGATAAAAACTCCATCTCTATTGATTGGCTACTCAAATGAAAAACCATTGATGTAGAGCAAGTAGAACTCCCCATATTTGATGCATGATGTTGCTTCTGGCTTAGTGTAAATTGAGCCTACTATTATCGAAATAGAGGATGAATTAATGAAGCATGCATTTAACAGTCGTGGTGTTTTCTCCCTTTTAGCACTACTGCTCCTGATGGCACCTACGGCATGGGCACAGAACTATAAAATTGACCCTAGCCACAGCTTTGTTCAGTTCCGCATCTCACATCTTGGTTTTAGCATCCTTAATGGCCGATTTAATGATGTGAGTGGTCATTTTCTCTACGACAAAGGTGACCCAGAGACCTCATTTGTAAAAATGGAGGTGAAGACAGGCAGTATTGATAGCAACCATGCTGAGCGTGATAAACATCTGCGTGGTGAGCATTTTCTGCATGCGGATAAATTCCCTGTAGCGACCTTTAACAGCATCTCATTTTCGGAAGAGGGAAAAACCGGTACTTTGATTGGTGAACTTACACTGCATGGCGTGACAAGGCAGATTGAGCTCTACGTACAACGCTTGGGTGAAGGTTCAGACCCATGGGGTGGCTATCGCCTTGGTTTCAAAGCGCAGGGCAGTATAAAACTGAAAGAGTTTGATATTAACTACGATCTTGGGCCCGCTTCTGAAGAGCTGCGTCTGGATCTCTATATTGAAGGCATTCGGGCTTACTGATTTCTAATGTATATCAAGGGCATCTCTATTAATTCATGGATGAGCAGCTTGAACCCATAATCCCCAATGGCAGTGTTGCTAAGTGCTTGCAATAGAACAACTATTACAAGCACTTAGCGCCTTGCTCTTGAAAATTATGAATCTCAATCTGTCTCACCCAGAATTAATAGAGGTGCCCTTAAGGTAGCCATTGCAGTTTTTATTTGAATTTCCTTGCTTTGGCTATTTCGTTCTTTAAAACGCAGGAACGGTTGGTGTCTAGCCAACACTTGACTTAGCTTACCCTAGGCGTTAGATTTCTTGGCCTTTGATTTAACCGGCTATCTGCCAGAAAAATAATCAGTCAACCGGTATTCTTGCAGTTTTGATGGTTATCCGCTGGTGTGTGAGAGGAATCGTCACTTTAATAAAGATGACTCACTCTTATGTAACCCATTTATTTATAGGGTAGAGTATCCAATAAAGGTGCAGGAGGCTGGATAAGGGGAAAGAGGCTTTGGATGAGGGTAGATGTTAAATATGCATCGATTTTTTGCTAGCCTACTTAGCGTCATATATATTCAATAGAAAAGCAAAATTATGGAGAAAGAATTATGAAAGTTTCAATGAGATCTATGGCTGGATTTGCTCTGAGTGCGCTCTTAGTCGGTTGTGCTGGCCAAGAGAAAGTAGCCCAAGAGGTACTGGACTGCACATTTCCAGACTCGCCTAACTTGGCTGCGCCTGCTTGGATTTGTGATTCACCTGTTGAAGGTGTTGAAGTCAGCGCTGTTGGCATGTTCCGTAAAACCAAAGCGGGTCCACAGTTTCAGAAGACTCAAGCGACTGCCGCTGGCAGAAATATGTTAGCTGCTCAGATGAAGGTGCATGTAAAACAGTTGGTTAAAAACTACTCTGAAGTGACTGGAGTGGGTGATGAAGAGACTGTTGATACTGTTAGCTCAGATGTTAGCAAGCAAGTGACAGCAGCTACTCTGTATGGTTCTAAGGTCTATAAAACACGTGTCAATCCTGAGACGGGAGCACTTTATGTTCTTGTTGGACTCGATCAAAATCAGGCCGCAGCACAAGCAACGGAAGCGTTAAAGACTAGCTATAAAAACAAAAAGGCGCAGTGGCAAAAATTCCTTGCTGGCAAAGCACATGATGAGCTAGATAAAGAGTTTGAAAAGATTGCCAATCAGGATCTGTAGTTTAATGCTTGCTGAGTAACCCATAATGAGAAAGTCGCCACTGATCTAGATATAGCAATTAGTGGCGGCTTTTTTATTGCCAGTTATTTTGAGCCTTGCTGTGATTATGTGCAGTTGCCGGGTGCCAAGAAACTTAAGTATAAGGAGGTGCAATCGTGGTTCTATTCCTGAGAGGAGGACTTCTCTTCGTAGTTAGCCTCCTTTTTCTATTTCTATCTGCGTGTTCTGCACCACATAATAAATTAGATAGACCTTCATGGATTGATACGCCACCAGCTAACGGTTTAACTGCTTCTGCCTCAGCCAGTTACGAAATATTTGGCGAGTCAGTAGCGCGCAAAAATGCAATTCTCAAAGGACTGTCGATGATCGCTTTGCAGAAAGCCAATAAGGTGGATATTGAGGGTGAAGTTGATCAAGTCAGCCAATTCTCATCGAATAACAGTGTGGGATCACTCAGAGAGAGTGCCTCTGTTAGTTTCAAAGCCAGGATTGGTGGTAGTGAAATTCCGATCAGCGCAAAAATAGTAGCATTCTGGAAAGATAAAATAGGGAAACGAGTATGGGTGTTAATGACGGAAGAGTGATCTGGGTGCTGATGACTTTTTGTCTAGGGGTAGGGCTTGCCTCTAATTCATTAGCAGATGATTATGAAGCGGAAGCATTTTCTAAATGGGATGCTGATCAACAACAGGCATTTGTTGATTACGTTGCTCAGGAGCAGAGAGAGTGGGCTACCTATAAACAAGAAATTGAGCAGCAGTGGGCGAAGTTTGTTGGGTCAACTAATAAAGATTGGGTTGAATACTCATCTGACATGGCTGTGCGAAGCATTGTTGATTTTAAGAGAGGAGAGATTATATTGGAGGTGGTTGTCCCTGTAGATGATGAGGGCAAGGCGCTTACCGAAATGCCGAAAGACAAAGATAATAAGTCTCTGCAAGATATTGTGAAAGAACGAGTTAAGCAACGGTTGAAAGCGTTGCTATCTAATGAAAATGTGTCGGGCGTCAGTCCTGTACAAGCGCAGATAAAATCAGCCAGTGGCACGGTTATCACTACTGAAAATGTGGATGATTTCAGCAAGGATGAGGTTGAAAAAACAGTTGAGATCAGCAAAAAGCCCTTTATTGCAAAAGATGGGACAAAGCGCATCAAAGCAAAGGTGGTGATACAGATGGTGCCCAACCATCTAAAAGTGCGGGCAAACAGATTCAAAGAGACGGTTGAAACGTACGCTAGAGAATATGGTGTTGATCCGTCGCTAATCTATGCCGTTATTCATACTGAGTCCTACTTCAACCCCAGAGCACGTTCTCATGTGCCCGCTTATGGTTTGATGCAGTTGGTTCCAAGGAGCGGGGGGAGAGATGCCTACCGATATGTCAAAGGGAGAGATCAAGAACCGTCACCTCATTTCCTCTACTCCCCAAAGAATAATATTCTGTTAGGTGTTGCCTATCTTGACCTGCTCTCTAAGCGAGAATTTAAGGCTGTTGAGGATGAGACCATTCGAAGTTATCTCGTTATTGCTGCTTATAACACGGGTGCCGGCAATGTCAGCCGTGCATTTATAGGTAAAAAGTCGATCAGGGCCGCTATTCCATATATTAATCGGATGTCACAAAAGGAGGTCTATGACACTCTTGTGGCTAAGCTGCCTTATGATGAGACAAAACGCTATATTCAGAAGGTGATAAAAAGAAAGGCGCTGTACGAAAACCTCTAAGGAACCTCTGATTAAGTCTGGTTGCACTAAAGCATAAGATTCGCTAAAACTCAGCTAAAATTTAGGCTGACTAAAACAATCATGACTTATTCAGAGGTTCCTTAATATTAATATTTTGATTCAGTAGTTGCTTTGAGAAGCGTAACTCTAGGTATTTAAGTCATGGTAAGTAGAATTGGAATTATTGTTGGCCTGATGATCTCTATGCCGGCAATGGCAGATGCAGAATTTGATCAGTGGATGAGTCAGCAATCTAGCGACTTTGCTTCCTACCAGGAGAAGCAAGACAGTGAGTTTTCATCCTTTTTACAGAAAGAGTGGAAAGAGTTCCAGATAAAGGCAGGTATGAAACGTGATAAGACGCCTAAACCTGTGGTACTGCCTAAGGCACCGAAGCCTGTCGTTAAAACAACACCTGTCACCATACCAAAAAAAATAGTCTCGGTTAAAAAACGGTTAAAGTCTTTAGTTGAACCTATTGTAAAAAAACCTTCTGGGCCTAAGTTGCCTCCCTTGATGGAGGGAGAGAGGGTTGATGTAGCCTTTTTAGGTAGCGTGCTTCCAATCTATATTAAAAAACGAGTCAATATCTCACTGGGTAACACTATTGATAATAAGACTATTGCTCACTTTTGGGATCGCATTAGCTCTGTGCCCTATCTACCCTTAGTTAAACAGGTCAGCACTTATCGTAAGGCAGTTGGCTTTAATGACTGGGGGACTATTCAACTTGTTGAGGCGTTAGCAAATAAGCTCTACAGCCCCCACTCAAATGAAGCACGGTTATTTAGTTGGTATCTGTTGGTTAAATTGGGTTATGCCGCACGTGTTGGTTATACAGAAGAGCGTATCCACCTCATGCTGCCGTCGCAGACACCGCTGTTTGGACTCTCATATTTCACCTACGGAGGGTTGCGTTACTACGTCATCACAAACAGTGCCGGTCGGCGTCTGGGCAGGCTCTTCTCATATGATGGTAACTACCCTGATGCTAACCGTAAGATGGATCTCTATATTAAGAACATCCCCTCACTGAAGGTGGTCCAGGCAAATAGAGTGCTCAAGTTCAATTATGCAGGTAAACAGCATCGATTTGAGGTCAACTACGATAAGAATATTGTCGCCTATTTTGAAAACTACCCCTCCACTCAGCTTGACCTCTACTTCAAGTCTACTATCTCAGATGGCCTGAAAAGATCACTCCTTATTCCGTTAGGTAGGTTGATGGAAGGTAAAAGTGAAGAGGAAGCGGTCAATATTTTACTGCGCTTTGTACAGACGGCATTTTCATATAAAACAGATGAAGAGCAGTTTGGCCGGGAGAAATATTTTTTCCCTGAAGAGCTGTTTCTATATGGCTACTCCGATTGTGAAGATAGGTCCGTGCTTTTTGCCTATCTGGTCAAAGAGTTGCTGGGCTTAGATGTTGTAGCACTCACTTTTCCAGGGCATGTGGCTACCGCAGTACACTTCAATAGCACTGTTTCTGGAGTCAAGGTAGTAAATGGACGGCGAGAGTATGTTGTTGCAGATCCAACCTATATTAATGCAGATGTTGGCATGGTCATGCCACAATTTAAAAATGTTCAACCAAAAATAATTTTAATTAGTGACATTTAGGCAAGGAGAGACATTGTGTCGATTACGAAGAAAAAAAATAGAAGAAGAGTAGGTGGGCTTTTACTGGTTTCAACACTGTTTGTTAGTGGCTGTGCACTAAATGCAGCTAAAAATGATTATGATGCAAGCGCATCTCTGGGACAGGCGTTAAGAGCAGGGAATTATCCTGCAGCTCAAACTATTATTGACGATGCACATGATAGTGACTCGAATCGGGCTCTTTTCCTCATGGAGTCAGCGCATGTTGATTACTTGAGTAAGAACTATGAGCAGAGCATACAAAAGCTTAATGAGGCTGAAGAGCTGACCGAAGAGCTTGAGACAGCACGAGTCAGTGAGCAGCTTCAAGCCATCATGACGGGGCCTACGGGGCTTAGCTATAGTGGTGTCCCCTTCGAACGTGCCTTCATCCATTATTATAAAGCGATGAACTTTATCGTGCAGGCAGATACTGTCACAGGCTTTGCTAGAGAAGATGCGTTACAAGGGGCAAGAATCGAGGCACGCAAGGTCGATCGTCTGCTCAATAGTGTCCAAGATGAAAAGGGTACTTATGATGATGTGAAGGAGGGCAAAGAGTCCACCTTCAATAGTCTGATGACACTACTTCGCGGACTACAGGGAAGGACACATGACCCTGATGCACTCGTCTATCGTGAAGATGCCTATATGCGTTATATGGAGGGTGTTATCTATGAGCTTAATGAGGAGTTTGATAGTGCACGCATCGCCTACCAAGCGGCGGCAAGCCTTTATGAAAAAGGTTATGCCAAACAGTATGGTTTAGGGCCCAACGTAACAGAGATGGCTTGGTTTGATGTGATTCGCATCATGCGTAAAGCAGGTGGTTATGAGGCTGAAGTTGAGACATTAACAAAGAGTAAATTGACTGAAAAAATGAAGGCTAAACTAAATCAGTTTGGGCCTGATACTGCGCAGCTTATCGTAGTGAATCATATTGGCTTTGCACCTAAACGCAAAGAGATGGATATGCGCTTACAACTTGATGCTTCAACGAAAGAGTTGGTGCTTACCCCCTCTATTTTGCAACCAAATCTACTTTCTGTTGCTGCAGGTAAAAATGATATTGACCCTAAGGCACGTCAAGAACAGCTTGTCTGGTTTAATGAAATGTATTCAGATCGTGGGTTACTCAATGTCATTAGCAATTTCCAGAATCGAGGACTTTATGGTGCCATTCAAGGTTTGACTGAAAAACGTACCTCTATCTCTTCGCTATGGGGCTTGGCAGAAGATATAGGTTTGGTTTCAGGGTTGGATATGGGCGGGACTAATGTTCAAGTACCCTACTATGGTTTAGTGGCCGCTGATTTTGGGGGCAGCCAAGTTTGGCTTGATGGGAAAGATGCTGGCAGCATGGTCTCTGCTGAATCGGTTGCCAATATTGCACTCCAAGGGCAGTTATTAAGTGCAAGTAGTGATTTACAAGCTGCCTTGGCCCGAGAGCTTACCAAAGTGGCATTCTGTGCCAATACCGCAAAACTGGTCGGTGAGGGGTGGCAAGCTAAATTAGCTGAAAAGCTATGTATTGCAGGTTTCAGTCTTGTATCAGGTGCAGATACAAGGAACTGGTCTACCTTACCTCATACCATTATGGTGCAACGTTATCCGCTTGAGCCTGGTCAACATGTGATTAAAATTGTAACAAAAACAGAAAATGGTGTCGGTCTCTATCACCAGAAAGAGTATCAAATTGAGCTTACAAAAGGTCAGATAAAGATGCTAAATAATCGCGCTATCACAACATCTGGCGTGCCTCTTACAAGCATATGAGCTGAATAGAATAGGTCGTGTGGTGAGCTACGAACCATATGGCCTGTTTGAAGGGTGTTATATCTATAACCAATGATCTTGTTAAGACAGAGATCATTAAGGAAATAAGTATGAATAGATTATATATAGCTGCTTTATCACTTTTATTACTGGTGTTTTTGGCAGGTTGCCAAACGGCACCAAAAAAAAGAGATAGAGACAATGCTCTAACTGATAAACCTGGGTGGATTCTGAATACACCCATTAAACGTGGTTTTATCTATGGTGTGGGTTCAGCTGAGGTATTTGGTGGCAATGAAGCTGCTGCACTTAGTCGTGCAAAGGATTTTGCGAGAGTTGAGCTGGTAAAACAGATTGAGGTTGAAGTACAGGGAAGTGTTGAGCAAGAGATGTTAGAGGTGACACGTAATAATAAGAGTGAATTTACTCAACAGCTTCGCCAGACGGTCTCTAGTAAAGTACCTGAGTTTAAACTCTCTCATGTTGAGCAGGTTGATTCATACAAAGAGGAGGGGAGTCGACAAGTTGCCGTGCTGATTCGTCTTGATGTTAAAGAAGAGGTTCGCTCACTACAAGGGCAGATATCTTCACTGGACCAGCAGCTATTAGAGTTAGAAACTAAGTTAGCTGAGATGCAAGGGAGTGGTTTAACACGGTTACGCATAGGCACTTCTGCATTAGTGTTGGCAGATCAAAGAGCTGGACTACAGGCGCGTCTCAATCAACTCCGTTCAACTCATGACCCTCTGCTTACAACGTCGATAAAAATGTTGCTTGAAAATATCTACCAGATAACTTCACAAATCAAGGTGTCTCTGCGAACAAATGGAAGAGAGGAACAAGCACTGCAAACGGCACTGATAGCGCAGCTGACAAAAAAAGGGCTGAAGATCTCAGCTAGTGGAGAGAGTGATATCGAAATTGTCTATGCATTGCGGACAACAGATGTAAAACGGGGGGAGACCTATTTTGTGATCACAGAAGGTGATATTTGGGTTAAAGATAAGACGGGAGAAATTATTACTGCTGTTCAAGAGAAGGCAAAAGGTGCTTCTGTAGACCCCAGGCTTGCTAAGTCTCGTTCCATTGAAAAACTCTCTAGCGGACTTGGTATAGCTCTTATTAATGCTCTTCTTTAAGTAGGTAATTATTTCAACGGTAACCCCCTCATTTTCTTGCCGATACTAAAACCCTGCAAGCCTTTTAGACTTGCAGGGTTGTTTTCGATACATCAACTAGTCGAGGTTCTATTACCAACCAAAACTAGATTTTTCAGCAACCTTCTGGATTTTTTTCTGGCCGACCCAGGCTTCACGATTGGTTTTTACGTTCGCCAATTTTAGGTCAATTTGGTATGAGGTGACTGACTTGTTGCCTGATTTGTGGGCAATTGAGTTGATTGTGCCTGATAGCATAAAAGATGAGGCTTCCTCTTGTCCTGCTTCAACGGCATCCTTTGCGTGCAGATCCTGATCTGCTTTTTCGCTGCGAAGATCCTGTCTTTCAGCGCTTCCGACAACAAAATCAGCAAGATCGCTGCGTATGACCGCTTTTTTGATATCGTTGATAAACATATCAACGGCAATATGTTCATGTGACTTATTTTTGACTCGACCGATGATAATCACGGCACGTTTTCCTGGGTTTTCACGATTAAAGCGTTTCAACCAAGGAAATGAGAGCATGTCAGCGATCATCTCATCAGCAACGAGTTGAGAGTCCTTGCTATTCCAGCGGTCATTGATGGCATGCTCTTCTGAAGCGTCAACACGAACTACTTTTGTACCTCCGCAGCCTGAGAGAACAACTATTAACAACAGCATAAAAATAAGTGGAAGGCCTTTGTTAAAATTCACTTTTATTTTCATTGTTTCATCATCCTAATATGTATTTAGTAAAGGTGTTACCCATTGAGTTTGGATCAATGATCATAACAGGTTTAGATACACCAGAAGAGTTGAGCATATCTATACGAGCAGTTATAAGCTAGGTTAGTTTTCGGGGGGATTACCATGCGTTCCGGGTCACCTTGGCGCGAGAGTTAACTCATCAAGATTTTCCATCAATGGCGTTGGAACATAATGGTAAGCGACTCTCAATTGTGTGTGAGTATTAAAATAGCAGTTTAGTGTCGGCTGAAATTAAACAATGGCTTTCAACGCGAAGAGATGACTATTTGTCTATTTTTGTACTAAATTTATGGTAGATATGGAAATCTTTTGTGGGGTGTAAATGCAGGTCAATGGGGTGAGATGTGTCTGCAGGTTAATTTGTAATATAGATTGTGCCCCAAAGAGCGGTATCAACAAATAGATGTAATGAGATTATGAGCAGACTAAGAATATCTACGCCAAAGCAAAATCCGGGGCATCAGCTCTCCATCGGCTCTCAACTGGAAGAGATTAAAGCATGGGTGGAACAGCTACCTGTTTTTGATGCGGAAAAGACACTACAGATGGCGCTCCCAGTGTTGATTGAGATGAACCGCACAGAGCTGGATAGCTCCCTGCGAGCCTACACTCTACAGCTTCTGTCGGAGGCACTTCAGCACCCCATTGAGGTGACCCAAAAAAAGTACTTTGCCAAGCCATTACCATTAACCGATAAACCTAAAGCCGCTTCAGGTAAGATCAAGCAGCTATTGAATGAGATGGTGTATGGATACAAAATTGTCATCCAGCAATTTATCTTGCAACCTAAGCGACGTATTCCAAAGAGTGAGATTGCCCATACCATCTATCAGGCGATTCACTATCTTGGTCGCCTGATTCTGGATCACTACCTCTGTTATGAGAGCCAAACGCCGAAGAATTGGATTGAACTGACGGAGCTTTACCGTTTTGCCTCCATACTCTCTTTAGAGGCCGCTCCGGTTTCACTCGATAAGGGGCAAAAGTCCACCATTGAGCGTGCCTATATTCAGGTTCTGCTGTTAGTCGCTATCCACCCGTACCGCCTGATACATGACGAGGCTTTGCTGATCTATAGGCTGATGGGTGATTGGAGCCGTCACTGCAGTCTGGACATTCCTGAAAAGGGGTGGACGGCAACCAATGAGCTGATAGTCAATCCGAGTGACACCAGTGTGGTCTACCACGCCAGCGCTGATGAAAAGCTAGAGGGTGTAGAGGGTGTTCGCATCATCAATATTGATCGCCTAAAAGCCTTTATGCAGACACATTGTGAAAATGCCGGTACTGGCAGCTCGACACTTGCTGAACGCCAGATGCGGAATATGTTTACCCGCTTACTTGACGGCTGGCGCTCAAATAATGTGCGTGCAGCCCCACGGAATCGTTGCACAAAAAAGATCAATATTATCCTGGGGCTGCATAACAGCTATAGACTATTTGGTGGCCACCCTCCAGAAAAGATTGAACCGGTAGATGATCAGCTTCGCTTAGTGCCGATGGCCGGTGAATCAGAGGACCCTTGGGCACCTGACATCGTTAAAGCGGGTGATGCATCAACATTCAAAATGGATGACCCCGCGAGTGATGTATGGAAAGAGCAAGATCTTCTGCCAACAATCAATGAAGAGGTGGTGATCTCACTGCCCCATTTTGAGGTGGTGCAAACGGATCACAGTGAGGGTGGTTTATCGATCTGCTTTGATTTTTCTAGTGGACTACAGCCGCATGTTGGCAACCTTGTCTGCTTTCAACCTGTGGATGAAGCGGATGAGTGGAAGCTAGGTGCCATTCGCTGGATGGAGCTATCACAAACTGATGGTCTTTTAGGTGTCAAACTCTTCAAATACCCACCCATTCCTGTGGCCTGCAAGGCGTTGAGGGGGGTAGGTGATGGGGGTGGTCTAATGCAATGCCTGCTGATATCTCCGGCTGATCTTGAACATCCCGAGGCAATGATCATTGTACCGGCATCAGTATTTGACACCGCCACCTATCTCCATGTTGAACTACCTTCTGATATCCAGAATATTACTTTAACCACCCCTCATGATTTCAGTAAATCCTATGCCGGTTTCTCCTTCACAGTCGAGCAAAAACTCAGGGCAGAGTAGGGTGGCTCTTTGTGTCGGCGTGCTACCTTGGCGGCGTTCTGCCTCACTTTGTGTGGGTAATCGTAACCTGCTCAGCCAGCTGCGATACTGATATTATAAAGCCTGAAAAAGGCACCTCTTTCAATAAGTACCATCGATTAGCATGCTATTGAAAGGGGCGTAATAACCTCTTGTTATCAATCACCTAGGGAACTCGCATGAGTAAGAAGATTACTATTATTCACAACCCCCGTTGCTCAAAATCTTGTGCCACCCTGAAACTAATTCAAGATAGAGAGCCAAAGATCGTAGAGTATCTCAAAACGCCCCCTACGGCCGAGTACCTCAGTGAGGTTCTAGATATGCTGAAGATGGAACCGCGTGACTTGATGCGTAAGGGAGAGAGCGAATATAAAGATAACAATCTCGCTGATACAGCATTATCTCGTAACGAACTCATTGCCGCGATGGTAGCCAACCCCATCCTTATCGAACGCCCTATCGTAATAGCCAATGGTAAAGCGGCTATTGGGCGACCACCGGAGTCGATATTAGATATTTTGTAGAGACCCTACTTGGTTTATTTAATTACTATGGGTCTAATTTCCCGCTGCTCGCCTAAAGCGCCTACTGTTGGTGCAGCGGGGGTGTTTATCAGGCTCCATTTGATGGTGAGAAAAATGCCGTTAGATCAGAGCTGTTTGGCTTTGTACAACCTTCATCTTATGACCAAGAGTTTTGGTTGTGTGGAAGGCGTCCCGAATCATCAATGATCTTCACTTGGTGCGGTGGCTTGGTTGACCACTTCCAGAACACAACGTTTTTTCTGCTAGGTGAGGCATTGATAGCAAAAGAGGGAACAATGATACCTGCAATGCTATCTTTAATGAGCTTTGTGGCAATGTCCCCGCTTGGGGGTATTCCTCCTGTACAGGCTGTCAGCTCCCAGCCACATGATAGATCATCAAGCTCTATGCCCAGCCGGCTACGCTCTTTACTTGATGTCAGATCAATAATATCTTCACAATCGACATCATAGGCGCAAATTGTCTTGGGCTGAGGTCTATGTGAAAAACCTTGATTGTGCTCTGCAAGTACGCCCCCTTCTGTTAAAGAGGTATAGAGTGCTGCAACACCGATAGGGTTAAATCGTCCGCCACATTTTTTAGCACCTTCCCCAGAGTGAGGAGAGCTTGAGAATACCGGTTCTAAGGCTCTGAAAACCAGCCCTTGAAAACGAGCCATCAGGTATAGCCACCTTGTGCAATACGGTCGATATGCTGCAAAACATGGTTGGCATGCCCTTGCTTGACGAGAGTTTCAGCGGTGAGATCACCAAAGCTGGGGAGTGGTTCTGAGCGATACCAAGCATACGCTTGAAAAATAGAGCCACACCAAGGAGTGACCCTGTTAATGATCAGTAGCATTTCACGCAACCGTTCCTGTGATTTTTTAGAGTGAGCACGCTTGCTTTTGCTGATGGCATCAACAGATAACCCTGAAATAGCGGCCAATGTTTTTACCGTTGTTTCAAAGGTGTTCGCCATATTTCGAGGATTAATAAATCCATCCTCTTCGATCAATTTCTGGGTTAAATTGCTCATGTGCCTCGCCATTCGCCTATATATAGGGTAAAAGTATAGGGCGCGATAGCTGTTGCTACAAGCCAAAATATTTCAGATTATGCTTTTTAAATATGATGATTAGGCACAAAGCTCAGCCATACTGGTTGTTATCTGTAGGAGTAGCACCACGCCGCGATGAATTCTGCTGCCAAGCCCAAGCCCAAGCCCAAGCCCAAGCCCAAGCCCAAGCCCAAGCGCGGTGAGGGCATCGCTCCTAAGTCAGCATGGTGCTAGCTAGCAACCTCATGTCATGCGCTACCATTTTAAGGGGGTGTTAGTGGTGGTCTATCTGAGGGAGGAAACATACTTACTACGTCCATTTATCGGCTGCAGTAGTAGCTCTAATAGTGTCAAATATTGGCTAGAGAGTGGGAGGGTGTGCTCTTTAAAACCAGATTACCCTCACAGATCTCGATAGAGCCAAAATTATCAACACTCTGAGCAATTTCGCCAAATTGCTCATCAACAGCCGACGTAGTGTAGACTTCCCCCCATATCCGCCAAGACTGAAAGAGCCTCCCTATGAGCACCCAATTTTCGAGCCTGCCGTTATCTCCTGAGATGCTGGCCAACCTGAAATCACTCGATTATCAGCAGATGACACCGATCCAAGCAGCCAGCCTACCCGCACTGTTGCAAGGCAAAGATCTGATTGCACAGGCAAAAACAGGCAGTGGCAAAACCGCCGCCTTTGGCATCGGTTTACTACACAAGTTGAATGTTGCTAACTACCGTATCCAGGCACTGGTGCTCTGCCCAACACGTGAATTGGCCGACCAAGTGGGTAAGGAGATTCGTCGATTGGCTCGCTGCCAACCCAACACCAAGCTTGTTAGCCTCTGTGGCGGGAAACCATTTGGTCCGCAAGTAGGTTCATTGGAACATGGTGCACACATCGTGGTGGGCACACCGGGCAGGATTTTAAAACATATTAAAAAAGGTACGCTGCTGCTACGTAATGTTGAGACATTGGTACTGGATGAAGCCGATCGTATGCTCGATATGGGTTTTTATGATGATATTGCAGCCGTTGTGGCTGAAACATCAAACAAACGGCAGACACTGCTCTTCTCCGCTACTTATCCTGATTCAATCAAGACAATGAGCAGCCGTCTCCAGCGCGACCCACTCATGGTTACGGTGGATACCAGCCACTCTGAGAGTAATATCAAGCAGCACTTCTACGAGGTGGAGAAGGGCCAGCGGGTGAGAACCATGGCCGCACTATTGACACAGTACAAACCTGAATCAACGGTTGTTTTCTGCAACACTCGTCAACAGTGCCATGAGGTGATGGAGGAGCTACAGCAGCGCGGTTTTGAAGCGTTGGCACTGCACGGTGATCTCGACCAAAAGGAGCGTGATCAGGTGTTGGTGATGTTCTCCAACAAGAGCTGCCCCATTCTAGTCGCCACCGATGTCGCTGCCCGTGGCCTAGATATCAAAGAGCTTGGGATGGTGATCAACTTTGAACTCTCACGTGACCCAGAGGTACATATCCACCGTATTGGCCGTACCGGCCGCGCCGGTAAAAAAGGGGCCGCTATCAGTCTCTTTATTCCCTCAGAGGCCTATCGAATCAATACATTGGAGGAGTATCTAAAGCAGCCAATCAAAGTTGAGAGACTAAAAAATCTGGAGATTGATGAGACGGTCAAACTGCAATCACCGATGGTTACCTTCTGTATTGATGGCGGCCGGAAAGATAAAGTCCGCCCCGGCGATATACTTGGTGCACTGACGGGTGATGGGGGCATTCCTGGCAATCTGGTGGGCAATATCGATATTTTCGATCACATAGCCTATGTCGCTATTGACCGTACTATCCGCAAAAAAGCCCTCAAACAGCTCTCAGAAGGGAAGATTAAAGGGCGCCGATTCAAGGTGAGACGACTAATCTCATTTGCCTAAGGGGCCTCTGAATAAGCCATGATTGCTTCAGGCCAGTGGGGTCACAGCCCCAACGCAACCACGAATGTTATGCTATATTTCCACCACTTCCATGGAATAAAACCACATAAAATTTATGGCCAATAATAGCAACGGATCAAAGTCTACCGCCAACCTTGAACTTCAGATTAAAACCTTACAATCTGAACTCAAAGAAGAACAGATTGTAAGGGTGAGGGCTGAAACCCGGTTAAATACTATTCTGGAATCGGTCGTTGACGCCATCATCAGCATCAATGAAAAAGGCATTGTCCAGAGCTACAATCGGGCGGCTGAACAGATATTTGGCTACTCTGCTGAAGAGGTGCTTGATCACAATGTCTGCATGTTGATGCCAGAGAATTTTCGCAGCAAACATCTGCACGGACTGGAGCGATACACCGCTGGAGGGAAGGCCAGCATACTAGGAAGTTGCGTTGAGGTTACTGGGCTGAACAGTAAAGGCTGCGACTTCCCTATTGAACTCACCATCAGTGAAATTAATATCAACACTGAGCGGCAGTTCATCGGCATTATTCGTGACATCACCGAGCGCAAGGAGGCGGAAGAGAAAATCAGCTATCTTGCCCATCATGATCAATTAACAAAATTGCCCAACCGCAACATGTTCAATATCCACCTTGAACGAGCGATAATGCGGGCAAAGAGAAACAATACAGACCTGGCTTTGATGTACCTGGATCTCGATAAATTCAAGCCGATCAATGATGATTTCGGCCATGATGCGGGTGACGCGGTACTACAAGAGGTGGCTAGCCGCATCAAACGATCCATTAGAACAACCGATACAGTTGCTCGGATTGGTGGCGATGAGTTTGTAGTTGTTTTGGAGTGCATTCAAGGTACAGCAAATGCCTCTCAACTCGCCAAACGACTCCTTGCCTCTGTTGAAGAGCCGGTTTCCTACAAAGATAACTCATTGCAGGTTGGCGTCAGTATTGGCATCTCATTTCTGTCAGATATAACCAATCAGGCAGAGAAGCTTCTCAAAACAGCGGATACAGCGATGTATTCAGCTAAAAAGAGAGGGCGTAATACCTACTGCTTTTTTCACGAAGAGTGAAGATCACAATCCTCTAAGGAGCCTCTGAATAAGGGGGGAGAGATCGGGCAACAATCCCGTAACTACTCAGCGTATTCATCTTTTGCCTCAACGCTTCGTTATTTTCGTACTCAATCGGTCGCATATGCCCTATATGCTCCCTCTATTCCGTGCGAAGATGCCTCAATCTGAGGCAAAATCTAAACACGCTGAATAGTTACCAACCCCTTTGAGTAACAACTTAAAATAGCGATGAAAAATCATCTAATTGCCCTGCTACAGGTTAGCCTCTTTCTACTTACAGGGTGTGGCCAAACACAAATTTACGAGCTCAATGAGGCCACTGCCGTTGGTGTTCCCTACCAAGAGATTCCAAAAGGGCTAACATCCATCAACGCGAGCGCTTGTGGCGACTGTCATCAAGCGATCTATGCTGAGTGGCGCACCACCATGCATGCCGCAGCCTATACTGACCCTTTCTTCCAAGCCTACTGGAAGAAAGATAAGCAGACCTGGTCTTGTCTTACCTGCCACACTCCTCTCGAGAATCAACTACAACGGCGCATTACCCAATTTAAGAATGGTGACTTAAGTGAGCCTCAGTTTGAACCCAACCGCCGTTTTGATGCTCAACTACAACAAGAGGGGGTCACCTGTGCCGCCTGTCATCTGCGAGACGGCATCATCTACGGTCCCTATCCCGCTGAGCAACTTAATGCACCGCACCCCGTCGCCTATGATGAGCGTTTTCTCTCTGAAAGCATCTGCCTGGGGTGCCATGAAGTGGCCGAAACCCCCTTCTCACTAATGAGATCTGGCATATGTGGTACGGGTGATGAGTGGAAGAACGGCCCCTATATCAGTCAAGGCTACCGCTGCCAAACCTGTCATATGCCCGAAGTAACACGCCCATTGGTCTCAGGCATGAAATCACATAAAGGGGGGCGTCATCTCTGGCGGGGCGGTAACTCACCAGAACAGGTGGCAAAGGCGTTGACCATCCAAGTCATACCACTCGATAACAGAGAGCTCAGAGTTGACATCACCAACAGCGGCGCAGGACATAAATTCCCTACAGGTGACCCGGATCGAGAAGTTTTTATAACTGCTAAACTGGTCAATAAAGTGGGCAGAGATCTACAAACAGAAGCGTTGCATATCCGGCGCCTCATTATCTGGAAACCTATCATGATTGAGTTAAGTGATAATCGGATTGAACCTTTGGAGACCAGAAGCCTATTTTTAACCCTGCCCAGTGGTCAAAACCAAGAATTAACCATTGAGGTAGAGGGCATCTATCAGATCCTCTCTGAACGCGCACGTAAAAAGCTAGAGACCTACTATGGTTTAAAAGATTATCCACCTGTCAGGTATCAGTTCATGCAGAAAAAATTTGATACATTGGGTCATGAACTGACAAACCGTCCACTCACCACAGATAGTAAATAACAGAGAGGAAAAATGCAGTGAAAAGGCTTGACCCTACCCAGCTCTACCACGCTTGTGATCTTGAACAACTGACATTTGATAGTACGGCTGATATTGAAAACTTATCTGAAATAATCGGCCAGAAACGTGTACTGGAGTCAATTAAGTTTGGTATTGGCATGCCGTATGAGGGCTATAACCTCTACGTCATGGGTTCCCCTGGGTTGGGACGACATACGGTAGTTGACCAAGAGCTGCAGAGCAAAGCAGAGAGTGAACCCACCCCGGTCGATTGGTGCTATGTGGCCAATTTTGACCATCCACACACACCACGCGCTCTACAACTCCCCTCAGGCATAGGTCGAAAACTGCAACATGATATGGAGCAGCTGATTGATGACCTGCTTAACGCCATTCCGGCCGCCTTTCAGAGTGATGAGTTTGGTGCCCGCTCACTCGAGATCAGTACTAAATTCAAACAGGAGGAGGATGAAGCGGCGACAGCACTCAATCAGCGGGCCGCTGATAAGGGTGTGGCACTGCTGCACACCCCCAAAGGGTACACTCTGGCCCCCTCCAAAGATGGCAATATCCTTGATCATAATGCCTTTAAAAAGCTCTCTGAAGAGGAGCAGGAAAAGATTGAGGCCAATCTGGATGATATCCGTGAGGAGCTGAACAAAGCGATGTCCCGCATGCCTATCTGGCAGCGCGAGATCCATAAAAGCTATAAGGCATTGGAGCGGCAGGTTATAGAGGCCACCGTTGCTCAGATGATCAATGAGTTACTACAGAGTTACCAGCCAATTCCAGCGGTTATCGACTACCTGAATGCCGTGCATCACGACATTGTTGAACATGGTGAAATTTTCCGTGAGGCGGAGGGTGAAGAGGGGAAAAAACGAACCAGTCAGAACCCGGAGTTCTCTCGTTATCGGATCAATACGCTGGTCGATAATGATGAGGTGACCGGCGCACCCATTATTTATGAAGATAGCCCTACCTACCAAAACCTGATCGGCCGGGTCGAACATATCGCCCATTTCGGCACCCTGATGACCGACTTCACCATGATTAAAGCGGGTGCACTGCATCGCGCCAATGGCGGTTATCTGATCCTTGATGCCGAGCGCATTCTCAACACCCCCTACGCCTGGGAGGGGCTAAAACGGGCGTTGCGAGCAGAGGAGGTGCGTATTGAGTCGATTGAGCGACTAATGAGTTTGGTCACCACTATCTCTCTGGAGCCACAACCCATCCCGATCAATCTGAAGGTGCTGATTATCGGCAGCCGACAGCTCTATTACATGTTGAAAGAGTATGACCCTGAATTCAGCCTGCTATTTAAAGTGACGGCTGATTTCTCTGAAACGATGTCACGCGAAGATCATAACGACAAGCTCTACGCACAGCTCATCGCCACCTTGCAGAAACGCGAAGGGCTACAGACAATCGACCGCACAGGAGTGGGTCGAATCATCGAAGAGAGCGTGCGCCGAGCTGGGCATGGTAACAAGCTCTCACTGCACCTCGGCAGCCTGAGTGATCTACTCAGAGAGTCAGATTTCTGTGCCAAAGCACGTAGCAGTAAAGTGACTCAAACAGAGGATGTACAGACGGCCATTGCTGCCCAGGAGCGGCGCGTCAGCCAGTATCAAGAGCAGATGTTTGAAGAGATTTTAGCCGGCACATTGCTGATCTCAACTGAGGGTACTCAGCTGGCACAAGTTAATGCATTGATGGTTATCCAATTGGGCGATTTTGCTTTTGGTGTACCGGCTCGGGTCAGTGCCACTGCCCGCCTCGGAGCGGGTGAGGTGATCGACATTGAGCGAGAGGTGGCCCAGGCCGGCACCATCCACTCTAAAGGGGTGATGATCCTCTCCTCCTATCTGGCCAGCCGTTACGCCAAACACCAACCCCTCTCAGTCTCAGCCAGTCTAGTCTTTGAACAGACCTATGGCAGCATTGAAGGGGATAGCGCCTCCGTCGCTGAACTCTGCGCCCTACTGTCAGCACTGGGCGACATCCCTATCAAACAGTCGTTGGCCATCACCGGTTCAATCAATCAACACGGTCAGGTACAGGCGATTGGAGGGGTGTGTGAAAAGATCGAGGGTTTCTTCGACGTCTGCCAAAAACGGGGACTGACAGGCAATGAGGGGGTCATCATACCTGAAGCCAACATGAAGGAGTTGATGCTGCGGCATCGGGTGATTGAAGCGGTTGAACGGGGTGAGTTCCACATCTACGCCGTCTCTCATGTTGAGCAGGCGATGGAGTTATTAACCGGTCAAGCCGCAGGTCTACCCAATGCTGATGGACTCTATCCTGAGAGCACCATCAATGGTCATATCCAACTCCGGTTGGCGGAGTGGACGATGATGCGGCTGCACTATAGCAACCCACCAGCGGATGAGTTGGGAAGCTCTGATTAAGTCTGGTTGCACTAAAGCAGAAGATTCGCTAAAGCTCAGCATGTCTATGTAAAGAGTCTGTAGGAGCGGTGCCCTCGCCGCGAGGCGCCGCTCCAACAGTGAATCATCTGAATGACTGAGCTTTGTACCTAATCTCAAAAATCTATCAACTAAAATTGAGCGCCATCATAACCTGTTCAGAGCCTGCTTAGCAGCTGGGCTAAACCCGTGTAGAATCCATACGTTACAATAGCCACCATCCAGACCTACATCGTGTCACAGACTCAGATTCTTCTCAGCACCATCAATGCACGCTATTTTCACGCCTCACTGGGGCTCCGCTATTTGCTGGCCAATATGGCCGAGCTGGAGAGAGAGACAGCACTCTTTGAGTTCACTCTGGAGCAGCGCCCCATTGATATCGCTGAGCAGTTGCTTGCTCATCAGCCTCATATCATCGGTATTAGCATCTACATCTGGAATATCGAACAGAGCACTCAACTCATTGCGCTGCTCAAGGCGATCAGCCCTGAGACCATCATTGTCATTGGCGGTCCTGAGGTGAGCCATGAGTGGCAGGGGGAGCGCGTGGTTGAGATGGCCGACTACCTGATTTGTGGCGCAGCTGATCTGGCCTTTGCTGAGCTCTGTAGAGACCTCCTGAAAGGGGACAAACCAGAGGAGAAGGTGATCCAAGCGGTACCGCTTGCATTGGATGATCTGGCTCTTCCCTACCCCCACTTCACTGATAAAGATATCGCCAATCGCATCATCTATGTTGAGGCCTCACGCGGCTGTCCATTCAAATGCGAGTTCTGCCTCTCAGCCTTAGATAAGAGCTGTCTCCATTTTGATATTGAAGATTTTCTTACTGCGATGGATCAACTCTACCAACGTGGCGTCAGGCACTTTAAGTTTACCGACCGCACCTTCAATCTCAATATCGATAGCAGCTGTGCTGTTTTAGACTTCTTTCTTGAACGGCTGGATGACTCACTATTTCTCCACTTTGAGGTGATTCCAGACCATCTGCCCGATGCACTAAAGGCGCGTATAGCACGCTTCCCTAACGGTACATTGCAGTTGGAGATCGGCATCCAGAGCTTCAATCCTGAAGTGCAGCAACTGATCAGCCGCAAGCAGGACAACCAACGCTCTGCCGAGTGCCTGCGCTGGCTGCGTGAGCACTCCAATGCCCACATGCATGCCGATCTGATCATCGGCCTGCCGGGTGAAGATATGGCAGGATTTGCCCAAGGTTTTGACCAGTTGGTGGCACTCAATCCACATGAGATTCAAGTCGGCATCCTAAAGCGGTTAAAGGGGGTGCCCATTGCACGTCATGACGAGCACTATCAAATGCGTTATAACCCGATGCCTCCCTACAACCTGCTCTGTAATGACCGTATCGACTTCATCACCATGCAGCGGTTAAACCGCTTCGCCCGCTATTGGGAGATGATCGCCAACTCAGGCCGTTTCAAACAGAGCATGCCGTTGATCCTTGCGGATCAGCCATTTCAAAATTTCATGCAATTGAGTGATTGGCTCTTTGAAACCACCGGCCAGACGCACAAAATCTCCCTCAATCGACTTATTCGGCTGCTCTATCAAGGCATGACCGAGTTGCTGAAGGTGGATAATGAACAGACATTGCAGGCGCTGCACCGAGACTTTAAAAAGGTCGACTACCCCTCTTTCAAGATAATGATGGCTGCTGAACCATCTAAGGATAATAAATCCAACAAAAGTGCCTTGGCGAGCCGACAGGCACAGCACCAACTACACCCCTGAACCTCTTTTTTATTGAACGCAAACCCGTCACCTCAAAGTAAAACTTGGGTCGGGTGTACCACCACTACACAATGTGTGTTTATCTGCTTCTGGCATTCTTAAAGTCTCAGTCAAAGCTAAGGAGGCTCTGATTAAGTCATGATTGCTTTAGGCTGGCTGAAACTGCCCCGATTCGCCCCGAAGATCGCTACAATAGAGTGACTATTCCAGCTCACTTCGATACAAATCGGAACAGTTTCATCTCAACCTAATTCCAACCAGACTTAATCAGAGCCTCCCTAAAGAAGAACATGCAGCAAATACTTCATTTATTGCAGCTCAATTTGTTTGAAAAACACCGCCTGCGGACTGATCCTATACATG